>JAJYQK010000034.1 GCA_021794645.1 Actinomycetes bacterium
ACGACCGCATGCCCGTGGTGCTGCAGAGGCAGGACTACGAGGCATGGCTCTCGCCCGGCCCGCTCGAGGCGGGAGAGCTGGGGGCGCTGCTGCGGCCGGCCCCCGAGGACTTCCTCGTCGCCTACAGGGTCGGCCCGGAGGTGGGCAACAGCCGGGCCGAGGGCCCTCAGCTGGCCGAGCCCCTCCCCGAAGAGGCGACCGACTGATCCCCGCCCACCTCGAGCCAGCTGGCGGCCTCGAGCACAGAGGCGGCGATGCCCGGCCCATCGAGCCCGAGCGCCGAGAGGATCTCATCGGGCGAGCCGTGGGGCAGGTGGGCGATCGGGATGCCGAGGTTGACGAAAAAGGGCGGCTTTTGTCCCTTCGTCTCGGCCATCTTCTTGGTGAGAGTGGCGAGGTGCTCGCCTGCTCCGCCTTTGGTGATGCCGTCTTCTGCTGTCATGACGAGGCGAAAGCCGGCGAGGTCTTCTAAGAGCTCGTCTCGCACAGGAGAGATGACCCGGGGGTCGATCACCTCTGGGAAGATGCCCTCGGCCTCTAACAGCTGGGCGGCCTCGAGGGCCCTTCGCGCCAGCTTGCCGATGCCGACAAGGACGATCTGTTCTCCTTCTTTCAACACCCTGTGGGCACCGGGGCGCCCGGGGGGCCCGAGCGAGCCCTCAGAGGGGGTCTTCGGGTAGCGCAACAAGGCGGGCTCACGACAAGCGAGCGCCTCTTTCAAAAGCGGGGCGATCTCAGCTGGCTCAGAGGGGGCATAGACCCGCACGCCCGGGATGGAAAGGGCCGAGTGCATGTCGTAGATGCCGTGGTGGCTCGGGCCGTCGTCTCCTGTTATGCCGGCCCGGTCGGCGACGACGACCACAGGTGCTTTGTGCAAGGCGACATCTAGGTTCCACTGGTCGACACAGCGCTGGAGGAAAGTCGAGTAGATGCACACGACCGGGTGCAGGCCGGAAAAGGCCATGCCCGCTGCTGTGGTCATGGCGTGCTGCTCGGCGATGCCGACGTCGAAAAAGCGCTCCTTGTGGGCCTTTTCGAAAGGAAGAAGGCCCGTTGGCCCGGGCATGGCCGCTGTGATGGCGACAAGAGCGTCGTCACTGTCGGCCTCTTCCAAGAGGGCCTTTGTGAAAGCAGCTGTGTAGCTCTCTCCTCTTTGTCCCTCTCCTGCCGGTTTCAGGCCGCCCTCGTCGCGGGGGGCGGCCTTGTAGTCGTGCAGCTTTTGCACGTCGTCTTCTTCTGCCGGCTCGTAGCCCTTGCCCTTGTGGGTGAGGAGGTGGAGCACGATCGGGCCCTCCCAGCTGGCTGCTTTGGCGAGGGCCTGTTCCATCTGGGAGATGTCGTGGCCGTCGAGCGGGCCGGTGTATCTCACCCCGAGCGCCTCGAAAAAGACCCGCGGCTCGACCACCTCGCGCAGGGCCGAGGTGATGCCCCGGAAGGAGTGCTCGGCGATCGGCCCCATCACGGGGACGTCCTCGATGACCCCCTTGAAGGCCTCCCGCAGCTTCAGGTACCGCGGGTCGAGGCGCAGCTGGGTGAGAGAGCCCGAGAGCTTGGAGATGGTCGGGGCATAGCTGCGGCCGTTGTCGTTCAACACGATGACGACCCTCGAGCCGGCATGGCCGAGGTTGTTGAGGGCCTCATAGGCCATGCCGCCTGTGAGGGCGCCGTCTCCCACCACCGCCACGACGTGGCGGCCCTCGTCTTGGCCCTGCAGCTTTCTCGCCGCCGCGATGCCATGGGCCCAAGAGAGCGCCGTCGAGGCATGGGAGTTCTCTATGACGTCGTGGACCGACTCTTTCCTGTTCGGGTAGCCAGAGAGCCCGCCTTTTGCCTTCAGCTTGGCAAAGCCCTCTTTCCGCCCCGTGATGAGCTTGTGGACATAGGCCTGATGGCCGGTGTCGAACAACAAGACGTCCTCTGGCGAGGAGAAGACCCGGTGGAGAGCGATCGTGAGCTCGACCGCACCGAGGTTCGAGCCGAGGTGGCCGCCTGTTCTCGTCACCGACTCGACGATGAACGCCCGCATCTCTTCTGCGAGCGCCTCGCACTCTTCGAGGCTGAGGGCCTTCAGGTCATCAGGTGAGGAGATCGTGTCGAGGATCGACCTGGACGGTTCCACCAGGGATAAGGCTACCGGTGAGCGGGCCCGCCGCCTCGTCTCACAGCCCCACCTTGCCGTCGAGGCGCTCTCGCAGCAGGTCGGTGTGGCCGCAGGTGGCGGGAGTACTCAGAGATCATCGAGATGAGGACGTCGCGAAGCGACTGCGCCGTGCCGTCGGCGGCGGAGCCGAGGTCAGCTAGAGCCGAGGGGGCGACGACCCGGCGGGAGAGCTCGCACTCGCGCTCCCAGGCGGCAAAGGCCTCCGAGGGCCAGCCACTCGAGATGAGGGCTTCCTTCTCGCCCGGGTCGGGTCGGGTCGGCTCCGCTCGCCTGCAGGCCAGACCGGCGAGAGGTTCTCCTCGGGGATCTCTGGCACCTGCCCATGGTCCCGCCCCGGTTCCAGTGGCAAAAACCACCTTTCCGCTGCGCGATCCGTTGTCCGAGACGCGCTTCACGACTGTTTTGCGATTTACAGCAACCGAGCGGTGCCGATATCGTGGCTCGTCGCCACAACTTGCCACGGCGGCCCCCCAGCGAGTGCCTGTGGGGTGTGGGCACTGCTCACGGGAACTTGACAGAGGTCAGGAAGGGGATCTGCGGTGATCATCGGTATCCCGACCGAGGTGAAGACAGCTGAGAACAGGGTCGCGATGACGCCTGATGGTGTCCGCGAGCTGACCTCGCTCGGCCACGCGGTGAAGGTGGAGTCGGGCGCCGGCCTCGGTTCGTCCTTCTCAGACGACGACTTCAAGGCGGCCGGGGCGAGCCTGGTCTCGGCCGAGGAGGCCTGGGGCTGCGAGCTCGTCTGCAAGGTGAAAGAGCCGCAGGAGTCCGAGTTCAAGTACCTCCGCAAGGACCTCGTCCTTTTCACCTACCTCCACCTCGCCGCCTACCCGGCCGTCGCCGAGGCGCTCTTCGAGGCCGGCACGACCGCCATCGCCTACGAGACCGTGCAGACCCCCGACGGCGGGCTCCCCCTGCTCGCCCCGATGAGCGAGGTGGCCGGCCGGATCGCCACCCAGGTGGGCGCCACCCTGCTCGAGAAGCGCAACGGCACCCGCGGCATCCTCCTCGGGGGTGTGCCGGGGGTCCGCCCGGCCCGGGTGGTCGTGATCGGCGCCGGCCACGTCGGCTGGAACAGCGCCTGGATCGCCCAGGGCATGGAGGCCGAGGTGATCCTCCTCGACCGCAACGTCGACCGCCTCCGCTGGGTCGACCAGATCCACAAGGGCCGCATCATGACCCTCGCCTCCAACAGGGGCTCGATCGAGCGGGCGATCGCCGAGGCGGACCTCGTGATCGGTGCCGTGCTCGTGGCTGGCGGCCGGGCTCCTGTCGTCGTGACCGACGAGATGGTGGCGGGCATGCGGCCCGGCGCGGTCATCGTCGACGTCGCCGTCGACCAGGGCGGCTGCATCGAGACGACGCACGAGACCACTCACGCCGACCCGACCTACTTCGTCCACGACGTCCTCCACTACGCCGTCGGCAACATGCCGGCTGCCGTCCCGCACACCTCCACCTACGCCCTCACCAACGCCACCACCCCCTATGTCGTCGCCCTGGCGGAACAGGGCGTGCGCAAGGCGATCGCCAGCGATCCCGAGCTGAAGGGCGGTGTCAACGCCGTCGGCGGCGAGTGCACGAGCGAGCCGGTCGCAGCGGCCCTCGGCGTGCCGGCCGTCGACCCGGAGAAGGCGCTCGCCTGAGAGCGGCGGGGCGCAGCCCGAGCCGTTCGAGGCGGGCTCTCCTCAGCGTCCCTTGAAATCGGCCTCCCGGCGGGCGAGGAAGGCCGCCATCGCCTCCTTGCCGTCCTCGGAGGAGATGTTGATCGCCTGCACCTCGGCCTCCCGGTCGAGCGCCTCGGCGAAAGAGAGGCCGGCCGCCTCGTCGAGGAGGGACTTGGTGAGAGAGAGGGCGAGCGGTGGGCCGGCGGCCAGGCGGGCCGCCCAGCCGGCGACGAAGCCGTCCAGCTCGGCCGGCGGCACCACCTTGTTCACGAGGCCGAGCGAGGCCGCCTCGGCGGCGCTCAGGATGTCGCCGAAGTAGGCGAGCTCTTTCGCCCGGTGGAGTCCGATCCTGCGGGAGAGGAGCCAGGAGCCGCCGAAGTCGAGCGAGAGCCCCCGGCGGGAGAAGATCTCCGAGAAGCGGGCGGTCTCGCTCGCGACGACGAGGTCGCAACCGAAAGCGAGGTTGCAGCCGGCCCCGACCGCCACGCCCTCGACCTTGGCGATGGTCGGCTGCGGGACGCGGTGCAGGGCGAGGGCGACCGAGTGGATGGCGCGCATGCGCCAGAGGGGGTGGGCCGCCTCCGCCTCGAGGTCGGACAGGTCCGCTCCGGCGCAGAACTCCCCACCCTCTCCCGTCACGACGACGACCCTCACCCCGCGGTCGACCGCAGCCGACCGGAAGGCCTCCTCCAGCCCCGCCCAGGTCGCGTCATCCGCCGCGTTCTTCTTCTCGGGGCGGTTGATAGAGACGGTGAGCACGCCGTCTCTCCTGCTCGTGAGGACTTGGTTCACCGGCGCACCATAATCCCTCCATGCCGTCGCGCCGAAGGGGAAGCCGCCCGAGCAGCCGGCCGGGAGCGGTCTTCCTCAACGACCCGCTCACCGGCCGCATGGCCGAGCTGCAGCAGGTGCAGCCCTACCAGGCGAGAAAGGAGTACCTCTGCCCCGGCTGCAACCAGGAGATCCGCCCCGGCGTCGGCCACGTGGTGGTCGTGCCGCTCGGAGGCGCCGATTTGCGCCGCCACTGGCACCGGCCCTGCCTGGAGCGGGCCAGCAAGCACGGTCTCTGACGGCGGGACTGTCTGGGAGTTTGCTGAGTGGAAGCCGGGAAGGGAAGAGCCCGGCCTCCTCCGGGGTTAGCCTTGACAGTGGGTAAAGGAGCGACTATGGGACTTCTCGGAAGCGTGAGTGCCTCGACGGCGGCTTCGGACTTCGTCCTGTTGGCGCTGTTCGGAGCCCTCGGCTACTTCTACGCCCAGCGCATGCGCCGGGCCATCGGCACGACGCCGTGGCGGCTGCCCCCTGCGGTCTGGGCGGTCATCTCGGCTCTGCTGCCGATCTACGGCTTCCTCCTCGAGATGCTGGCCGGGGTCACGACCAGGGCGCGGGGCCGCCTCGGGGGGCTCGGCAACCGCCCGCCTTACGAAGCTGGCCGCGACGGCGTCAGCTACCAGGTGCCGCCCTCCCCCTTCCCCGGGGCCGGGCCGGCGAACCCGGCCGGCGGGAGCGAGACCTGGCCGAGCGCGCACTCCG
>JAJYQK010000171.1 GCA_021794645.1 Actinomycetes bacterium
TCTTCATCGGCATGGCCGGCTCGGCCGCCGCCATCCGCCGCTTCCTTCGCACCTGAGGGCGGGGGCCGGCCCCGATTAGGCTCCGGCGGGTGAAAGGCGTCCTTCTCGCAGGCGGGACCGGCAGCCGTCTGTTCCCGCTCACGAGGATCACCAACAAGCACCTGCTCCCGATCGGGGACAGGCCGATGGTGAGCTATGCCATCGAGAACCTCGCCTCTGCCGGGATCAGAGAGATCATGGTGGTGACCGGCGGCACGCACGCCGGCGAGTTCCTCCGCCTCCTCTCGAACGGCCGGGAGGAGGGGCTAGATCTCCTCACCTACGGCTACCAGGAGCGGCCGGGCGGCATCGCCGAGGCGCTCGGCCTCGCCGCCCACTTCGCCGACGGCGAGCCCGTCTGCGTGATGCTGGCCGACAACGTCTTCCAGTACTCGATCGCCCCCTCGGTGGCGGCCTTCGAGGGCCAGGGCGGCGGGGCCCGCCTCCTCTTCGCCGAGATCCCCGAGGTCGAGCACCTCCGCCACCTCGGCGTGCCCGAGCTCGACAGCTCGGGCCAGGTGGTCCGCATCGTCGAGAAGCCGGCCACCCCGCCCTCGCGCTACTGCGTGACGGGGGCCTACCTCTACGACGCCTCGGTCTTCGAGGTCATCTCGACCCTCACGCCCTCGGCCCGGGGCGAGCTCGAGATCACCGACGTCAACAACCACTACGTGGCGGCCGGCCAGATCTGCTACGACGTCATCGAGGGCTTCTGGGGGGATGCCGGCGAGTCGATCGACGCCTACTACGCCGTCAACGACTTCGTCCGCCGGCACGGGGCGAACCACCTGCGGGGCGCTTCCTCCTAAGCCGGCAGCCCGAGCTGGGCGGCCGCCCGGGCGGCGAGCTCCTTGTAGTCGACCTTGCCGGCCGGCGAGCGACCGACCGAGGGCACGAAGACGACGTAGCGGGGCGCCTTGAAGGAGGCGAGGCGGCTCTTCACGTGCTCGACCAGCTCCTCGGCCGACACCTCCCTCCCGCCCACCGGCTCGACGAGGGCGGTGATCGCCTGGCCGAAGCGCTCGTCGGGCACGCCGACGACGGCGGCGTCGCGGACCGAGGCATGGGTCTTGAGCGCCTCCTCCACCTCCTCGGGGAAGACCTTCTCGCCGCCGGTGTTGATCGAGACCGAGCCCCGGCCGAGCAGCTGCAGGCTGCCGTCGGGGGCGACGATGGCGTAGTCACCCGGCACCGAGTAGCGGACGCCGTCGATCTCGACGAAGGTGGCCGCCGTCTTCTCCTCGTCCTTGTAGTACCCGAGCGGGAGCCTGCCCCCGAGGGCGAGTCGTCCGGGCCGGCCCGAGCCGGGCGGGATCTCCCGTCCCTCCTCGTCGATCACCTTCGCCTCCGAGCCGAGGAGGAAAGAGGCGGTGCCCGCTGCCGTGTCGGCCGTGGAGACCGAAGAGCCCATGCCGAGCGCCTCGGAGGAGGAGAAGGCGTCGACGAGCATCATGTTCGGATTGTGGCGGAGAAGGCCCCGCTTGGTCTCCTCGCTCCAGATGACGCCCGATGAGATCATGCCGAGCAGACTCGAGAGATCCCAGCGGTCCGGCTCGGCGTCAAGGGCGCGCAGTATCGGCTTGGCAAAGGCGTCGCCGACGATAGAGATGAGGTTCACCTTCTCCCGCTCGGCGGCGTCGAGGAGGGCGACCGGGTCGAAGCTCTTGTTCGGCAGGGTGACGACGGCCCCGCCCAGGATGAGGGCGCTGAAAGCGGTGAAGGCGCCCGTGCCGTGCATGAGCGGGCAGGCCGGCAGGACGGCCGGCGGGCTCGCAGCTATCGCCTCGAGGAACGAGGCGACCCCCTCCATGCCCTCCTCGTCTGGCATCGGCAGGGGCGAGCCCCGGTTCAACAGGACGAACAGGTCGTCCTGGCGCCACATGACCCCTTTCGGCAGGCCCGTCGTGCCGCCCGTGTAGAGGAAGAAGAGGTCGTCGCCCGAGCGCCCGCCCTCCGCCTCGACATGGGTGGAGGCCGACTCGGGGAGAAAGGAGGCCGCCTTTTCGTAGGGCTCGGCCCACTCCGGGAGGAGGGCCGAGAGGCTGCCGTCGGGGCCCTCGCCGACACAGAGCCACAGCTTCACGCCCGGCACCCGGCCCCGCACCTCGGCCACGAGGGGGAGGAAGCTCTCGTGGAAGACGACCGCCTCGGCATCGGCGTTCTCCCAGAGGTAGGCGAGCTCGTCGGCCCCATAGCGGTAGTTCGTGTTCACCGGCACCATCGAGACCTTGTAGGCGGCGAAGAGCGCCTCCAGGTACTCGTTGCAGTTGTAGAGGTACTGGGCGACCTTGGCGCCGCGGCCGAGGCCGGCCTCCTGCAGCCGGCGGGCCACCCCGGCGGCCCTCTTGTCGAAGAGCGACCAGGAGATCTTCCGCTCGCCATGGACGAGCGCCCGTTCGTCGCCCCGGAGGCGGGCGGCGAGCTCCCAGACGTCGGCGAAGTTCCAGTCGGTCATCTCGATCCCTCGTTCAAGTTACCCGAGGGTAGGTCCGAGCCCTCCCGGCGGGAAAATCCTCAGGCCAAGGCGGCCCGCAGCGCCCCCTCGAGCTCGGGCTGGGCGAAGGAGAAGCCGGCCCGCTCGAGGGCGGCGGGCGCCACCTTCTGGCTGGCGAGGAGCATCTCGTCGGCCGGCCCGGCCCCGAGGGCGGCCCGCAGCAGGGGCGAGGGGACCGCCAGCAGCGCCGGCCGGTGGACGAGCCGGGCGAGGGTGGCGGTGAACTCGCTGTTTCGCACCGGGGCGGGCGCCACGGCGTTCACAGGGCCGGAGAGCGCCTCGTCGTCGAGGGCCGCCAGGATGGCCGAGACCTCGTCCTCGAGGGAGATCCAGCTCATCCACTGCCGGCCGCTCCCGAGCCGGCCGCCGAGCCCGGCCTTGAAGAGCGGCAGCTGGGCGCCGAGGGCACCGCCTCTGCCGAGGACGATGCCGGTGCGCACCGCCACGGTCCGGATGCCCGCTGCTGCCGCCGGGGCGGCTGCCTCCTCCCAGGCCCGGCAGACATCGGGCAGAAAGCCGCTCCCGGGCGGGGAGGCCTCCTCGAGCAGCTCCTCGCCCCTCTCGCCGTAGTAGCCGATGGCAGAGCCGGTGACGTGCACCCGCGGCCGGCGCGAGAGAGCGGCGAGCTGGCGGGCGACCAGGTGGCCGACGCCTACCCGGCTCGCCATGATCTCCTCCCGCCGACCGGCGCTCCAGCGGCCGATGATGGGGGCGCCGGCGAGGTGGACAGAGGCGTCGATGCCCTCGAGGGTCCCGCTCTCGAGGCGGGAGAGGTCGAGCTGTCCCGCCTCGAGGTCGAGGCCGACCTCGCCCGGCCCGGGCGAGCGCCGGGCGACGGGGACGACCTCGTCGCCCCGCCCGGCGAGGCGGGCGGCAAGGTGGCCCCCGATGAAGCCTGTCGCCCCCGTCAGAAGCACCCTCATGCCTTCTCCTCTGTCAAGCAGCCGCTCGCAGGCGGCCGCAGCCTCGAGGAGCAGGGTTCGGTGGACGCCGCCGGGGAGCTCTCGCCCGCGCGACGTGCCTTCGTTGGGGCGCCCCCAGCCTAAGGGCGTGGCTCCGCCGCCCCGGCGAGGGCGACCGCCTCTCTCACGAGGGCAGCGAACTCGCGGGGGTGGCTCAGGTGGCCGCCATGGCCGGCGCCGGGCACCACCCGCAGCTCGGCGCCGGGGATGGCAGCCACGAGGAGGTCGGTCCCGGCCACCTGGTGGGCGGAGGCGTGGGTGCCCCGCACGACGAGGGTGGGGGAGGAGATGGCGGCCGGCTCGAAGGGGGGCGGGTCGAGCCGGATGGCCGTCAGCTCGGCCACGAGGGCATCGCCATCTCTTGCCAGCTCCTCCCGCGTGCTGGCCGGCAGGCGGTGGAAGCGGTCGCCCACCATGTGGACCAAGAAGGACTCGGCCGCCTCCGGCCCGCTCATGTCGCCGAAGGGACGCTCCCGCTCGCCGCGAGCCGGCCACCACTCGAGCCACGGCAGGGGAGGCTCGTAGGCGAGGAGGGAGGCGGCGAGGTCGGGGTGGCGGGCGGCGAAGGCGAGCACGAGGGTGCCGCCGTAGCTGTGACCGACGAGGGTGGCCCGCCGGCCGGCCACCACCTCCTCCAGGTCGGCCACGTGGTCGGCCAGCCCGGCGGCGGGCGGGGCGACGTGGCGGGAGGCGGCATAGCCGCGCCGGTCGTAGGTGACGACATCACAGCTGTCCAGCAGCCTGTTGGCGATGCGGGCGAAGCTCGTGTGGCGGTCCATCGAGCCGTGCACGAAGACGACGCAGGGGGCCGACGGCCCGGCGTCGCATGCGTGCTCCTCCACGAGAAGGCCGCCTGCCGCCACCGGCCTGTGATATCAGCGTCTGTCGCCCAGCCGCAATCGCAAGGAGAAGGGCCGCTCGGCCCAGTTCTGCTCCCCGGCCGAGAAAGGCGGGAGCCCGGACCCCGGTAGGATCGCTCGGCGGTGGCTACCGATTCCATACGCGATGTTCCGACCGGGGCGTTCGGGGCAAACGCCTGGCTCGTCGAAGAGATGTACGAGGCCTATCTGGCCGACCCCAAGTCGGTGACCGAGAGCTGGCAGGAGTTCTTCGCCGACTACCGCAGCGCCCGCCTCTCCCCGCCCCAGCCGGCGCCCCCGCCGCCGGCTGCCAACGGCTCGGCTGTCCCGCTGGCTGCTCCCGCTGCTGTTCCGGCCGAGGCGACGCCGCCAGCGGCGGCGGCCGCACCGGTCCCGGCGGCGAGGGAGGAGCCCCAAGCCCAGGCGTTGCGGGGGGTGGCGGCCCGCATCGCCGAGAACATGAAGCAGTCGCTCGCCGTCCCGACGGCGACGAGCGTCCACCCGGTCCCGGCCAAGCTCCTCGAGGTCAACCGGCAGATCCTCAACAACCACCTGCGCCGCACGATCGGGGGCAAGGTCTCTTTCACCCACCTCATCGGCTGGGCCGTCGTGCGCGCCCTTGTGGCGGTACCCGCCCTCAACGCCTCTTATGTCGAGGACAGCGACGGCAAGAAGACGCCCGGGGTGATCCGCCACGACCACGTCGGCCTCGGCATCGCCGTCGACGTCGAGCGGGCCGACGGCTCTCGCTCCCTCGTCGTCCCGTGCGTGAAGGAGGCGGACACGCTCGACTTCCGCTCCTTCCTGCACGCCTACGAGGACCTCGTGCGCAAGGTGAGGACGAACAAGCTCTCCCTCGAGGACTTCGCCGGCGTCACGGTGACGATCACGAACCCGGGCACCCTCGGGACCACCCAGTCGGTGCCCCGCCTGATGCCGGGCCAGGGGGCGATCATCGGGGTCGGCGCCCTCGCCTACCCGCCCGAGTGGGCGGCGGCCGACCCGGCTGCCCTGGCCGAGCTCGGCATCTCGAAGGTCGTCACCCTCACCTCGACCTACGACCACCGCATCATCCAGGGCGCCGAGTCGGGCCTCTTCCTCACCCACCTGCACGAGCTGCTCCTCGGCGAGCACGACTTCTACGACGAGATCTTCCGGGCCCTCGAGGTGCCCTACCAGCCGGCCCGCTGGCACCAGGACATGAACCCGTTCAACCGGGCCGAGGGCGAGCGGGGCCGGCTGCGCAAGCAGGCCCTCGTCGAGCAGCTCATCAACCTCTACAGGGTGCGGGGCCACCTCATGGCCCATCTCGACCCGCTCGGGCACGGGGCAAAGGCCCTCCACCCAGAGCTCGACCCGCTCACCTACGGCCTGACGGTGTTCGACCTCGAGAGGGAGTTCGTCACTACCGGCCTGGCCGGCCAGGAGGAGCTGCCCCTCTCTCGCATCCTCGGGATCCTGCGGGACGCCTACTGCCGCACGATCGGCATCGAGTACATGCACATCCAGGACCCCGAGCAGAAGAGCTGGATCCAGAGCCACGTGGAAGGGGTGCCGGGCACCCTCTCGCCCGAGGAGCAGCACCACATCCTCGGGCGGCTCAACGCGGCGGAGGCCTTCGAGCGCTTCTTGCACACCCGCTACGTCGGCCAGAAGCGCTTCGGCCTCGAGGGGGCCGAGTCGGCCATCCCGCTCCTCGACGCCATCTTGGACGAGGCGATCCGCTCGGGCATCGACGAGGCCGTCATGGGCATGGCCCACCGGGGCCGGCTCAACGTGCTGGCCAACATCGTCGGCAAGTCCTACCGGGAGATCTTCGCCGAGTTCGAGGGGAACGTCGACCCCGAGAGCGTCCAGGGCTCGGGCGATGTCAAGTACCACAAGGGCGCCTCGGGCAAGTTCCATTCACGCGACGGGCGCGAGCTCGCCATCACGCTCGCCTCCAACCCCTCCCACCTCGAGGCAGTCGACCCGGTCGTCGAGGGCATGGCGCGGGCCCGCCAGGACGGCCATCAGGACCTCGGCACCTTCCCGGTGCTGCCCGTGCTGATCCACGGCGACGCCGCCTTCTCGGGCCAGGGCGTCGTGGCCGAGACGCTCGAGCTCTCCCAGCTGCGGGGCTACCGCACGGGCGGCACGATCCACCTCGTCATCAACAACCAGCTCGGCTTCACCACCCCGGTCGAGTCGGCCCGCTCCTCGCTCTACTGCACCGACGTGGCCAAGACCGTGCAGGCGCCCATCTTCCACGTGAACGGCGACGACCCGGAGGCCTGCGTCCGGGTGGGCCGCCTGGCAGTCGCCTTCCGGCAGCGCTTCAAAAAGGACGTCGTCATCGACATGGTCTGCTACCGACTGCACGGCCACAACGAGGGGGACGACCCGAGCTACACCCAGCCCCTCATGTACCGGGAGATAGACAAGCACCGCTCGGTGCGAAAGCTCTACACCGAGTCGCTCGTGAAGCGGGGGGACATAACGATCGAGGAGGCCGAAAAGGCCCTCGAGGACTTCTCCAAGCGCCTGCAGCAGGCCCTCGACGAGACGAGGGCCTCGGCCCCGCCCAAGCTCGAGACCCTGGTGCGGCGCAAGGTGGTCGAGCCGCCGCCCCTCTCGGCCGTGGCGACCGGGGCCGACCGCCAGCACCTCGACGCCCTCTCGGCCCTCATCCACGAGCCGCCTGCCGGCTTCAGCGTCCATCCCAAGCTCGCCCGCCAGCTCGGCCAGCGGGCAGAGCTCTACTCCTCGGGCGAGGTCGACTGGGCGCTCGCCGAGGCGCTCTCGTTCGGGACGCTCCTCCTCGATGGGACGGGCGTCCGGCTGGCCGGCCAGGACAGCCGCCGCGGGACCTTCAGCCAGCGCCACGCCGTCCTGTTCGACTACGAGACTGGGGCCGAGTACGTGCCGCTCCAGAACCTCGCCAGCCGGCCGGAGCTGGCGAGCGAGCGCACCGGGTCGTTCATGGTCTACGACTCGCTCCTCTCCGAGTACGCCGCCCTCGGCTTCGAGTACGGCTACTCGGTCGAGTCGACCGATGACCTCGTCGCCTGGGAGGCCCAGTTCGGCGACTTCGTGAACGGCGGGCAGATCATCATCGACAACTTCCTCGCGGCGGCTGGCGAGAAGTGGGACCAGGCCTCCTCCCTCGTCCTCCTGCTGCCCCATGGCTACGAGGGCCAGGGCCCCGAGCACTCCTCGGCCCGCCTCGAGCGCTTCCTCCTCCTTTGCGCCGAGGGGAACATGACTGTCGCCCAGCCGACGACGGCCGCCCAGTACTTCCACCTGCTGCGGGCGCAGGCGAAGCGGCCGATGCGCCGCCCCCTCGTCGTCATGACGCCGAAGTCGCTGCTGCGGGCCCGCCAGGCCCGCTCGCAGCTGGCAGAGCTCGTGAGCGGCCACTTCCAGCCGGTGCTGGCCGACCCGGGCGCCCCCGACCCGGCCGCTGTCCGCCGCCTGGTCCTCTGCTCAGGCAAGATCGCCTACGAGGCGATGGCCCGGCGGGACGAGCGGCTGGCGGCCGGCGAGCCGCCGGTGGCGGTCGTGCGCATCGAGCAGCTCCACCCCTGGCCCGAGGGCGAGCTGGCAAGCGCCCTCGAGGCCTACCCCAACCTGGCCGAGGTCGTCTTCTTGCAGGACGAGCCGGAGAACATGGGCGCTTGGACCTACGCCCACGGCCGCCTCCACCGCCTGCTGCGCCAGTGGGCGGCGCTCTCCCATGTCAGCCGGCCCGTCAGCGGCAGCCCGGCCACGGGCTCGGCCCTCATCCACCAGCTCGAGGTGGCCGACCTGCTCGCCCGCTCCGTCGGGCCGCCCGTCAGCTGACCGCCAGCTCGAGGCCGACCAGCTCGGAGAGGGCGGCGAGCGCCTCCTTCTCGTCTGTCACCTTGAGGGTCTTCATCCCCATCGCCCGGGCGGGCTTCAAGTTGACGCCGAGGTCGTCCAAAAAGACCGCCTCCGAAGGGGTGATGCCGAGCCGGTCGCAGGCGATCTCGAAGAAGGCGGGCTCGGGCTTTCGCACCCCGATCTTCGAGGACTCCACCACCTCGTCGAAGAGGTCGAGGACGGCCTCGAGCTGGCCGCCCGGGTCCCTCGCCGCCTGCTCGCTCAAGTAGTTGTTGGTGAGCAGCCCCACGAGGTAGCGCTCCCGGCAGGCCCGCACCGCCGCCAGCATGGCCGGGCGGATCTCGCCGCCGAGGAGGCCGAGCACGGCCGCCCCGTCGATCCGCTGGCCGGCGGCGGCCGCCTCCTTCTCGAAGGCGACGATGAACTCGGCCACGGTGATCTCGCTGCGCTCGAGCCGGGCCCAGGCGTTGTTGTGGTGGTCGACGGCGTTGAGAGAGCGGATGAAGCCCGCCGGCAGGCCGTTGGCCGCCTCGTAGTTGGAGAACGCCTCGAAGGGGCTCGTCGTGAGGACGCCGCCGAAGTCGAACAGGACGGCCCGCAGCCCGCGCGGCAAGTCGCCCAGCCCGGCCCGCTCGCGCCCTTGCATGGGGGCAGGATAGGCAGCGGTCCGCCGGGGGCCGCCGGATTGCTGGTTGACTTGTTCGCAAATGGCACGCGAACACATAGTCGTCGACGGCTCGAACATCGCCACGGAGGGGCGGAGTGCCCCGAGCCTCGCCCAGCTGGAGAACGCCGTCGCCGAGCTGCGCCGGGAGCGACCCGAGGCAGAGGTGACGGTCGTCGTCGACGCCACCTTCTCCCACCGCATCGACCAGAGCGAGCTGGCCAGGTTCGAGGAGGCGGCGCTGAAGGGCGACTACGTCCACCCGCCCGCCGGCGCCATCGGTCGGGGCGACGCCTTCTTGCTCCGCATCGCCGAGAAGATCGACGCCACCGTCTTGTCGAACGACTCCTTCCAGGAGTTCCACGGGGAGCACCCCTGGCTCTTCGACCGGGGCCGCCTCTTCGGTGCCACCCCGGTGCCGGGCATCGGCTGGATCTTCAGCCCCCGCACCCCCGTCCGCGGACCGAAGAGCCGCCGCGCCGTCCGTGAGACGGGCGGTGACGACAAGGCCAAGCGCCGGGTCTCCAAGGCGATCGAAGCCGCCACCAAGGAGGCCGTCGACCCGAAGCGGCCGGCGAAAAAGGAGCCAGCCGGCCGGACCGCCGGCCGCAGGCAGCCGACCGTCGTCGCCACCGCCGCGGCCGTGAACGACCCGCTCACCTTCGTCTCGTTCATCGCCGACCATCCCCTCGGCACCGAGGTGAGCGGAGAGGTCGACAGCTACACCTCCCACGGGGCGGTCGTCATGGTGGACAGCACCCAGTGCTACCTCCCCCTCGCCAACATGGCCGAGCCCCCGCCCCGCAGCGCCCGCGAGGTGGTGAAGAAGAAGGAGGTGCGCAGCTTCGTTGTGGTGGCGCTCGATCCACAGCGCCGCGGCGTCGAGCTCGCCCTCCCCGGTGTGGCGGCCGTCTCGGGCCGTCCGAGCGAGGAGACCATCGCCGCAGAGCTGCGGCTGGCGAAGAAGAAGGCCGCTCCCGCCAAGAAAGCGGCCAAGAAGGCGACGGCGGAGCCAGCGGACCGAGGAGCTGCAAAGAGGGCGGCCGGAAGGAAAGCGGCCAAGGAGACGCCCCCTGCTCCGCTCCCCGCCGGCGCGCCGACCGAGGAGAAGGCCGCGCCCGCAAAGAAGGCGGCCAAGAAGGCCGCGCCCGCAAAGAAGGCGGCCAAGAAGGCGACCCCAGAGAAGGCACCTGCCAAGAGGGCCGCTGGCGGGACGAGGTCGGCGACTGGGGCCGAGAAGGCACAGCCCAAGAAGGCCGCAGGGGGGCGAACGGCCGCTTCCTCGAAGAAGGCGGCGGCCGGAACGAAGGCCGCTCCCGCCGAGAAGACCGCTTCCTCGAAGAAGGCGGCGGCCAGAAAGAAGGCCGCTCCCGCCAAGAAGGCCGCTCCTGGCGAGGAGGCTCCCCCGAGCCCCGCCCCGGCGGTGCCGCGGCGCAACCCTCGCCGCAGCTCTCGGTAGCGTCCAGGCATGGCGCCCTGGGAGATCGATGAGCTCATCCCGCACCGCCCGCCCTTCCTCCTCGTGAGCGAGGTCACCCAGCTCGAGCCGGGAGTGATGGCAAAGGGGCGGTGGCAGCTGACCGGCGACGAGAGCTTCTTCGCCGGCCACTTCCCGGGCCGGCCGACGCTGCCCGGGGTGCTCATGGTGGAGTCGCTGGCACAGCTCGGTGCGGCCGCCGTGCTCGCCGACGGCCGCTTTGCCGGCAAGCTGCCCCTCTTCGGTGGGATAGACCGGGCCCGCTTCCGCCGCCAGGTGGTGCCGGGCGACACCCTCGAGCTCTCGGTCACCCTCTCCCATCTCTCGGCCCGGGCAGGCCGGGGTCATGGGGAGGCGGCGGTGGGCGGGGAGAGGGCATGCGAGGTCGACCTCCTCTTCGTGCTGGCGACCGCATAGCCAGGGCTTTCTGGCGCGGCGAGCCCGTGTTAGGCTACGCAGCGTGGGCAAGTGTGCACTCAGAGCGCGCATCGGGCCGCCGAGGGCGCGGTGAGGGCGGTCCGGAGCCGCCTCGCCCGGCTCCGGCGGCGGACGACGAGCGACGGGGGCTTCTCCCTCATCGAGGTGCTCGTGGCCATGACGCTCCTCTCGGTCGTCCTCCTCGGAGCCGAGCGGGCGGTGACAGACACGATGGAGGCCTCTCTCCTCGCCAAGGAGCACTCGATCGCCACCGGCCTTGTCACCCAGGCGATGGCCGAGGCTGTCGCCCTGCCCTTCCAGGACCTCGAGGAGGGCCTCAACCAGAACGCCGACTGCCCTGCCCTCGGCGGCGGCAACTGCCTCTCCCACGACCCCTACCTGAGCTATGACGGCACCGCCTACCAGCTGACGCTGAACGGGGTGGTGCAGCCGAGCGCCGGCTCGACGGTGCCGGTCTCGAACACCAAGGCCAGCGAGGCGCCCATCGTCCCGGAGGTGACGACTGTCTCCCAGGGCGTCACCTACACGGTCTCGGCCTATCCGACCGTCAACTCCGACCAGCCGAAGCTCGTCACCGTCGTCGTCATCGTCACCTGGCGCTCGCCGAGCGGGAACGCCCGCGTCGTGGGCGAGGACGCCATAGGACAGCCGTGAGGGCCGCCTGGCGCAAAGCGAGGTGCCCTCTCGGGGCTCGCCGGGACGACGGCGGCTTCTCGCTCATCGAGCTGCTCGTCGGGCTGGCGCTGACCGCTCTCATGATGTCGGTCGTGCCCTCCCTCTTCGACACCGTCACCACGGCGAGCACGACGGCCCAGGGCACCGCCATCGGCTCCGAGCAGGCGGACCTCGCCATCCAGAACCTCGACCGCCAGGTGGCCTCGGCCAGCCAGGTCTGCATCCCCTCCCAGGTCACCTCGAGCGAGAGCGCGACGACAGAGACCTACGACGGCAACCCCGCCGGCTGGGCGTTGCGGGTCTACCAGGTCGAGCCCTCCGGCGTCTCGCAGTGGGAGCAGTGGGTCGTCGACCCGACGGCCGGCGTCATGAGAGAGGAGACCTTCACCCCCGGCGGGGCCGGCAACGGCTGGGCGACTGTCGCCCACACCCTCTACAACACGACGATCCCCCCCTTCCAGGAGCCGCCCGCCGCCGCTGGCTCGCCCCAGGAGATCCTCATCGACCTGCAGGTGAGCGAGCAGCCCGGTCGCCTCCGCCAGACCCTCGAGATGAAGTCGGCCGTCTCGGCCTTCTCGACGCCCTACTCCCCGGCCCTCGCCAGTGAGTGCCCCTCCAGCACCCCGACGAGCTGATGGCAGGGCTGGCCCGCCGGGCGCTCAGACGACGAGGCGAACAGGGCGACGAGGGGGGCGCCCTCATCCTCGTCCTCGTGATAGCGGTCCTCCTCGTGGCGACCCTCGGGGTCGCCATGGCGGTGACGACCTCGGGGCTGCAGTTCACGATGATGTTCAAGGACAGCTCCCAGAGCGAGATGGCCGCCCAGAGCGGCCTCGCCTCGATGCTCACCTCCATCGAGCAGGTCACGACCTACGGCGCGCTCCCTTGCTCCGCCAGCGGCTCGCTCGGGGTGCCGGGTGCCAGCTCCACCTACTCGACGACCGTCTCGTACTCGGTCTACGGCACTCCGCTTGCCTGCACCGGCAGCGACAACACGCTCGGCGGGAGCACGACCCCGACCAACGCCACCCTCACCTCTGCCGGCAAGGCGCCCCATGGCGCCACGGTCACGATGAAAGAGGACCTCGAGATAGCCGCCAACCCCTCCACCGAGGCCCAGACGGGCTATGCGATCTACACGGCCAACAACGTCGTGCTCAACAACGACATCCAGCTGACCAACGGCACGGCCTCACCCGACGTCTACGCCGGCCAGCAGGTCACCTGCCAGAACGGCACGCTGAGCAGCGGCAGCCTCATCACCTACCAGCCGGTCGACCTCTCGGGCAGCTGCACCTTCCAGGGCAACGTGACGAGCGCCGGCTATGTCCAGCTGCAGAACAGCGCCCAGGTGGACGGCAACATCTACTCCTTTGGGGGCAACACGGCGGCCACATCCTGTGGCTCCACCAAGAGCGGCAGTGTCTACACCTATTACGACATCTGCCTGAGCGGGAGCGCCCTCGTGAAGGGCTCTGTCAGCGAGATGAACGCCAACATCGAGGTGACCGGCGGCACTGTGCAGGGCGACGCCTACGCGGCGGGCCAGATCTATGTCACAGGTGGCGGTGCCATCACCGGGACGAGCACACCGAACGACACGAGCCTGTCCTCCCAGACGATGCAGCCGGCCAGCACCTTTCCGAGCTTCAGCCTCCCGAGCACGGGGTGGAACGTCGTGGACATCCCCAACTCGAGCTACACCTGCGCCCAGTACTTCCAGTCCATCAACAACGAGGCCGGCAGCACGAGCCCGCCCAGCATCGCCTATCCCGACCCCTTCCAGGCCGCCCTCGAGACCCAGACCACACCGACCATCTACGACGCCCCGAGCTGCGACCTCTCCTACCAGAACGCCCAGGTCTTCGGGCTCAACCCGACCGGCGGCAACGCCATCTTGGACGTGGCCCAGATCAGCTTTTCCAACTCGAACATCTTCTGTGAGGAGAGCGCCGAGAACTCGGGGGTCTGCTCGACCGCCACCTCGCCTGGGCCGAACTTCGTGATCGAGGCGAACGGTCCGCCGCCGGCGCCGCCGGCCACCAGCTACACCTGCTCCACCTCGACTATCGACATGACCTTCAACAACGCCACCGACTTCGAATCGAACCTCGACGTGCTGCTCTACTCGATGGGTGAGATCTCCTATGCGAACGATGCCGCCATGACGGGCCAGATCCAGGCCTGTGGCGGCCTCATAGGCAGCAACAGCTTCCAGCTCTCCTTCGACCCCTCGGCAGCCGAGATGGTCTACAGCACGCCCGCCAGCGGCATCACGATCTCGGTCATCGACAAGTACGTCGCCTCGGGCTGAGGCTGGCAGGGCGGACCGTTCCTGGGTAACGCTTCGGGCGTGCGCATCGCCACCTGGAACGTCAACTCGCTGAAGGCCCGTCTCCCCAAGGTCGAGGAGTGGCTCTCTTATGCCGCCCCCGACGTCTTGTGCATGCAGGAGACGAAGCTGGCAGACGCCGCCTTCCCCGCCATGGCCTTCAACGCCCTCGGCTACGAGGTCGCCTTCCACGGCAACGGCCGCTGGAACGGCGTCGCCATCGCCTCGCGCGTCGGCCTCGAGCAGGCCCGACCCGGCTTCGCCGGTGAGGAGCTCTCCGAGATCGAGGAGTGCCGCTTCCTCACCGCCCTCTGCGGCGGCGTGCGGGTCGGGAGCGTCTATGTACCGAACGGCCGGGCGGTCGGGAGCGAGCACTACGAGGCCAAGCTGGCCTGGCTCGAGCGGCTGCGCGACGACCTCGCCGAGCAGTGCTCGCCCGACCAGCCCATCGCAATCTGCGGCGACTACAACATCGCCCCGGCCGACGCCGACGTGTTCGACCCCAAGGCCTTCGCCGGCGCCACCCATGTCACCCCGGCCGAGCGGGCGGCCTTCTCCGGCTTCATCGAGTGGGGGCTCTTCGACGCCTTCCGCCTCGTCTATCCGGCCACCGACCGCCTCTACACCTGGTGGGACTACCGGGCGGGTGACTTCCACAAGCACCGGGGGATGCGCATCGACCACCTGCTCGTCTCCCGCCCCATCGCCGAGCGGGTCAGCTACGCCCTCGTCGACCGGGAGGCGAGAAAAGGGATGGGAGGCGAGCGGCCCCCCTCGGACCACGCCCCGGTCTTCGTCGACTTCGACTGGCCGGCGGCCCGCTAACCGGCGGCCGGGGCGATCGGCCCGGCATCGGCGTAGCCCTGGCGGATCCCCTGGCCCGCCCTGCGCGTCAGCTGCTCGGGCTCATACAGCATCCAGTAGGCGTTGCGGGCGTGCTTTCTCGCCCGGTTCTCGCAGACCGGCACGAGGTCAGCAGGATCCTCCTCCTCGTTCTCGTGCACGAAGACCTCGAGGATGGGCGTCGAGGTGAGGAGCTGGGCGAGCATGATGCCCTGGGAGGCCTCATGGGCGCACACCTGGTCGATCGGGGCCCGCCCCGGCATGCCGAGGGCGACGAGGATCTTCACCCCCTCCTCCTCGACGAGCCGCTTGCAGCAGACCGCCAGGTCCTTGAAGCCCGGCACGGTGCGGTGGACGACCTCGAAGCGCTCGCCGTAGCCGGGACAGGAGCGGAGCTCGTCGAGGGCGTAGGCGCCCATGTCGACGCGGGCGAACATTGTGTCGACGACTCCGATCAGGTCCATGGGACCATCCTGCCAAAGCGGCGGGCGGTTCCAGGTCGCCGAGCGGCCCGGTCCGCCCTAGTGTTTCCTCGGCCGGGCACCCCGGCCCGAGACCGGGGAGGAGGAAGCCATGGCTTGGGACTTTTCCACCGAGCCGGAGTACGAGCGGAAGCTCGAGTGGGCCCGCCGGCTCATGGCAGAAGAGGTCTTCCCCCTCGAGACCCTGCAGCTCTCGAACGAGCAGCTGCAAAGGGCGCTCGCCCCCCTGCAGGCCGAGGTGAAAAAGGAGGGTCTCTGGGCCGCCCACCTGCCGCCTGAGCTGGGCGGGGGCGGCTTCGGGCAGGTGAAGCTCGGCCTCTTGCACGAGGTGGTCGGCCAGAGCGCCTACGGCCCGGTCGTGTTCGGCAACAACGCCCCCGACTCGGGCAACGCCGAGCTGATCGCCCTCGGCATCGAGGCGACGGGGCGGACCGAGCAGAAAGAACGCTGGCTCGAGCCTCTCCTCGCCGGCGAGATCCGCTCGGCCTTCTCGATGACAGAGCCGGGGGCGGGGGCCGACCCGACCCTCATCTCGACCCGGGCGGTGCGAGACGGCGAGGAGTGGGTGATAAACGGCCACAAGTGGTTCACCTCGAACGGCTCGGTGGCAGACATCTTGCTGGTCATGGTCGTCACCAACCCAGAGGTCCACCCCTACCAGGGCTGCTCGATGATCCTCGTGCCGGCCGACACCCCCGGGGTCGAGGTGGTCCGCGACGTCGCCACGATGGAGGACCCGACAGAGCACTTCGGCAAATTCGGGGCCCACTCCGAGATCGTCTACCGCGACGTCAGGGTGCCGCTCGAGAACCTCATCGGGCGGGAGGGCGACGGCTTCCGGCTCGCCCAGATGCGGCTCGGGCCGGGCCGCATCCACCACTGCATGCGCTGGCTCGGCCAGTCCCGCCGGGCCTTCGACATGCTCTGTGAGCGGGCCGTCAGCCGTTATGCCCACGGCTCCTACCTGGCCGAGAAGCAGACCGTGCAGAACTGGGTGGCCGAGTCGCTCGCCGAGATGACGGCCGCCCGGCTCATGACCCTCTATGCCGCCTGGAAGATGGACGAGGCGGGCCCGGCGGCCGCCCGCACCGAGATCGCCATGATCAAGTTCCACGGCGCCAAGGTCCTCCACGACGTCATCGACCGGGCCATCCAGGTCCACGGCAGCCTCGGTTTCTCGACCGACCTGCCGCTCGAGCACATGTACAGGGCCGCCCGGGCGGCCCGCATCTACGACGGCCCGGACGAGGTCCACAAGGTCTCGGTCGCCCGCCAGGTGCTGAAGGGCTACGAGCGGGTCGAGGTCCCGAGCGAGCACATCCCGACGCGGCGCGCCAAGGCCGAGGCCCGCTTCGCCAAGCTGCTCGACGAGGCTGCCCTCGAGGGCTGAGGGTGCCGCCGACCCGCCGCCTCGGCTACAGCCCCTACGAGCAGCTGGAGGACCGCCCCCACGTCATCGTGGACGGGGCCGCGCGGCGCTCGAGCGTCCTCACGCTCTCGCACTGGCCCCACAGCCCCAGCCCGGCCGTCTTCGCCCACGACCTCTCCTGCGGCATCGTGCTTGCCTTCCTCTCCTATCAGTCGGGCCGGCAGGTGTCGGGCCGCCTGGAGCGGGCCGCCGTCGTCGCCGCCCTGACGGCATTCCGGGAGGCCGAGGCGGTGACGAACGACCACTTCGACGAGGACGGCCTCATGTCGGTCTTCGCGATGATGGAGCCACAGATCGCCCTCTCCCGCCAGCAGCTCCTTCGGGCCGTCGCCTGCTGTGGCGACTTCGGCGTCGTCTCCTCCCGCCAGGCGGCCGCCGTCTCCTTTGCCATCGGGCCGCTCGCCGACCTCGAGGCCGGCAGCGGTGCCGGCACCTCCGAGCGCTACCTCGCCCTCTTGCCGAGGACAGAGGACCTCCTCTCGCGCCCGGAGGACTACGAGGCCCTCTGGGGCGCCGAGATGCGCCTTTTCGAGGAGGGGGAGGCCGCTCTCGCCCGGGGTGAGGTCGAGATCACCCTCTGCCCCGACGACCTGGCGATCGTGCGGCGGGTGGGCGACCACGCCACCCGCCTGCCGGGCGCGGCGGGCGCCCTCCCGGTGCACGCCGCCGCCGTCCACTCGGCGACGAGCGCCTCTCGCATCCTCTGTTTCGACGGCCCCCGCTGCGAGCTCTACCTCCGCTACGAGAGCTGGGTCCGCTACGTGAGCCGCCGCCTGCCGCTCCGCCCGGCCCTCGCCCCGCTGGCGGCCGAGCTCTCCTCCCTCGAACCGGGCAGCATCAGCTGGGAGGCGAACGAGCCCTCGGCGATAGTCGCCCGGCTCCGTCCGGGGGGAGAGGGCTGCAGCGACCTCGGAGCCGATGTCATCGCCGAGCGGGTGAGCCGCTACCTGGCGGCGGCGCCGCCCGCCTGGGACCCCTTCGCCCAGAGCGGCGGGGGTGAGCGGAGGAGGCGGCGGGGGGCCGGGCGGCGGCCGCGGCGCTGATCAGCGGACGGGCAGGCCCCAGAGCGCCATCCACCGCTCCTTGTCCGGCTCGATGTGGATGTCATCTCGCAGCACCTGCTCCAAGCGGAGCTCGCTCTCGACGTCGCGCCGCTCGCCGCCGGCCGGCACGAAGGGGTAGAAGCTGCCCCGCTTGTAGAGGTAGACGAGGTAGAGGCTGGAGTCCTCTGCCGCCGAGCCCTCCTTGTGGAAGCCGAAGACCGAGCAGAGCAGCTGGGGGCCGTAGCCGTTGTCCTGCAGGGTCGAGTTGATCACGTGCACCCGGTTCACGAGCACCTGGAAGTCGGCGGCGCCGGGCAGCACCCAGTGGTAGCCGTACTTGTCCGACTCCTGGCGGACGGCCGCCTTCTTGCCGTCCTCCTCGGGCAGGTCCAAGAGGGCCTCGGCCTCGGCGGCCGCCTCGCTGAAGGGCTTGCCGGCCGCCGGCTTGTAGCAGACGCCCGCCTCCTGCCCCGGCAGCAATGACTCCGAGGCCTGCAGGGTGATCTGCGCCCCGGCCAGGCCGAAGAGGGCGTCGAGGTTGGCCTGGGCGGGCTTGGTCCGCCCCATGATCACGTCGAAGATGCGGGGCACCGCTCGCTCAGGCAGCCCTTCCCATCTGAGCCTCCAGCTTGGCGAGCTGCTCGAGCCGCACCTCGAGGGAGGGGTGGGTGGAAAAGAGGGAGGAGATGCTCGCCCCGCGGCCCTTGGTGAGGGCAGGGGCGAAGAAGAAGGCGTTGAAGGTCTCGGCGCTGCGCAGGTCCTTTGTCGGGATCCGTCCGATCTCGCCTGTCACCTTCACGAGGGCGTTGGCGAGGAGGCGGGGCTGGCCGATGAGGATGGCGCCGGAGCGGTCGGCCGCCAGCTCCCGGTAGCGGGAGAGGGCCCGGATGAGCAGGAAGCTCAAGAAGTAGAAGACGGCCGAGAAGACGAGCGCCGCCAGCTCGACGAGGACCAGCTGGCCGGCGTTCTGGTTGTTGCGCCCCCGCCCGCCACCGAGGCCGCCCAGCATGTCGCTCCAAAGGAGCATGCGGGTGATGAAGCCGGCGATGACCCCGAGGAAGCTCGCCACGGTCATGACGGCCACGTCGCGGTGGGCGACGTGGGAGAGCTCGTGGGCGAGGACCGCCTCGAGCTCGGGCTCGTTCAACCGCCGGAGGATGCCGCTTGTGACACAGACGACGGCGTGGCTCTGGTTGCGGCCGGTGGCAAAGGCGTTCGGCATGTCGACGTTGGCGATGGCCACCCTCGGCTTGGGCATGTCGGCGAGGGCGCAGAGCCGGTCGACGACGGCGTGCAGCTGGGGAGCTTCCTGCTCGCTCACGACGCGCCCGTGCATGGCGAAAAGGGCGATGCGGTCAGAGGCGTAGTACTGGAAGAAGATGAGGGCGGCCGGGATGAGGATCACGATCGCCAGGGTCTTCACGACGGCGAGGAGGACCGTCACCAAGATGGCGTAGAAGACGAAGAGGAAGAAGACGGTCACCATCATCCGGGCGTTGAGGCCGCGGTCGACGGGGAAGCGGGTGCGGCTTGGAGTAGCCAAGTCAGGCTCCTTCTGTTACTGCTTCGGCGCCGCTGCCCTCTCCTGAGAGCAGCTGGCGGACTTCGTCGAGGGTGGATCCCTCGCTCGGGACTGTGAGCTCGGAGGGGACGATGGTGCTGGCCGGTAGCTCCTCTCCCTTGCGGATGCGGTCGAGGAGCTCCGCCAGCACGGTGCTGAAGCGGGTCGTGTCGCCGGCCTCGATCGCCTCGTTCAGCTGGTGGTCGAGGGCCTCGAGCTCCTGCAGCTCCTCCTCGGGAAGGTCGTACTGGCCCTCTCCGAGGATGCGGACGATCACTGCTGGCCCCCGTCTCCCAGGCTGAAGAGGTCCTCGGGGGCGACCTCGGTCTCACCGCCGGTGGCGGGCATGGTGCCCGGCTCGGCGTCGCTTGCCGTCTCGCCCGGGGCGGCCTCGCCGTTCTCGCCCACGACCTCGCCCGAGGAGTCCGAGACGCCCCCGCTCGCGAGCTCTCCCGAGGGCGGCGGCGGGGCGAGCTGGCCCTTCAGCTGGGCCAGCTCCAGCTCGACCTGGCCCTGCGAGCTGGCCTTGTCGAGCTCGGCCTGCAGCGGGTCGCTCGAGCCGGTGAGGTCCGTCAGGGCGCCGGAGGAGAGCAGCTCGTCGACCGCTCCCGCCCGGGCCTGCATCTGCTCGATCTTGTCCTGGGCCCGCTGCATGGCCATGCCGGTGTCGCTCATCGACTCAGAGATGCCAGAGACGGCCTCGCCGATCTTTGTCTGGGCCTGGGCGGCGGTGTAGGAGGCCTTGAGCGACTCCTTCTGGGTGCGGAAGGCGGCCACGCGAGCCTCGAGCTGCTGGGTGGTGGCGACGAGCTTCTCCTCCTGCTGGACGAGCTGGTCGTGCTGGCCCTTCAACTGCTCGAGCTGCGTGGCGATGCCGGCCCGGCGGCCGAGCGCCTCTCGCGCCAGGTCCTCCCGGTTCTGGGCGAGGGCTTGGCGGGCCTGGTCCTGCAGCTTCGTGGCGGCCTGCTGCAGCTGGGTGGCCTGGATCTCGATGCGCTTGCGGGCGGTGGCGACGTCCGCCACGCCCCGGCGGACCTGCTGCAGCTGCTCGAGCTGCTTCTCGTAGGAGAGGTCGAGCGTGTCGCGAGGATCCTCTGCCCGGTCAAGCACCTTGTTGGCCTTGCCCTGCACGATCGCCGTGAGGCGCTTCATAACTCCCATGAAATACCTTCCTCTCCAGCCCGCAACAAGACCTGACAAGAGTGTACGCCGGGCCTGAGCTGGATCAGCCTCGGGTTGCGGGCGACCCTCGGGCTTCCTATAGCGTCGCTCGCATGGACGAGCGCTTCTGCCTCTTGACGGTGCACGCCCATCCCGACGACGAGGCCTCGAAGGGTCCGGCGACGGTCGCCAAGTACAAGGCCGCCGGCGTCCACACCGTCCTCGTCACCTGCACGGGGGGCGAGGAGGGCGACATCCTCAACCCGGCCATGGACCGGCCCGAGGTGCGGGCCGACCTGGCCGGCGTGCGGGCTCGCGAGCTCGAGGAGGCCGCCCGGGTGATCGGTTACGACGAGGTGGTCCTCCTCGGCTACCGGGACTCGGGCATGCCCGGGAGCGAGGCGAACGCCAACCCGGCCTCCTTCGGTGCCGCCGACCTCGATGAGGCCGTCGGCCGGCTCGTCGCCGTCATGCGCCGGGTCCGCCCCCAGGTCGTCATCGGCTACGGGGAGGACCACTCCGGCTACCCCCACCCTGACCACATCCGGGCCCACGAGATCGCCTGCGCCGCCTTCGCCGCCGCCGGCGACCCGGCTCGCTACCCCGCGGCGGGGCAGGCCTACGAGCCGCTCAAGCTCTACTACACGGTCTGGTCCCGCCGGCGCATCCTCGAGAGCCACGCCAAGTTCCTCGAGCTCGGCCTCGAGTCGCCCTACGACGAGTCGTGGTTCGAGCGGGCCGAGCGGCGGGCCGACGAGGAGGAGAAGGTGACGACCTCGATCGATCTCACCGGCTTCGAGGACGTCCGCCGCCATGCCCTCTTGGCCCATGCCACCCAGATCGATCCGACCTCGCGGTTCTGGTTCGGCCTGCCCGAGGAGGAGGCCCGCAAGATCTACCCCTTCGACGACTACATCCTCGCCGAGAGCCGGGTCGAGACCGAGCTGCCCGAGACCGACCTGTTCGCCGGCGTCGTCGCCGCCGAGCTGCCCTTAGCGAGCGGCGGGGCGCTCTAACTATCATCAGCGGCACAGCGGGCGACCAAGGAGGCAGGAGATGGCGAAGTTCCTCACCCAGGAGTGGCTCGACGAGGGGAGGAAGCTGGCCGAGAGCCAGCCGGAGCGGCCGGGGGCGACGGCCCGGATGCAGTACGTCGTGACCGGGGCGCCCGAGGGCGACATCAAGTACTACTGGGTGCTAGAGAACGGCAAGCTGCAGGAGTCCAAGCTCGGAGAGCTGCCCGACGCCGAGGTGACCCTCTCCCAGAGCTACGACGACGCCGTCCGCATCCAAAAGGGCGAGCTCGACGCCAACGCCGCTTTCATGCAGGGCCGGGTCAAGGTCTCGGGCAACATGGCCAAGCTGATGTCGCTCCTGCCCATCACGAACTCGCCCGAGTACAAGGCCCTGCAGGGCGAGATCCTCGCCCTCACCGAGTTCTAGGGGCCCGCTCCCGCCGCATCAGCTCCCGCAGCTCCCGGTAGCCGACGAGGACGACGCCGCTCTCCTCGACGCCGGCCCGGAGGCCGCTTTCGGCCAGCAGGTAGGCGTGGTCGTCCACCCGCGCCCGCCAGTCAGGTGAGATGGCCCGCAGCTCGGGCGTGTCGGCCGCCGGGTGGAAGTAAGTTTCCGTCACCCCCGGCTTGAGGCGAGAGAGGAGCCGCTCGACCAGCGGGCGGCTCCCGACCGAGGAGACGTAGGCGAGGTGGTCGGGGAAGACGACCCCCCGCTCGGCTGCGAGCTGCCGGAAGGGAAAGCCGATGAGCCGCTCGGTCCTCGCGCCCGAGAGCCGCAGCGGCAGCGAGAACTCGTCGGCGAGGTCGAGGTAGACGTCGAAGAATTCCGGCCGCAGCTGCAAGGTGCCCATGTGGGAGTCGAGGTGGCTCACGTCGAAGCCCCAGAAGATGGCCCGCTCGACCTGGGCCCGGCACTCCCTGCGCACCTCCTCGAGATCGGCGTGGTCGAAGACGTCCTGCAGCGTGCGGGGGAAGCCGCCATCGCCGTCGAGGAGGGAGGGGGCCTGGGTGATCGGCCCCCAGCGGTAGAGGTCCCACTCGGCGTTCAAGGTGAGGTGGACCCCGACGTCCTCACCCCGGTACTCGGCCGCCGCCCCCCGCGCCCAGGGGCAGGGGACCATCAAGGTGGCCGAGGTGGCCGCGCCGTGCCGGAGGGCGTCGTAGACGCCGGAGTTGGCGGCCTGGGAGGAGCCGAGGTCGTCGCAGTTGACGATGAGCAGGCGGGCCGAGGCGTCAAAGCCGAGGCGCTCGGCCAGGCTCGCCGGCGGGCTCACCGCCCGGCGCCCGTCCCCGAGCCGTATTTCTCCTGCAGGGCGGCGTCCTTTCGCCTCACCTCGTCGGCCATCTTCGCCACGAAGGCCTCGATCTTGCCGGTGAGGCCCTCGTCGCCGACGGCCAGGATCCGCACCGCCAGCAGGCCGGCGTTGCGCGCCCCGTCGACCGCCACGGTGGCGACCGGGATGCCCTTTGGCATCTGGGCGATCGAGAGGAGCGAGTCGAGGCCGTCGAGGTTCTTGAGGGCGATCGGCACGCCGATCACGGGCAGGGTGGTGGTGGCCGCCAGCACGCCGGGAAGGTGGGCGGCCCCGCCCGCCCCGGCGATGATCACCCGAAAACCGCGGGCGGCGGCCGTCCGGGAGAAGTCGATGGCGTCGTCGGGAGTGCGGTGGGCCGAGAGGACCCTCATCTCCCAGCCGATGCCGAACTCTCCGAGCGCCTCTGCCGCCTGGCTCATCACGCCGGCGTCGGAGTCGCTGCCCATCACGATGGCGACCTTCATCGCGCAGTTGCCTTTCTCTCGTCGGAGCCCTGCCGCAGGCGGCTCCGGCCCTCGGCCGGCCGCCTGCCAGCCTCAGCTTGGCCTTCGCGGCGGCAGCGGCGCCAGACGGCGCCCGAGCGCTCCCATGCCAAGGCCGATGGCGACGCCCCCGAGCACGTCGGAGGCATGGTGGATCTTCGTGTGGATGCGGCTCAAGGCAACGATGCTGGCAGCGGCGTAGTAGAGCGGCTTCGCCTTCTCTTGATCCGACAAGAGGACCGCCGCGCAGAAGGCCGCCGTGGCGTGCCCGCTCGGGAAGGAAGAGGTGAGGGGCTGTCGGAAGCGGTGGGGGTGGACGATGTCAGAGACGGGCCGGCCCCGCCCGAATACCGACTTGAGCAGGCCGTTCACGAAGACCGAGTCGGCGAGGTTGGCCGCGATCTCCCGCACCGCCGCCCGCTCGTCGCCCGGGCGGCCCCGCAGCGCCCGCAGCAGGGCCAGCATCACCCAGATGAGGCCGAAGTCACCGAGAGCTGAGGCGGTGTAGAAGACCCGGTCGGCCACGACGTTGCCGCGCAGCCGGTCGAAAAGGCCGTCGACACCGTCGTCGAGGCGGGCGATCGCCTCTCTCATCGGGGGGCGTCGGGGTCCCCGCCGAAGGCGGGGCAGTACTGCTGGAACGAGCAGTAGCTGCAGAGGCCCGAGGGGTTGGGGCGGAAGTCACCCCGCTCGCAGGCCTTCTCGATGGCCTTCCAGACAGCCCCGGCCCGCTGGCGCACGCCGCGCAGCGACATGTCGCTCGCCTCGGCCGAGATCACCACCCGGTCGCGCAGGTAGAGGAGCCGCACG
>JAJYQK010000020.1 GCA_021794645.1 Actinomycetes bacterium
GAGCGGGTGCCGGTCCCCGTCGATCCGGAGACGCCTCCGCGGCCATGAGCCGCCAGCGGCCGGGCGGGCGCTCATCAGCCGCCCTCGGCCCTTCCCTCGCCCCCCGCGCCTTTGTCTACCTGCTGGCGGGCGCCCTGCCGCTGGCGGCGGCGGTCGGGACAGGCGACGCCCCCCTGGCCGCTCTCGGCCTCCCCTTCCTGCTCGTCCTCTTCGGGGGGCTCGTGCTCGACACGGCCGCGGCCGAGGCAGAGGTGACAGGCGAGCTGCGCACCGAGCAGGAGACGGTCGCGACCTCCACGCCTGTCACCGTGACGATCGCCCTCCGTTCCTCCCGCCCTGTCGCCCGCTGCCGGGTCGAGCTGCTCAGGTCCTTCGAGGGACATGGCCCCGCCGGCGTCTCCGCCGCCAGCCTCGAAGAGGAGGTGGCGGCGGTCCGCCTGGGCCGGCCGGCCCGCTTCTTCTGCCGGCTCGGGCCGGCCGCCCCGACAGAGCTCAGCCTCGAGCTGGTGCTCGAGCGGCCCGGCGAGGTGGCGCTCGGCCCCCTCCGCCTGCTCGTCTCGGGCCCCTTCGGCCTCTACCGCCGCCGGCTCGAGGTGAGGGCGCGACTGACCCTGCGGGGACGGGCGAGAGAAGAGCAGCTCGGCGCCCTCCCTCGCGCCTCGAGGGTGAGGGTGGCCGTCGGCGACCGGCTCGCCCGCCGCACCGGCGAGGGCATCGAGCTCGCCGAGGTGCGGCCGGAGCGCCCAGGCGACCGGGCCCTCTCGCTCAACTGGCGGGCGACGGCACGCCGGGGCACCCCGCACGTCACCTTGCGCCACCCAGAGCAGAGCACCGACGTCGTCCTTTTCGCCGACACCTTCGACCCGGGCCACCTCACCCGGGTCGTCGAGGTGGCGGCCTCGCTGGCGGCGGCCTACCTCGCCCGGCGGGACAGGGTCGGCCTCGTCTCTTTCGGGGGCGTCCTCGACTGGGTGGAGGCGGGCGCCGGCGCCCGCCAGCTCGAGCTCATCCGGCTGCGGCTGGCGGCGGCCAGCCCCTTTTTCTCCTACGCCTGGAAGACGATCGACCGCATCCCGCCCCGGGCGCTTCCGTCCGGGGCGCTCGTCGTCGCCATCAGCTCTCTTCGAGACGAGCGGGCGACAGCCGCCCTGGCCGCCCTGCGGGCGCGGGGACACGACGTCGTCGTGGTGGAGCTCACGGGCCGCCGGCCCGCCCCGACGACCACCCTGCAGAAAGCGAGCCGGCTCCTCGAGGAGATGGAGCGGGAGGACCTCCGCCGGCGGCTCTTCTCCCTCGGCATCGCCGTCGCCCCCCTCGCCCCGGGCGAGATCATCGAGGGCGTCGTGGCCAACCTGGCGGCCGTCACCCGCCGGCTGCGGCCGGCCCGCCGGCTGTGAGCGGCCGCCTCGCCCGGCCCGCCATCCTGCTCGGGGCGCTGGCGGCCGCCCTCGGGACGATCCCCCTGGCGGCGGCACCCCGCCTCGCCCTCCTGGCCGGCGTGGGTGGCCTCTTGCTGGCGGCCGGCGAGATGACGGCCCGCTACGACGAGCGGCGCCGCTTCCCGCCGGCGGAGGAGGGCAAGGCGAGAGGCCGGCTTCACACGGCCGGGGACCTCGGCCTCGGCCTCGGCCTCGGGGCCGGGGCTGGGGCAGCCTCGTTCGGTCTGGTCCACCTCGGGGCGGCCTCCTCGGGCAGCGGAGCGGCCTACCTCGCCCTCGGGCTGCTCGGCATCCTCCTCGCCTTCGGGGCGCTCGCCTACCTCGGTCGGCCCGAGGCGGTCAGCTCGAGAGCGCCTCGAGAACCTTGGCGGCGTGGCCGTCAGCCCTGACGTGGTACCAGGCCCGCTCGACGGTCCCATCGGGCCCGACGAGGACGGTCGTGCGGATCACCCCGATGCTCTTTCGCCCATAGAGCGTCTTCTCGCCCCAGGCGCCGTAGGCCTCCATCACCTCGTGGGAGGGGTCGGAGAGGAGCTTCACGGTGAGGCCGTGCTTCTCTATAAAGCGGCGGTGGGAGGCGGCTCCGTCGGGGGAGATGCCGACGACGTCTGCGCCGGCCGACCTGAACTCCTCGAACAGGTCGGAGAACTGGCAGGCCTCCTTCGTGCAGCCGGGGGTGTCGTCGGCCGGGTAGAAGTAGACGACGACCCGCCTGCCGGCGTAGTCCGAGAGCGAGACGGTCCTTCCCTCCTCGTCGGGGAGGGAGAACCCCGGCGCCTTCTCGCCCGCCTCGAGCTTTCCCATCTGCGTTCCTCCTCGCCTCTTTCCCCGGTGCCGGCCGCCCTGAGCTGGAGCCGATCACAGCCTGGGACCTCTCCTGCCGGTAGTCTGCTCGGGATACAACTATGACAAGAGGCAAGTGACAAAAGCGACATTCGCTGGCCTCGGCGTCGCCCCCGGCATCGTCGAGGCACTCAAAGCACAAGGAATAACCGAGCCCTTCCCGATCCAGGCGCTCACCATCCCCGAGGCTCTCGAAGGAAGAGACGTCTGCGGGAAGGCCAAGACCGGCTCGGGCAAGACGCTCGCCTTCGGCATCCCCCTCCTCATGCGGACGGGGCGGGCCGGGCCGAAGCGACCCACCGCACTCGTCCTCGTCCCCACCCGGGAGCTGGCCGTGCAGGTGGGAGAGGTGCTCGAGCCGTTGGCGAAGGCCGCCGGGCACCGACTCGCCACCATCTACGGCGGCACCGACCTCGACAAGCAGGCCAAGGCGCTCGCGAGCGGGGTCGAGGTGGTGGTCGCCACCCCGGGCCGGCTCATCGACCTCGTCGACCGGGACATGGTCGAGCTCGATGCGACGGCCATGCTGGTGGTCGACGAGGCCGACCGCATGGCCGACATGGGCTTTCTCCCCCAGGTGGAGTGGCTGCTCCGCCACATGGGCGCCGCCCGCCAGACGCTCTTGTTCTCCGCCACCCTCGACTCGGCAGTCGACCAGGTGGTGCGGCTCTACCTGCGGGACCCGGTGATGCACGAGGTGCAGGCCCGCCAGGTGACCGTCGAGGAGATGAGCCACCGCTTCTTGAAGGTCCACCAGCTCGACAAGGCGAAGGTCTGTGCCACCATCATCGCCCACTCCGAGAAGACCCTCTGCTTCGTGCGCACCAAGCGGGGGGCGGACCGCCTCGTGACGGCCCTGAAAGAGGAGGGGGTGAAGGCGGCCGCCATCCACGGCGACCTCCGCCAGCAGCTGCGCCAGCGGGCCCTCGACCAGTTCTCGGCCGGCAAGCTGCCCGCCCTCGTGGCGACCGACGTGGCCGCCCGCGGCCTCGACATCGAGGGCGTCGACGTCGTCATCCACTACGACCCGCCCGAGGACCACAAGAACTACCTGCACCGCTCGGGCCGCACCGCCCGGGCGGGCGAGAACGGCGTGGCCGTCACCCTCGTCCTTTGGGACCAGGAGCTCGCCATCGAGCGGCTGCAGCGCCGGGTCGGGCTGCGGATACCGATCGTCGAGGTCTTCTCGAACGACAAGCGGCTGGCGGACCTGGCCGGCTGGGACCCCCTCGAGGAGGAGGACGCCAGCCGCAGCTCGGTCTCCTCTGGATGAGCGAGCGGCTCTACTTCCGACAGCTCCTCTCGGGCCGCGACTTCGCCCGCCACGACGAGATCGCCCGCCAGATGGTCAACTTCGCCTACCTCATCGGCGACCGCCTGAGCGGCGAGGCCCTCGTCGTCGACCCGGCCTACGACCCGGCCGGCCTGAAGGCCATCGCCGAGGCCGACGAGATGTCCCTCGTCGGCGCCCTCGTCACCCACTACCACGCCGACCACGCCGGCGGCAGCCTCTTCGGCCACGAGGTCGCCGGGCTGGCGGCGCTGTTGGAGGAGACGTCCATCCCGCTTCATGTGCAGGCCGCCGAGGCCCCCTGGCTCGAGCGGGCGGCCGGCGTCGGGCCGGGCGAGCTCGTCCTGCACGAGGCGGGCGACGTGGTGGCGGCAGGGGCCGTCGAGGTCGTCCTCCTCCACACGCCCGGGCACACCCCGGGCAGCCAGTGCTTCCTGGTCGAGGGGCGGCTCGTCGCCGGTGACACACTCTTTCTGAACGGCTGTGGCCGCACCGACCTGCCCGGCTCGGACCCCGAGCAGATGTACCAGTCGCTCCAGCACCGCCTCGCCCGCCTGCCCGGCAGCACGGTCGTCTACCCGGGCCACCTCTACTCAGAGGAGCCGGCCGCCGCCCTCGAGGAGGTGCGGGCCTGGAACCCGGTGCTGAAGCCCCGGACGCCGGAGGAGTGGCTCGCCCTCTTCGGCGGCTGAGGCGCCGCCTCCGGGCGCTGCCTGCCTATCATTTGACATGGCGACACCTCCCTCCGATCAGCCGGGTTTCAGCTTCGAGGCGAAATTCGCCCGGGAGGGCCTCACCTTCGACGACGTCCTGCTGATCCCGGCCGCCTCGGAGATCATGCCCTCCGAGGCCTCGACGGCGACCCGCCTCACCCGCCACGTCACCCTGGCGGTCCCCCTCGTCTCGGCTGCCATGGACACCGTCACCGAGGCCCGCCTCGCCGTCGCCATGGCCCGGCTCGGCGGCATCGGCGTCATCCACCGCAACCTCTCCATCGCCGACCAGGCGGCCGAGGTGGACAAGGTGAAGCGGTCGGAGTCCGGGATGATCTCAGAGCCGGTGACGGTCTCGCCGGAGGCCTCCATCGCCGAGGCGATGGCCCTCATGGCCCGCTACCGCGTCTCCGGCGTCCCGGTCACAGACAGAGACAGCAAGCTCGTCGGCATCGTCACCAACCGCGACCTCCGCTTCGTGGGCGAGACCGCCCCGGCCGTCTCGACGGTGATGACCTCGACCGGGCTCGTCACCGCCCCCGTCGGCACGACCCTCGAGCAGGCCCAGGAGATCCTCGCCGCCAACCGGATCGAGAAGCTCCCCATCGTCGGCCCGGACGGCACCTTGCACGGGCTCATCACCGTGAAGGACATCCAAAAGAGGATCGACTACCCCCTCGCCACCAAGGACGAGCGGGGCCGGCTGCGGGTGGCCGCCGCCGTCGGCACCGGGCCCGACTCCTTCGAGCGGGTCCAGGCCCTCGTCGCCGCCGGTGCCGACGTCATCGTCGTCGACACGGCGCATGGCCACAACCGCTCGGTCATCGAGGCGGTCTCCAAGCTGCGGGCGAACTTCGAGGTCGACATCGTCGCCGGCAACGTGGCGACGGCCGAGGCGACGGCGGCCCTCATCGAGGCCGGGGCCGATGCCGTCAAGGTCGGCATCGGCCCCGGCTCGATCTGCACCACCCGGGTCGTGGCCGGCATCGGCGTCCCCCAGATAACGGCCATCTTCGACTGCGCCCGCGCCGCCCGCCCCCACGGTGTG
>JAJYQK010000194.1:0-9268 GCA_021794645.1 Actinomycetes bacterium
CTTCCGACCGATCAACCGACGCGCCAATGAACCAACCGCTGACACTCCGGCAGCCGCCGTTCCTGCACGGGTCGTGGTGCTTCGACCGGCTCGCGTGAGCGATCAGGAGACGCGAGTCTGGCCAGTCGTGCGCGGGTCGGTTCCGAAGATGCGCTGGTAGAGGTCTGCGCCGTAGCTGGTGGGCAGCGGCGGGCCGGGAGGGGCCGAGCGAGGCGAGGACACCGACCGAGAGGCCGACTGCGGCGAGGGTGAGGAGCACGCCCCTCAGCTCCCGGCCGGTCTCCTCCTTGCGGGGCGGGCGGGGGGCCATCCCCTAAGCATGTCCGCTCAGCGAGGGCGGTGGCGAGCCGCCGGTCCCGGCTCGAAGCGGGCCCGGCGCCGCTCGTAGAGGCGCCGGCGCAGCCGGGCGACCACGAGCGGGTCGTAGGAGAAGGCCTCGGCCGAGGTGACGAGGCGGCGCAGGCCGGCGTAGTGGGTCGCAGGCGAGCAGCCGAGCCGCTTCCTGATGGCCTCCTCCTTGGTCGCAAAGGAGAGCCACCACTCACGCTCGAGGTCGAGCATGAGCCTGTCTCTCTCGCTCAGGGCCATCGGGGCGACAATGCCAACCCGAGCGGCGCGAAGCAAGCATTTCGGCTCCCGCCTCCCCGTTGGGCGGCCCGCCGCCGCGCATGGCAGGCTGGAGCGAGCCGAGAAGCTACTGCCGAGGCCCCTAGGAGAGTTCGCTTGGCTGCACCAGTCGGATATCTGGCCGCCTTCGGCGGCGGCGTCATCTCCTTTGTCTCGCCCTGCGTGCTACCCGTCGTCCCCGGCTACCTCTCCCTCGTCACGGGGCTCGACTTCTATGCCACGAGCCAGGGCGAGAGCAGGTACGGGCGCAGCACCCGCATCGTGCGCGAGACCGGCCTTTTCATCCTCGGCTTCGGCATCATCTTCGTGCTGCTCGGCCTGACCGCCACGACGGTCGGCGCCACCCTCGTCTCGCACCGGGTGGTCCTGACGCGGATCTCCGGGTTCGTGGTGATCGCCATGGCGCTCTTCCTCGTCGGCTCGCTCCTCGGCAAGGCGCCCTGGCTCTACCGGGAGGCCCGCTTCCATCCCGATCTCTCCCGCTTCGGCCCCTTCGCGGCGCCGATCGCCGGCCTCGCCTTCGGCTTCGGCTGGACCCCCTGCCTCGGGCCCATCCTCGCCTCCATCCTCGCCTTCGCCGCCACCACCCAAGGAGCCGCCGAGGGGGCGGCCCTGCTGGCCGCCTACACCGTCGGCCTCGGGGTCCCCTTCCTCGTGGTGGGGCTGGCCTTCAACCGGGCGGCCGGTGCCATCGCCTGGCTACGGCGACGGTCCATGGCGATCATGCTCGTCTCCATTACGCTGCTCGGGCTGTTCGGAGCGCTGATGGTGGCTGACCGGCTGACCTGGGTCACCACCCAGCTCCAGACGGTCGTCTGATTGACAGCGCCAGACAAAGGACAAGGTGACGGCGGGTGAACGGAGACGACGGCCTCGGGCCGGACGAGCAGAGCGGAGTGGAGGACCCCCATGCCCAAAGCGCCGGGGTCGCCTCCCTCACCGGTGCCGAGCTGGCGCGGGCCTTCGAGGCGGGAGAGCTCACCTCGGTGGAGGCGGCCGAGCAGCTCATCGGCCGGATCGAGGCGCTCGATGCCTCCGGCCTGGCGCTGCGCAGCGTCCTCGAGCTCGCGCCCGACGTCCTCGAGGAGGCCGCCCGCCTCGACGCCGAGCGCCAGGCGGGCCTGAGCCGCGGGCGCCTCCATGGCGTGCCGGTCCTCGTGAAGGACAACGTCGACACGGCCGCCCCGCTCCACACGACAGCCGGCTCGACCATCTTCGGCGAGGGCTCGCCGGCGCGCGACGCAACGATCGTGCAGGCGCTCCGGCAGGCCGGCGCCCTCGTCCTCGGAAAGACCAACCTCTCGGAGTGGGCCAACTTCCGAGGTCGCCCCTCCTCGAGCGGCTGGAGCGCAGCGGGCGGCCAGACCCGCAACCCCCATGCCCTCGACCGCAGCCCGGGCGGCTCCTCGGCCGGCTCGGGAGCGGCCGTCTCGGGGCGGCTCGCCCCGATGGCCATCGGCACCGAGACCGACGGCTCGATCCTCTGCCCCGCCGCCGCCTGCGGGATCGCCGGGCTGAAGCCGACCGTCGGCCTCGTGAGCCGCACCGGCATCGTCCCCATCTCCACCTCCCAGGACACCGCCGGCCCGATGGCGCGCTCTGCCGAGGACCTCGCCCTCTTGCTCGAGGTGCTCACGAGGGCGGTGGACGACGGGGAGGACGAGGCCGCCCGGGCGGCCCGCCGGCCGAAGGAGATGAGGACCGACTACACCGCCCTCCTCGGCGACGGCAACCTGGCGGGGCTGCGCGTCGGCATCCTCGGGTCGCCTGGCTTCCAGGACTACCACCCGCCGACCGACCGGGCCTTTCGCACCGCCGTCGAGGCGCTCGGCGCCACCGGTGCCGAGGTCGTCGAGCCTCTCGCCCACCCGAGCGAGCCCTTCCACTCCGCCGAGGAGGAGCACACCGTCCTCTGCTACGAGTTCGCCCTCGGGCTCGAGGCCTACTTCGCCCGCCGCTCGGCCGGACGAGAGGACGGCCCGCGGACGGTGGCGGACCTCCTCGCCCACCTGAAGAGCGACCCGGCCGAGCGCTACGACCTGTTCGGCGTCGAGCTCGTCGAGCAGGCGGTGGAGGCGAAGAGGAGCGGCCGCGAGGCCTACGAGACCGCCCGCCAGAACAACGAGCGGGCCCGGGTCGCCCTCGACGGCCTCTTCGCAGGGCCAGACGGCGTCGACGTCGTCGCCGTGCCGGCCATGCCTCCCGCCTGGCTCATCGACCACGTCGTCGGGGACCAGGTGGCAGGCGCCGGCTGGTCGGCGAGCGCCGTGGCCGCCTACCCGTCGGCGACGCTTCCCTATGGCCGGATCGGCGGCCTCCCGGTCGGCGTCGCCCTGCTCGGGCCGGCCTGGTCGGAGGCGACCCTGCTGCGGGTGATGTTCGCCCTCGAGCGCTGCCTCGGGCCGGCCGCCACCTCACCGGTGCCGGCCTTCGCCGAGAGCGTCTCGATCCGCACCTGCTAGGAGGCGAGCCCCCGTACGACGTACTGGAGGATCCCCCCGTGCCGCAGGTACTCGGCCTCGCTCGGGGTGTCGATACGCAGGAGGACCTTGAACTCGCGCTCGCCGGCACGCACGGAGAGCTCGGCGCCGACGAGCTCGGCCCCCTCCCGACCGGCGACGCCCGTCACGGCCATCTCCTCCTCGCCCGTCAAGCCGAGGCTTTCCACCGATTCCCCCGGGGCGAACTGGAGGGGGAGGACCCCCATGCCGATGAGGTTCGAGCGGTGGATGCGCTCGAAGCTCTCGGCGAGGACGGCCCGCACCCCGAGCAGGGCCGGCCCCTTGGCGGCCCAGTCCCGCGAGGAGCCCGCGCCGTACTCCTTGCCGGCCAGCACGACGAGGGGGACGCCCTCTTTCCTGTAGCTCTCGGCCGCCTCGTAGACGGTCATCTCCTCGCCACCGGGCAGGTGGCGGGTGACGCCGCCCTCGGTGCCCGGGGCGAGGCGGTTGCGGATGCGGGTGTTGGCGAAGGTGCCCCGGATCATCACCTCGTGGTTGCCGCGCCGCGAGCCGTAGGAGTTGAACTGCTGGCGGTCGACCCCGTGGGAGACGAGCCATGCCCCGGCCGGCCCGTCCGCCTTGATGGTGCCGGCGGGCGAGATGTGGTCGGTCGTGATCGAGTCCCCCAGCAAAAGGAGGGTCCTGGCGCCGGTGATGTCCTCGAGCGGGGCCGGCTCTTCTGAGAGCCCGTCGAAAAAGGGCGGCCGGCGCACGTAGGTGGAGCTCTCGTCCCAGCCGTAGCGATCCCCGGTCGGCACCTCGAGGGACCGCCAGGCCTCGTCGCCGGCGAAGACGTCGGCGTAGTCGCGCGAGAACATCTCGGCGGTGACGGCGTGGCCGGCCGCCTCGGTCACCTCCGCCAGCGACGGCCAGATGTCGCGCAGGTAGACGTCCTCGCCGTCGTCGCCCTGGCCGATCGGCTCGGTGAGCAGGTCGACCGCCATCGAGCCGGCAAGGGCGTAGGCGACCACGAGCGGGGGGGAGGCGAGGTAGTTCATCCTGACGTCTGGGTGGATGCGGCCCTCGAAGTTGCGGTTGCCCGAGAGGACGGCCGCAGCCGCCAGGTCGTTGTCGTTGATGGCCGCCGAGATCTCCGCTGCGAGCGGGCCGGAGTTGCCGATGCAGGTGGTGCAGCCGTAGCCGACCAGCTCGAAGCCGAGGGCGTCGAGCGCCTCTTGCACTCCGGCCCGGGCGTAGTAGTCGGTCACGACCCGTGAGCCCGGGGCGAGCGAGGTCTTCACCCAGGGCTTCACCTTGAGGCCCTTTTCCACCGCCTTCTTGGCGAGCAGTCCGGCCGCCATCATCACCTGCGGGTTGGAGGTGTTGGTGCAGCTCGTGATGGCGGCGATGACGACGTGGCCGTCGGCGAGGGAGAACTCGGTGCCGTCTGACAGGCGGACCGGCACGGAGCCGACCGCCTCCCGGCCGGCCGGCAGCGAGCCCGGCAGGGCTTCTTCGAACCGGCTCTTGGCCTGGCTGAGGGGCACCCGGTCCTGCGGCCGGGCCGGCCCGGCGAGGCTCGGCTCGACGCTCGAGAGGTCGAGCTCGAGCCGCTCGTCGTAGTCGAAGTCGGCCGCCGGGTCGTGCCAGAGGCCCTGGGCCTTGGCGTAGGCCTCGACGAGGGCCCGCTGCTCGGGGCTGCGTCCGGTCAGCTCGAGGTAGCGGAGCGTCTCTGAGTCGATCGGGAAGATCGTCACCGTGGAGCCGTACTCGGGCGACATGTTGCCGATGGTGGCCCTGTTCTCGAGCGGCACGTTGGCCACGCCCGGGCCGTAGCACTCGACGAACTTGCCGACCACACCGTGGCGGCGCAGCAGCTGGGCGATCGTGAGGACGAGGTCGGTCGCCGTCGTCCCCTCCGGCAGGTCGCCGTGGAGCCTCAGACCGACGACCTTCGGCACGAGCATCGAGATGGGCTGGCCGAGCATGGCGGCCTCCGCCTCGATGCCGCCCACGCCCCAGGCGAGGATGCCGAGCCCGTTCACCATCGGGGTGTGCGAGTCCGTGCCGACGACCGAGTCGGGGTAGGCCTCGCCCTCGTTGCCGACGAAGACGACCCGGCTCAGGTACTCGAGGTTCACCTGGTGGCAGATGCCGGTGCCGGGCGGCACGACGCGGAAGTTGTTGAAGGCCTGCTGGCCCCAGCGCAAGAAGCGGTAGCGCTCGGAGTTCCGCTGGTACTCGAGGGCCGTGTTGATGCTGAGGGCGTCCGGGCGGGCGTAGCTGTCGGCCACGACGGAGTGATCGATCACGAGGTCGACGGGGATCTGGGGGTTGACCCTGTCCGGCTTGCCCCCGAGCGCCTCGACGGCGTCGCGCATGGCGGCGAGGTCGACCACGCAGGGCACGCCGGTGAAGTCCTGCAGCAAGATGCGCGCCGGCGAGTAGGCGATCTCCTGCTCTCCCCGGGCAGCGCCCCGGCGCCGGGAGGAGGCGAGGGCCTCGATGTCGGCGGCGGTGACGTGGAGGCCGTCCTCGTGGCGGAGGAGGTTCTCCAAGAGGAGCTTGATCGAATAGGGGACGGCCTCGAGGTCACAAAGGGGCGAGAGCGCCTGCAGGCGGTGGATCCGGTAGCGGTCCTCCCCGACCTCGAGCTCGGCCCTGGCGCCGAAGCTGTCCTTTCGCTGCTGCTCTGCCATCGCTGCCTCCCGGCTGTGATCGAGGATCGGTTCTCTGACGGAGGGAGGCTACCGCCCCGCCCCCTCGGCGATCACCTGCCGGCGGCCGCTCCCGGCTGGGCCGGGCCGAGCCGGGCCGCCGCCGGGTTGAGCCGGTCCCGCAAGCGGGCCAGCAGCTCCATCAACAGCTCCTGCTCCTCGCGGGCAAGTGCGCCGTCGAGGATCTCCTCCAGCGTGGTGGCGTGGTAGCAGAGGGCCCGGTCCATCCTCTCCCGCCCGAGCGGCGTCAGGGAGGCGAAAGAGCCCCGCTTGTCCTCGGCGCAGCTGTCCCGGGCGACGAGGCCGGCCTCGCTCAGGCGGTCGACGGCCCGGGTGAGCCCGCTCGGGGTGAGGGCGCACTGGGCGGCGAGATCGCTCATGCGGAGCCGCTGGCCGGGCGAGCGGGCCAGCCGGACGAGGACGTCGAAGCTCTGGTGGGGGAGGTCGTGGGCCTGCTCGAAGCGGGGGCCGGCCAGCCTCTTTAGACCGGTGGCGGACTCGAAGAGCAGCCCGGCCAGGCCGACGGGGTCACAGCAGCTGCCTCTCGAGCTCACCGCCGAGAGACTACCGGCCGGAGCGAGTTAGTTGCGTACGAAACGAAATATCTCCCCCTAGCCTGGGAGCTTTCCGGAGGTTCTCTCGTGTCTTCACGCCGTCGCCTGCTCCTTCTCGTCGCGCCCGCCGCCTTGTTCCTCGCCGCCTGCGGCGGCGGCGCCGCCCAGCCGACCTCGGCCCGCGGCTGGCTGCGCCAGGCCGCCAAGGCGACGGCGGCGGCCCGCTCGGTCCGGCTCTCCGGCTATGTCGCAGCCAACGGCAACCGGCTCGACTTCGACGTCGTCTCCTTCTCGAGCGGGGCCCTCGACGGCACCGTCGCCGTCGGCCCGGCGACAAGCCACGTCGTCGAGCTGAGGGACGGGGCGGCTTACGTGAAGGCCAGCAGCGGCTTCTGGCACGACGTCGGATCGGGGCTTCACCTGCCCCCGAAGGCCACGAGCGTGCTGGCCGGCAGGTGGGTGACCTTCCCGGCGGTCTTCGCCAACCAGCTGACGAGCGGCCTCACGCTGAAGAGCTTCTCGGCGGCCCTCAAAAGTGACGTGAAGGCCAAGGTGGTCGGCCACCGCCAGGTAGGCGGCCGCAAGACGGTGGCGGTGGAGGGACCGAGGCAGCTCGTCGTCTACATAGCAACCGCGGCCCCCCACTACCCGCTCCTGGCAGCTCCCCGGCCGGGTGGGCGCACGACGGGCCGCATCCGGCTCTCCGGCTTCGGCGCCGGCAGCCAGCCGAGGGCACCGAAGGGGGCTCTCTCGCTCCGACAGCTGCTGAGTGGCGCCGGTCTCTAGCCCGTGCCGGGTCCCTCAGCGGGGCTCGAGTTTGCGGTAGCGGGACTCGAACAGGGAGTAGAGGGCATAGGAGATGAGCCCGGCGGCGGCCAGGCAGATCAAAAACGGCCCGCTCGGCTGGCGGACGAGGCTCTCGAGCGCCTGGTCGAGGCTCTTGGCCTCGGCGGGCCTCTCTGTCACCGCAGCGAAGAAGAGGTAGCCCGCCACGAGCAGCAACAGGGCTCCCCGGACGAGGTCGCCCGCCACGGCCGTCGCCGTCGCCGCCTTCCTCTCAAAGGTGCTCATGGCGCCGGTGTCGAAGGTCTCGGTGTGGTTGCGGACTAGGGCGAAGACGGCAAGAGCGACGCCGCCGACGGCGAGACCGGCCGCGAGCAGACCGACCCAGCCGGGGCCGCCCGGGGCCGATAGCAGCCTGGCGATGTAGCCCTGCGGGTGGTTGGAGGGACCACCGCCCGACCCGCCACCGGCGATGATCGAGACCGCCTCGGCGAAGAGGCTGATGTAGAGCACGGCGATGAACAGCGAGCCGATGCGGCGCCAGGTCGAGGGAGGGGCGCTCGCCTTGCTCCCGATGCCGGTGATGGCCTCGACGATCCGCCAGCCGGCATAGCAGGCGAGGCCGGCGGAGAGGGCGCCGAGGAGGAAGGGCCCGGCCGGCTGGCGGGCGATCTCGGCCAGGGCGCCGCTGGAGGAGGCATTGGCGGGCGGGCGGCCGTCGGCGGCCATCATGGCGGCGAGCACGCCGAGCATCACGTAGATGACGGCCCGCGAGAAGAGCCCGACCCGCCCGGCCGAGGCGACGAGGCGGCGGGGCCGCCGGCCGGTGCGTCTGGCGGTACGTGTGGCGAATGCGAGCGCCCGTGTGCTCATGGCCCCTTCCCTACCCGCTAGCCGCCCTTGCCAACTCTCCGGTCCGAGCGGTGGCGGGGCGGCCCCGGTGCCGGTCGGGCGTGGACCGTAAGCTCGCTCGCTGTGGCGAGAGGAGAGGATCTGGCGCGAAGCGTCGAGGACGTACTCGTCCTCCTCCGCTCGAAAGGCGGCCGCGTCACCACCGCCCGCCGCCAGCTGCTGAGCGCCCTCTTCGACGCCCCGAGCCATGTCACGGCCGACGACCTGGCGGCCGCCGTGCAGGCGCGGGCACCAGACGTCCACATCTCCACCATCTACCGCAACCTCGACGAGCTGGAGCGGCTCGGGGTCGTGGTCCACACCCATCTCGGCCACGGGCCGGCCACCTACCATCTCTCCTCCGCCTCCCATGGCCACCTCGTCTGCGAGAGCTGCGGCGCCACCATCGAGGCGCCGCCCGCCGTCTTCGAGCAGCTGGCGAAGGAGGCGATCGAGCGCTTCGGCTTCCGGATCGACCCGCGGCACTTCGCGGTGCTCGGCCGGTGCGCCGACTGCGCCTCGGCCGGTTCGGCCGGCCGGCGGTAGCCTCTCGGCGGGAGGGGAGATGGCGATCGATCTGCTGGTGACCGGGTTCGGGGGCTTCGGGGAGTTCGCCACCAACCCGACCGAGGAGGCAGTGAAGGCGCTGGCGGCCGGCCCCCGGGTCGCCACCCACGTCTTCCGCACGGCCGTGGCGGCCGTCGAGGAGGACCTGCCCCGCCTCCTCTCGCAGCTGACGCCACGCCGCGTCGTCCTGTTCGGGCTGGCTGCCACCTCTCCGACCGTCCGGCTCGAGCGGGTGGCGCGCAACCGCTCCTCCGACAGCCCCGACGTCGACGGCGCCATGCTCCCGAGCCCGATCGACCGAGCGGGCGAGGAGGTGCTCTGCTCCACTCTCCCGCTCGGGGAGATCGAAGAGGCGCTCACGGCCCGCTCCGTGGCGACCTCGTACTCGACGGACGCGGGCGGCTACCTCTGCAACTACTCCTTCTACCGTTGCCAGCAGCTGGCCCCGGCATGGGGCGTCGAGAACTCCGGTTTCGTGCACGTGCCAGGCGAGGAGGCCTACCGCGCCGCCGGCGGCGGCTCGTTCGACTACCTCGCTGTCGTGGAGGCTGTGGTCGCCGTCCTCGCCTAGACAGCTAGTGGTCCCGCCGATAAGTACATCGGTGTAATTTGAAGGCCTCCTCGCGAGCTGGAGGTCGTCGTGTCTCGTCGCTCACCTTTCGAAGTGCGGCTCTCGCCGGAGGAACGG
>JAJYQK010000194.1:9278-23819 GCA_021794645.1 Actinomycetes bacterium
AGCTAGTCGAGCGGGGTCGGGTCCGCCGCGGCCTCGAGGTTGCGGTCGTTGCGAAGCGTTATGTGCTTGTCGATGTGCTCGACCTCTTGCTGCCAGTGCCACTCGGCCGCCACGGGCGGGTCGATGTCGGCGGCGGGGCCGAGGAGGCGGCGCACGGCGGCCTCGAGGTCCTCGGGCCTGCTGGCACCGACCTCGGCGACCGTCCCGTCCGGGCGGACGAAGATGTTGGTGGGGACTCCCTTTATGCCGAGCTGCTCGGCGATGCCCTTGTCGTCGAAGAGGACGGTGCCCCCGATGCCCCAGAGCTCGACGAAGCGGCGACCCTCGACAGGGCCCTCGAGGCCCTCCCAGACGTTGAGAAGGATGATTTCCAGGCCCGACCGACCTGTCCGGCGACGCAGGTCCTCAATGACCGGCGCCTCGGCGTTGCACGGGCCTCACCAGCTGGCGAAGACGTTGACGATGTAGGGCTTGCCCTCCCACTCCGACAGCTCGTGCTCCTTGCCGTCGAGGTCCGGCAGCGTGATCGGCGGGAGCTTCTGGCCGACGAGGGGGTGGGGGGTCTCCGCCGGCCTCTCGGGCGGCGCCTCGGCGAGGAGGTCCTCGAAGACCGTGAGGCTGCCCGTGCCGGCGTTGGCGACGAGGACGATCTCGGGGCGACCGGGATGGTAGGTGATCCCCCCCGGGGCCGAGCCGACGGGCACCCTCGCCCACTCGCTCCCGTCGAGGCCGAGGATGGTGGCCGTGCCGTCGCCCCGGTTGGCGACGTAGAGGCGGTCCTCGCCCGGGCCCATGAAGAGCCCGACGGGGGCGTTCGGGACCCGGTGGTCGGCCAGCACCTCGAGGCTCTCGCCGTCGATCTCGGAGATCGTGCTCGCGAGCGAGTTGACGGCGAAGACCTTGTTGGCGGTGGGGCTGACGGCGACGGCACAGGTGCCCTCCCCGAGCTGCACGCGCCCGACGGGCTCACCGTCGCTCTCGAAGACGTTCATGGAGGAGGCGACGAAGTTCACGCAGTAGACCCGTCCCCGGGTGAGGTCGACCGTGATGGCCCCGGCTCCGAGCTCGGCCGGCACCTGGGCGAGGACCTCGAGGCTGTCGAGGTCGACGATGGTCATAGTGCAGCCCATCGTGTCGCCGCAGTAGAGGCGGCGGCGCCCCTCGTCGACGGCGAGGCCGGCCGGGAAGGAGCCGACAGCGACCTCGGCCACCACCTGGCGGGTGTCGAGATCGATGACAGAGACCTGGTCGGAGCGGGCGTCGGCCGTGAAGGCGCGGCGGGTCTGCTGGTCGATGCAGATGTCGATCGGCTCTCGTCCGACCGGGATCGAGCCCACCACCGCGAGCTTCTCGAGGTCGACCACGGTGACGGCGTTGGAGCGGCTGCACGAGATGTAGACGAGGTCGGTGAGCGGGTCGACGACGACGCCCTCGGGGTCGTAGCCCACCTGCACGTCGCCGATGAGCCGGTAGCCGGCCTCGCTCGCAGTCGGCACGAGGCAGGCCGCCCCGTCGGTCTCGGCAGCTCCGCCTGCGGGCAGGCCGCCGAGGTCGAAGGACGCGCCCTCGCCTGGCTCCAATAGCGACACCCGCTACCTCCTTCTCGCTTGCGTACTAATACGCAGCCGTACCCGGGACTTCCTTGCGGCAACCGGGCACCGCCCGGCGGCGGAGGCGGACGGGAATCGAACCCGCCGGACGGGGATCACCCGTCCCACCCGCTTTGAAGGCGGGGGGGCCCACCAGGCGCCCGGACGCCTCCGGCGTGCAAGCTAGCCAACAAAGCTCAGCGACGCACGACGAGCGGGCTCTCGCCGGCCTCGGTGAACCACCCGATGACGGGTGCCCCGGCCAGCTCGCCGGCGACGAGGAGGCCGCCCGATGTCTGGGCGTCGGCCAGCAGCAAGAGCTCGTCCTCTCCCACCTCCGAGGAGAGGTGGGGCCGGACCCACTCGAGGTTGCGCCGGCTGCCGCCCGGCAGGTGCCCGGCGGCAGCGGCCTGGCGCACTCCGGCCAGGTAGGGGACCGCAGCGGCCTCGATGACAGCTGTCAGCTGGCTAGCCCGCGCCATCTTGTAGAGGTGGCCGAGGAGGCCGAAGCCCGTGACGTCGGTAGCGGCGACTACCCCGGCGGCGAGGGCGGCGGCGGCCGCCTTGTCGTTGAGGGCCGTCATCGAGGCGACCGCCTCTTCGATCGAGGCGCCCGTCGTCTTGTGGAGGTTGTTCAAGACGCCGACCCCGAGCGGCTTGGTCAGCGTGATCGGGTCGCCGGGCCTGGCCCGGTCGTTGCGCAGCGTGCGGGCGGGATCGACCACCCCTGTCACTGCCAGGCCGTACTTCGGCACCGGGTCGTCGATGCTGTGGCCGCCGGCGAGGAAGCAGCCGGCCTCGTCGGTGACGGCCCGCCCGCCCCGCAGCACCTCGACCGCCAGCTCGGCGGGGGCGAGGTCGCGGGGCCAGGCGAGGAGGTTGAGGGCGACGAGCGGCCGGCCGCCCATGGCGTAGATGTCAGAGAGGGCGTTGGCGGCCGCGATCCGCCCCCAGTCGTATGGGTCGTCGACCACCGGTGGGAAGAAGTCGGTCGTCGCCACGACGGCCCCGCCCCCCGGCAGGCCGACGACGGTGGCGTCGTCCCCGCTCTCGAGACCGCAGAGGAGCTCGCTTCCCGCCACCGCCAGCCTGGGCGGGAGCGGCCCGGCGCCGGCGGCGGCGGCACCGAGGAGGCGCTCCAGCTCCTCGGCCGGCACCTTGCAGGAGCAGCCGCCACCGGCCGTGAGCTCTGTCAGGCGAAAGGGCGGCTTCATCTCTCCTCGTCGCTCAGCCGGCGCGCCAAGGCGGGCCCGGCCACGCGGCTCTCGCCCCGGCGTCTCGTCACCCCGACCGAGTCGAAGTGGGCGAGGAGGGCGAGGGCCACCTTGCGCGAGGTCGAGAGCCGCTGGCGGAACTGCGAGACCGTGACGGTTGCGCCCTCGCTCCTCAGTTGCTCGGCGAGCGCTCTCTCTGCCGCCGCGACCGCCTCGGGCAGGAAGAAGAGGCCTTCTGAGTCGACGAGCTGGCCCTGGCGGGCGAGGTCGCGCAGCTCGGCCAGCGAGTGGCCCTCGAGGGCCGGGGGTGAGAGAGGCGTGCGGCGGGAGGCGGCCAGGTAGCGGTGGGTGGCATCGCCGGCGGGGAGGCGGTAGCGGCCCGCCCGCAGCTCCACTCCCTCGAGCTCGCCGGCGAGCGCCCGGTCGAGGTCGTCGAGCTCGGCCGCCGGGAGGCCGAGGGTGCCCGCAGCGGCGAGCAGGGCCCGCAGCTGCTCCTCCCTGCGGGCGCGCTCGGCCAGGGCGACGGCGTACCTGCCGACGTCGGGCTGGCGGGCGACGCCGGTGAGCCGCTCCAGCAGACCCACCTCGACAAAGCCGCGCTCGGCCACCACCCGCTCGACCGAGCGGTCCGGCCGGGCCGACTTGGCGCGTAGGACCGGCTGGACGTCGAGGACCTCGCCGCCGCCGATCGTCTCCTGCCTTCCTCCGTCGCGGAGGATGAAGCGGTCCCCCGGCAGGAGGGGAAGAGGCGTCTCGAGGTGGAGGCGGGCCAGGCCTCGGCCGCCCGGCGGGAGCTCGCTCGCTCGGAGGAGGCGGACCCGGACGGGATGATGGGCCGTGGCGAAGTGGAGCTGGCGGTTGCCCCGCGCCGCCAGCGGAGCGGCCGTCTCGAGGAGCTGGACCGAGGCGTCGAAGAGTCGGGTCGGCTCCCACTGCGAGGCCTCGGCCAGCACCTGGCCCCGCGATAGCTCGGCCGCCTCGGCGCCGGCGAGATTGGCTGCCACCCGCTGGCCGGGCCAGGCACGGTCCCGTTCCTCGCCGTGCACCTGCAGCCGCCTCACCCGGACCGGGAGGGGCGCGAAGGAGGGAGGGCGGCCCGGGAGGACGGCGAGGTAGTCCCCGAGGCCGATCGAGCCGCCCGTCAACGTGCCCGTCACGACAGTCCCGGCTCCCCGCACGGAAAAGGAGCGGTCGATGAAAAGGCGGGGCCGACCGAGGTCGGCCGCCGCCGGCGTGGCGGAGAAGAGCTGCTCGAGAGCGACCAGCAGCGCCCCGAGCCCCCGCCGGCTGACCGAGTCCACCGCCACGACGGCGACCGGCTCGAGGGCGCTCTTGTCCAGCCGGTCGCCCACCTCGCCGAGAACGGTCCCGAGCCGCTCCTCGTCGACCTGGTCGGCCTTCGTCACCGCCGCCACGGCGGCCTCCACCCCGAGCAGCTCGAGGACCCCGAGGTGCTCTTCTGACTGGGCGCGCCACCCCTCGGTGGCCGCCACGACGAACAGGCAGGCGTCGACCGCACCGACGCCTGCCACCATGTTCTTGAGGAAGCGGGCGTGCCCCGGCACGTCCACCACCCCGAGCACGGCGCCAGAGGCGAGCTCGAGGCTGGCAAAGCCGAGATCGATCGTGAGGCCCCGCCTCTTCTCCTCGCGCAGGCGGTCCGGATCGGTGCCGGTGAGGGCGCGCACGAGGGTCGACTTGCCGTGGTCGACGTGGCCCGCGGTGGCGACGAGCCGGTAGGGCCTCTCCTGCCGGCCCGGGCCGACCGTCACGCCCCGGCCCCGGCGACGAGCTGCTTGAGGGCGCCCTCCACCGTCCCGTCGTCCTCGGGGAGGACGCTTCGCAAATCGAGAAGGGTCCGCCCGCCCTCCACCCGGGCGACGATCGGCGGCCGCTGGGAGAGGAGGGCGTCGCGGTGGTCACCGGGCAGGAAGAGGGCCGCCGACTCGATGGTCTCTCCCGGCGAGGAGCCTGCTCCGACCTCGGCTCTCGAGTCGCAGACCGCGACCGGCCCTCCCACCCGGTCGGCGATCGCCTCGGCTCTCTGGCGCAGCTGCAAGGCCGGGGTGGCGGCCATCCTCCAAAAGGCGATGTCCTCGTAGCGCCTCTCGGCATAGGCGAGCAGCGTCGCCTGCAGCTCGGCGAGGACGAGGCCGCCCGGGCGCAGCGCCCGGTAAAGCGGGTTGCGGGCGCACTGCTCGACGAGCTCGGCCGCGCCGGCGAGCACCCCCGCCTGGGGCCCGCCGAGGAGCTTGTCGCCCGAGAAGGTCACAAGGGCTGCCCCCTCCGAGAGGCTCTGGCGGGCGGCGGGCTCGCCCGCCAGCCAGCGAGGCGGCGGGCCGGGCAGCCAGGGGGTCTCGGCATCGAGCAGGCCCGAGCCGAGATCGGCCACGACGGGGGGGCCGAGGCGGGCCAGCTCGGGGAGGGGGGTGGACTCGGTGAAGCCGACGATGCGGTAGTTCGACTGGTGGACCTTCAAAAGGACCGGCTTCGCCTCTGCCGGCAGCTCGGAGAGCGCTCTCTCGTAGTCCGAGAGGCGGGTCTTGTTGGTTGTGCCGACCTCGACGAGCCGGGCGCCGGAGGCGGCGAGCACCTCGGGGACGCGGAAGCCACCGCCGATCTCGACCAGCTCGCCCCGGCTGACGACCACCGGCTCGCCCCGGGCGAGGGTGGCGAGGGCGAGCAGCAGGGCGGCAGCGCCGTTGTTGACCGCCGTGGCGGCCTCGGCTCCCGTGAGAGCCCGGAGGAGGAGCGAGACAGAAGTGGTTCGCTGCCCCCGCCGCCCGGTGCTGAGGTCGAGCTCGACGTTGGCCGCCCCACCCTGGCTTCTCTCGCCGAGGGGTGCTCTGCCGAGGTTGGTGTGAAGCAGGATGCCCGTGGCGTTTATGACGGGGCGGAGGAAGTGGCCGGCCATCCCCGCCGCGATGCGATCGGCATCGCCAGCCGCGCCGGCAGCGACCGCCTCCCGCGCCGCCGCCACCCGCAACAGATGGGGTAGCCCGGTCTCTGCCAAAGACCGCGCGATCGCGTCCACCGATGGAGGTCTCCCCGGCCGGCTCACCGCCGCGACGGTAGCTGCCGGCGGGCCGTTTCCCGGCCCCGTCGCCCGCCCCCGGGTGCTCAGCTGTGCTCTTCGATGTACTCCTCGGGGTCCTCCTGCTCGAGCTCGAGCCCTCTCGCCCCTGCGTGCTCCTCGGCGTAGCGGAGCCAGGCCTCCCCGAGCTCTGCTCTCGTCTTCATGTCCACGTGCTCACGGAAGTCGGGGAACGCCTCGCGTTCTTCTTCCGCCATGTGGTCGCTGTTGGCATTCCTGGCATCGAGGACGGCCCGCCACCACTTCTCCCCGCCGGCCACCTCGTCGGCCGCCCGGGCGATGGCGGCCCGGATGTCGTTGTGGTCCGAGATGGCGTCTTCGGTCTCCTCCTCGGCATTGGCTCCCTTTTGCAGGAGGCGGGGGTAGAAGAGCTCCTCCTCGGCTGCGGCGTGCCGCTCGAGGAGGTTGGCAAGCGGCCGCCAGAGCCCCTCGAGGACGGCCCGGCCCGCTCCGGCGGCCCGCTTGTCGTCGAGCTCGGCGAAACGGCGGCGGAAGGTCTCGTGCTCGTCGAGCACGATGTCGGTGATGTCGGGCAAGGCTCCTCCTCCAGGCGGCGGGCGCACGCTCGCCTCCGACCTATCTACCCAGGAGGCTGCCGGACTCAGGCGCTGGGGGCCGGGCCCTCGACGTTGAGAGTGGTCGGGCCGGAGCCGGCCCGGACGACCACGAGCTGGCTCTCCTCCTCGCCGTCGTTGGTCTCCCGATGGATCATCCAGGCAGGGACGTGGACGAAGTCGCCGGCCAGGGCCGAGATCGTCTCGGCCCCGGCCGGGCCCGACTCGAGGAGGAGTCGCCCGGCCGCGACATAGATGGCGGTCTCGTGGTTGCCGTGGTGGTGCCAGCCCGAGCTGGCCCCGGGGGCGGTGCGCACCAGCCCGGCCCAGAGCAGCCCGCTGGCGATGGCCTCCTCCCGGCGCATCCCGGGCGTGGGATCGGCCTCCTGCCGGTCCCCGGGCCGGATGTGGCGGGCTCGTTCGGACGCGCTCACCGACCTAGTCTGCCGGCCCGACGGCCGTCCTGCTCGCTCAGGCCCTGTGGCCCTCCAGATAGGAGAGGTACCACTCGACGGCCTGCGGGATGCCCTCTGCCACCTGCACCGAGGGCACGAAGCCGAGCGTCTCGCCGAGGAGCGAGACGTCCATGCCGTTCTCTTGCACCTCGGCCGCCATGGCGTCCACGAGCTCGAGCTCGGCCGGCCGCCCGACGGCCGCCTCTACGAGGCGGATCATCTCCATCAGCTGCACCTGACGCCCGGTGGCGACGTTGAGCACTCGCCAGGGGTCAGCGGCGATGGCGGCTCGCGGGCCACCGCCGGCTGGAGTGGTGCCGAACTCGCTGTCGTCCTCTGCTGCGAGCACGACGACGTGGGCGACGTCGTCACCCCAGACGAAGTCGCGCACCATCGTCCCGTGGCCGTGCACCTTGATCGGCTCACCGCGGGAGATGCGCTCGGCGAAGGTGTACATGGCCATGTCGGGCCGGCCGTCGGTGCCGTAGACGGTCGAGAAGCGCAGGCCGGTGCAGGAGATGCGGGCGGCGTGGGCGTAGCTGAAGGCGAGCAGCTCGTCGCAGCGCTTGGTGGCGCCATAGAGGGAGAGAGGGAAGGCGGCGGCGTCCTCCTCCTTGAAGGGCAGTTGCCGGCTGCCGCCGTAGACGGCGCCCGAGGAGGCGTAGACGATCCTCTTCACCCCGCTGTCCACGGCCGCCTTGATGACGTTGCCGAAGCCGGAGATGTTGGAGGAGATGAAGGTGGCGGGCTCGTCCATCGACTTTCGCAGGCCGCCCTGGGCGGCGAGGTGGACGACGGCGTCCGGCACGGGCCGAAAGAGCGAAAGGACGGCTTCATCGTCCCGGATGTCTCCGCTGACGAGGCGGAAGCCCTCCCGCTTTTGGAGTCGCTCGGCCCGGTGGTGCTTCAGCTCGGCCGAGTAGGTGGTGTCGAAGTTGTCGATGGCGACCACCTCGTGACCCCTGTCCAAGAGCTCGTCAGAGACCTTTGCTCCTATGAAGCCGGCCGCCCCGGTCACCGCGATGCGCATCGCCATTGCCTAGCAGAGCGTCCCGGCCGGCGACACCTTGGCCTGCCCCTCGCCGGCCGAGCCGCAGGTGTCGCTGGGCGCTCAGCTGCTCGGGAGGAAGTCGACGAGCAGCTCGTTGACAGCCTCTCGTGCCTGCAGCTGCATCCAGTGGCCGGGTCCCTCCAGCCTCTCGTAGCGCCAGCGACCGGCTACGTGGCTCGCCGAGTGGGTCATCTGGGCCTCGGTGAGAGCAAAGTCTCCGCTGCTCCAGATGCCCATGGTGTCGGCGTGGACGGGCGGGAGGTCGAGGGGCGGACCCAGGTAGGACTCCGGTGGGACGTTCGCTCGGTAGTAGTTGAGCCCTGGGGTGAGCGAGCCGTCTCGCTCGAGATCGGCGATGACAGCGTCGATGTCAGGGTGGCGCCCCCAGCTGCGCAGGTTGGCCCAGCCGTCCTGGGAGAGCCACTCCTCGGCGACTCCCTCGAATTGGAAGAGCAGCATGTACCAGGACCGCTGCAGCTGCTCGAGACCGGCTTCCCTGAACGAGCGGGGGTGGCCGACCGACATCGCCACCAGGTGGTCGACCCGATCGGGCAGGAGTGCGGCCATCCCCCAGGCGAGGGCAGCACCCCAGTCGTGGCCGACGAGGTGGGCCTGCTCGACGCCTTCGGCATCGAGCACTGCCACCACGTCGCCGGCAAGGACGAGGAGGTGGTAGTGCTCCCTGCCGGCCGGTTTGCCAGATCCGCCGTAGCCGCGCAGGTCGGGCACGATCACCCGGAAGCCCGCCTCGACCAGGGTCGGCACCTGTCCCCGCCAGAGGCGCCCGGAGTCCGGGAAGCCGTGCAGCAGCACGACGGGCCTGCCCTCTCCGTGGACCTCGTAGTGGATGGCCACCCCACCGTTCTCCGCTCGCATCGGCCTTCCTCCTCCCGCCGGCGACCGCCCGGAGGGTTCGGGTCGGCCCGGCCGAGAGCCTGTCTAGTCCCCCTCGGCGCCAGCTGGCTCCGAGCGGACCCGGACAGACCCTGGCGGGCTCGCTCACCGGGGGAATCGAGGTAGCCGGTCCGTCGAGCGGCGGCGGCGATCAGCTGCGACCGTAGAAAGCGGCCCGCACTATGGCGCGGCTGCCGCTTTTCCCGGTGACGACGCAGACCGTTCGGCTGCACGCCGCGCTGTCGAGGGTGATCAAGCCCGCGCCGCCGGTTTTTCGCTGCCAGGTGCTGCCGCCGTCGGTGGTCCGCCAGATCGTGGCGTGGCTGTCGGTAGCGACACAGTCCTCGACCGAGCTGCAGCCAACTCCTGTCAGCATGCCCTCGCCAGAGACGGCGGGGAACTGCCAGCTGGCAGCCCCGTCGGTGGTCCGGGAAAATGCGATTTGCTCCTGCCCTACGACGTCGGCGTAGCCGACAGCCACACAGTCTCTTTCAGCAGGGCAGGCGAGGCCGGCGGGGTACTCGATCCCGGCGTTGCCAGTACTGCGCCAGTGGAGGCCGCCGTCGCTGCTGACGAGCGAAACGTCTCCGCCGAGCCCATAACAGCGCCGGCCGGTCGGGCAGTCGACGATGAAGGGTGCGACGCCCCGGAGCAGCGGGCCGGCTCTCCAGGCGAGGCCGCCGTCGTGAGACACGGCCGGGAGCGCGTCACCTGCCCGGTCCTCCCCGATCGCCGTGCACCTGCTGAGGGTCGGACAGGACAGGCTCAGGCCCTCTGACAACAGGCCCTCTGCCATCGCCGCCGGCAGCTTCCGCCTGGTCCAGGAGCCGCCGGCGTCGGAGCTGACCAGGGCCACGGCCACCCCGCCGTCCTGGGCGAGGGCGACACAACGGCTGGCGGTGCCACAGCTCAGCGCCTCCACTCGGAGCCCTTTGGGAAGGGTGTCGGGCCGCCACGTCCTCCCGTCGATGATCCTGTAGGCGACGGCCGAGCCGGCGGTGTTCTCGCCGAGGACCTGGCAGAGCGTCGCAGCACAGCTCGAGCCCGACAGAGTGAGGATGCCCACCGGCACGCGACCGCGCGCCCATCTCCTGATGCCGGGCGCGAGGTAGTCGGCGATCCCGCTCAGCACGGCTGCCCCGCCGTATGCACTCCAGCTGCCGGCGTCGCCCACGGCGCGGCAGGAGGCGACGGCGGTACATGAGATGCCGTCTAGCTCGAGGGTGCCTCTCGGAAGCGCCTGCGGGCGCCAGGAGGCCCCGCCGTTGCTGGTGTCAAAGGCGATGGCACCGGCGGGTGCGCCTGGGCTTTCGAAGCTTGCGAACCCAACCGTCTCGCAGACCGAGCGGGAGGCGCAGCTCACATCTTCGAGGTTCGAACCGGCAAGGGACCTCTCGGTCCAATGCTCGCCTCCATCGGTCGTCCGAGCGGCGGCGGCGCTCGATGGCGTGCTCCCCACGGCGATGCAGAGCGTCGGTGAGGCGCAAGCGAGCGAGCTGATGGCGTTGATGTCGCTGCTGAGTCTTCCCTCGAGTCTCCAGGTACGGCCACCGTCTGTGCTGCGGATGGCGGCGCCGCCGACAGCAACGCAGATCGCCGTGGTGGGACAGCTCACCGCCACCAGATTCGGGGCACCGGCGGGAAGGCTCTCGTCAACCCAGCGCGCTCCGCCATCTGCCGAGCGCAGAACCAGCGGGCCTGCAGGCCCCGTCCCGACTGCCAAACACTCGGTCCGGCTCGGACAGGCGACATCGTTTACCCCGGTCGGGTTGCCCGCCAGCCGGGCGGTCGCCCAGTGGTCACCGCCGTCGCCGGTGACGAACGCCAGCGCGGTGGTGTTGGTGCCCTTGTGGCCGAAGGTGACGCAGCGCTCGGCGCTGGGACAGGCCAGGGCGGCGCCGAGTGCCGTGCCCGCCGGCAGGGTCCGAGACGACCACCGTCGCCCGCCATCGGTGGTCCGAAGCGTCAGGTCGTAGACGCCAGAGACCGTCTCCCCGAGAGCGTCACAGATTCGCGAGCTAGGACAGCTCACCGCCGTCAGCCGATGGCTGCCGAGGGGAAGCGACAGCACGTTCCGCCACGGCCCGAAGGCGCCGCTTCCCGTCGCCAGTCCAGCCGTCAGGAGGGCAGTCGCCAGCCATCCAGAAAAGCTCTTCATGCTGGCCCCCTTCGTCGTGACGAAAGACTAGGCACTCGCGGACCGCCCGGAAGAGACGGCCGGGCCGTCGTGGGGGACGACCGAGGGATTCCTGGCGCTGTGGCCCCGGCAGGAGTCGTGCGAGCCACCCTCGGAGTTGTGAAAGCGGAGACGAAGGCACAACTCGAGAGCCGCTACTCCCGGGAGCACCGGAGGGCGCTCGACCCGCTGAGACGTCGCGGCAGTGGGACAGGCGACGAGCACGCTTTTGGGGTGCGGCCCACTTGACGCCTGCCTACCGACCGCCGCGGCCGACCCATCGTCGGGTGGCAGGGTGATCGAGTACCTTTCGCAGCGAGAGAGCTGAGGGGGACGATGCACTGCGTCAGCTTGCGGAACCGAGAACCCGCCGGCTGCCAAGTTCTGCGAAGGATGCGGCGCGCCGGTCGTCCGCCGTTGTGATGCCTGCGGTGCGGCGCCGTCGCCGACGGCTCGCTTCTGCCCCGAGTGCGGCACGGCGCTCGTCGCCCCCAGCACTGACGGGCCTACTGCGCCCCAGCCGCCCGCTCGGACACCACCACCTTCGGGGCCCGCCCAGGCGCCCGTCTCCGAGCGCCGGTGGGTCTCGGTCCTCTTCTGCGACCTCGTCGGCTTCACCACCGTGTCTGAGGCAAAGGATGCCGAAGAAGTCCGTGAGCTGCTCTCCTCCTACTTCGACGTCGCCCGCACCGTCATCGCCCGCTACGGCGGGGTTGGTGGAGAAGTTCATCGGGGATGCCGTAATGGCGGTGTGGGGCGTACCGATCTCGAACGAGGACGACGCCGCAAGACGGGACTTGCCGATACCGGCGATCCCGGTGACCGAGACGAGGCGCACCGTCTGCTCACGAGCCGTGGCGTGCAAGAGCTCGGCCAAGAGGCGCAGCTCCTCGTCGCGCCCGACGAAGGGAGGCTCGATCGCCTCGGTCTTGCCCGCTCCCCTGCGCTGGCCCACCACCCGGAGGGCCCGCCAGCCGGCGACCGGCTCGGCCTTGCCCTTTAGAGCGAGCTCGCCGACCTCCTCGAAAGAGATGGCGTCGCGGGTCGCGAGATAGGTGGCGTCGCCGACGAGCACCTGACCAGCAGCCGCCGCTGACTGAAGACGCGAGGCGGTGTTCACGAGGTCACCTGCCACCATTCCCTCGCCGACGGCCGCGAGGTTCACCGCGGCCTCACCGGACAAAACCCCAGCCCGGGCCGAGAGGGTGGGGACCCCGATATCCGCTCCGAGCGTCTCGACCGCCCCCACCAGCTCGAGTGCGGCTCGAACGGCCCGCTGGCAGCAGCGGCATGGCGGGCCCTTCGGACGCACTTTGATTTCGCGCTCTGTGGCCTCGATGCGACCTTCCTCCTCGGAGAGGAAGACCGGCCCCAGGACCTTGTCGCGGCAGCACGCGAGGAGCTCTCCCTCATGGGAGCCGCGCCGTTCCTCGCGATGGCCGACGAGCGCAGCCGCGGCGGGGCGGTAGGCTCGGCGCTGATGCAAGAGAGTGCCCCCAGCATCACCTCATAACCACGGAGGATGACGCTTGTATCCGGGTCGCTAGCCGCGGCCGTGTTGCAGTAGAGGCGAGCTCGACACCATCGCACCCACCTTGATCGGTCGGCTCATCTGTTGTGCGCCCAACCCGAAGGTGGCCGGCCACTGCGGAGCGAGTCCGGCGCTCGGCCGCCCGCTTGTCGACTCGGTGTGGCTGAGATCGAACAGGAGCTTCTTCTCGCCAGTCGGCACCTCGCGGCGCGCTTGGTCGGGAAGTACTTGTACAGCGAGGCCGCCCGCATTCCCACCGCGCCGGCCGGCCGGCTCATGGTCAGGGCCTCGACACCATTTTCCTCCAGGATCAGCCGTGTCGCCGCCACGATGTCTGCCGCCGGCCAGACCGAGCCGTGGCCGTGGGCATTGCCGTCACCGCTCGACGATGGCGAAGACGGGGTGCTTGGGGGCGATCGCAGCGATCTCTTCGTCGGTCGAGTTCGGGCCGACCCCGTCGAAGAACACCCCGACCTCAGCCCTCCAGCGCTGTAGGTAGGCGCGCAGCACCGGGGCTTTCTCGTCATCGACGAGCTCGGTGGCCACATAGTGGGTCCGCCTCCGGCCGACCAAGAGGTCGAGCTGGCCGCCGGCGCCGCGCACGTTGCGGACCCACTCAGCTTCCCCCCGTGGCGCTACCAGGTAAGCCGTGTCCGTCAGGACGAGAAGGTTGACCGGCGTTCGGCGGGGCGCACCCGTCTTCCGGCCCTTCACCTCCAACACCCTGCTGCCCCAGACGCTGAAGCCGAGCCGCGTGGCCCCGGCCACGGCTCTGTTGAACACGTGCTTCGTGAACCACCCGGGCTTCCGGTAGTGGAGCGGCGTGTCGCTCATAGGCACCCCCCGCCGCTCCCCAAGACGACAAGCCGACTGGTCACTGACTCACTCTGCCACGCACTGACAGCGGTTCGCGTGGAGCACAGCGCCCTTCGCAGAGGATCGCTCACAGGACCGGGATACAGGAACGGTTACCGGGCGGCATACCGCCGGGACGGGGTCATATTTCGAGCGTGAGAGAAGCGGGGTCCATCGCGATCCCGACGACCGTTCCCACTCGGGTGATGCCAGCGTCGTTGGCGAGCAACATGGCATGGTTCCGGCGCGCGACCGACGCGATCATGCAGTCGATCAGGCCTCGGGGCGTGACTCCGGCTCGCCGGTTCCCGGCAGAAGAGCTGACGCAGCCGTCCCACGCACTCCCTTGTACCTACGAACGGATCGACCTCTTCGACAAGGCCGTCGTGGCCGCGCGGCGCCGACCACGCGCCGAGCGGTCGAAACCACGACCACGAGATGGCCGCCGTCGAGGCCGGGATCACCTAGCCCGAAGACCCGATCGAGCGCTACCTCTCCAGGTTCGAGTCTGGGACGCTCTCAGAGGCCCAGTGCTTCAAGCGCCTCGAAGCGCTTGCCGCCAAGGTGCGCGGCCGGCACGAGGAGCTGCGCACCGCGATGGAGCACGCGTCCGCGCAGGCAGGTGAGCGCCGAGATGCGACGCCACATCGAGAAAGGCCATCACCGACGGCGCCGCGCCCGCCCGCAAGGCGCACCTCCAAGCCCTCGTCCACGAGATTCGCGTCGAAGGTCGCGACCGCGTTTTATCATGGTTCCGCGTGCCAGGCGGCGCGGACCCAAAGGTTCGCGCCCTGGCGCGAACGGCGCCCTCGGCCTCCCACAATGCGAACCTCAATCATCGCGGCTCTCGAATTTCGCGCCGTGGAAGGTTGCACCGAGCGAAGTCGCTGGTCGTAGGAGTGGCAGGGCCGCCGTCAAGCGTGGAGCCGACCGTAAGACCGAGTCTCGCCCGGCAGGTGGCCGTGAAGCGCGAAAGGGGCACCAGCCACGGCTGGTCGAACAACCGTTCCTCTACGAAGTAGCAGATAGGACTGCTGGTTTCGGGCGGCCCCGAACGGTCTTAGGCCGCCTGGTCGCCGGGGGTGGCCGTTCGCCAGAACGGGTCCTCTGTCGCACATGCGACCGCCC
>JAJYQK010000176.1 GCA_021794645.1 Actinomycetes bacterium
CTCTCGGATCGGGGCGAGCAGCCGAGTGGGGGGCGCTGCCTTGGTCACCGAGCGGGGCGCCCAGCGACAGGGCCTGGCGCCCATGGCATGCGACACAGGCGAGCAAGGCTCGTTCTAGTCGTAGCGGGCCCGGTCCTTCGAAAGGTGCCACCACAGCGCAGGCTGTCGACCGCGGCCGTCCTGCAACGCCTCGACCCAGTCAGAGCCCGCCTGGCCGGCCGGCGCCTCTGGCCCGGCGCGAGTGACGAGCCTCGGCTGCTCTGGCGAGCTTCGACCCAAGACCGAGAAGCCGGAGGAGACAACCGCGCCCGCAGTGCCCAGGTCCGGCCGGCTCGAGACGACATTACTGACACACTTTTTGCCAGAACATGTCCCCGCCCAGCTCTCCTTGCGGCTCGCCCAAAGGGAAAAGCCGCCATCTGTTGTCACTCATCTGTCATCTCATGTCGCCAGAGGCGGGCAAAGGGCCCCTTTTGTAGGGGTTTGCAAGCATTGGCCGGCAAGGAGAACGTGACGCTTGCTTGGAAAGGCTTTCCTTGTCTGCCATTTCCAGCCGGGTCGTGGCGTAAGCAACACTTGACATCGAGGAATTCCATTACAAAATGGCCCGAAATCGTAAACGAACCGACATGCTCTCCGTTTGACTCTGGGCGAAGCGGCCGTCAAGGATGAAGCACTCGTGGCACCGAGAGCTGCCAACGCCAAGATGAAGTGACGGGATCTGCCCCCGTCCACGAACCCGGGCTCACTGCCCCCGACTCCCTCGCGGCCTGCCTGGCCTGAGGTGACGGGTCGGGCGTGCGCCCCTCAGGGAGGTCACAGCGCACGATGCTTAACAGAGCCCGCCTCGCAATCGGGGCAACCCTTGCAGGAGCAGCCCTCTTCACCACGATGGTCATCGGTGGCAGCGCAGCTGCAACAAGTGCCGGAGCGGCCATGGCACCGAACCAGGGTTGGACGACCTGCAACAACCGCGCGGCATACAGCTCCCCCCGCATCGTCGCCCTCCGCATCAAGGAGGTGACCTACTCGCAGCGGGACATCCCGGACTACTTCTGGTCGAACGCCACCTACCGCACCGACATCGAGAAGATCGTCTGCTACGAGAGCACCTACCACTACCACGCGGCTGCCCCGGCCGGGCAGTACGGCTGGTACCAGATGAACCGTTCACTCATCCAGAGCGAGGGGGTCTCCTGGGGCGAGTACTGGAGCGGCGCCTATCGCAAGCCCGCCGGCTGGTACCAGTGCCTCGCCGGGGAGCGCTACATCTTGCGCCGCTACGGGAACCCCGCCAACGCCTGGGCGCACGAGCGCGATTACGGGTGGTACTGAGGGCTGTGACGCCGTAGCCCGGTAGCGTCCGGGCGTGATCGCCGCCGCCCAATGGAACATCGCTGACGTCTGGGAGCAGCTGGCTGCCAGGAGAGCTGAGCAGACGGCCTTTTGTCACGGCTCGTTCGAGCTCAGCTGGGCCGGCTGGAGCCAGAGGGCGGACGCCCTCGCCGCCCACCTCGTGGCAGCGGGGCTCGAGCGGCAGTCCAAGGTGGCGCAGTACTGCCGGAACCGCCCTGAGTACCTGGAGGCGGTCTTCGCCTGCTTCAAGGCCGGGCTGGTCCCGGTCAACACCAACTACCGCTACGCGGACGACGAGCTCGTCTACCTCTTCGAGGACTCCGACACCGAGGCTGTCGTCTTCGAAGCCGAGTTCACCGAGAGCTGCGCCCGCATCCGGGACCGGCTTCCCCGGGTGCGCAGCTGGATAAGGATGGGCCAGTCCTCTTCCTGCCCGAGCTGGGCCGAGAGCTACTCCGAGATCGTCAGCCGGCCCGTTTCTCCCGGCTTTGTCGCCCCCTGGGGACGGAGCGGGGATGACCTTCTTCTCCTCTACACCGGCGGCACCACCGGCATGCCAAAGGGCGTCATGTGGCCTCAGCACGACTTCTTCTTGATGCTCGAGAAGCAGTACGGCCGGACGCCCCCCTCCCGCCCGAGCCAGGAGTACCTCGAGCGGGGGCAGGAAGAGGGGCCCCGTGTCCTGCCGGGACCGCCCCTCATGCACGGCACCGCCTGCTGGTTCGCCATGGCGGCCCTCTCGGCGGGCGGGTCGGTGGTGACCTTGCCGAGCCGCAGCTTCGACCCGGTGGAGCTGCTCGACACAGTCGTGGGACGGGGTGTGAAGGGCGTCTGCATCGTGGGAGATCCCTTCGCCCGTCCCCTGCTGACCGAGCTCGAGGCGGCGCCACGGCGCTGGGACCTGAGCGGTGTGAGGCTCCTCATGTCCTCTGGCGCCATGCTCTCCCGCAACAGCAAGGAGCGCCTCCTCGAGCACTTCCGCCAGGCCCGACTCGTCGACGGGCTCGGCAGCTCCGAGTCGGGCTCACTTGGCTCGGCGGTCAGCACGCGGGGCGCACCGGTGGCCACCGCCCGCTTCACGCTCGGACCGACGGTCAGGGTCATCGACGGTGAGGGCCACGACGTCGTCCCCGGCTCGGGCGCCACCGGTCGGCTCGCCATCGGCGGCCATCTCCCCCTCGGCTACTACAAGGACGCCCGCAAGACGGCCGAGACCTTCCTAGAGCTGGAGGGGCACCGCTACGTGGTGGCCGGTGACTGGGCCCGGGTGGAGAGCGACGGCACCGTCACCCTGCTCGGGCGGGGCTCTGGCTGCATCAACACCGCCGGCGAGAAGGTCTACCCCGAAGAGGTGGAGGAGGTCTTGAAAGAGGCCGCCGCCGTAGCAGATGCAGCAGTCGTCGGCGTCCCCGACGAGGTCTTCGGCGAGGCCGTGGTGGCTCTCGTCGCCCTGAAGGAGAAAGAGGAGCTCGACGAGGCGGGGCTCGTGTCCCACGTGAAGCGGCACCTGGCGGCCTACAAGGCTCCAAAGAGAGTGCTGGCGGTGGAGACGGTGCGTCGCCATGCCAACGGCAAGCTCGACTACCAGGGCATGCGCCAGCTGGCGCTCTCACGCCTCGGAGCAGCTCAGAGCTCGGCCGGCACCTCCGAGCCGGCCTTGTAGGGGGTCTCCTCGAAGCTCTCCGCCGTCCGGCGCGCAGTCGCGAGCGCGAAGGGCGCCGTGCTGAAGAGCCCGAGGAGCGCCACGGCGGCTCCGGCGCCGGCGATGATCCACCAGCCCGTGTGGGTGGCCACCGCGAAACCGGGCCCGAAGCCCTTTCCCGCCAGGGCGCTCGCGGCCACCGCCCCGACGACGGCCACTCCGAGCGAGGAGCCGATCTGCCGGCTCGTCGAGGCGATGGCGCTCGCCACGCCTGCCTGGGCGGCGGGCATGCCCGAGACCGCCGTGTTGGTGATGGGGGCGTTGACGGCACCGAAGCCCACGCCGAACACCACATAGGCGACAAAGAGGACGCCAAAGGGGGTGCTCGGCGTCATCCCCGTCAGTATCAGGCCGCCAATCCCGAGGCCGAGGCCGCCGAGCACGAGCGAGGGCCTGGCCCCGAAGCGACCCACGATGAAGCCGGACATCGGGGAGAAGAGAACCGTCACGCCGGCCATCGGCAGGGTGTCGACACCAGCCTGCAGAGCCGAGAGGTGCCGGACGTCCTGCAGGTAGAGAGTGTTGAGGAAGAGGAAGCCGCCCAGGCAGACGAAAGCAGCCACGGCGATGAGAGTCGCCGAGGAGAAGGGGACGCTACGGAAAAAGCGCAGCTCGATGAGGGGCTCGGGCCGCCTCTGCTCGTAGGCCAGCAGGGCGACGAGAGAGGCGGCGCTGACGGCGAACAGTGCGAGGATGAGAGGCGACAGCCAACCGCGGCGCGGACCTTCGATGATCCCGTAGGTGAGCGAAGCAAGCGTGACGAGCACGAGAAGCTGGCCGACCGGGTCGAGCCGCCTTGCCCGGGGCGCCCTCGACTCGGGCACGAAGAGCGCCGTGAGGAGGATCGCCGTGGCGCCGATGGGGATGTTGACCCAGAAGATCGAGGGCCAGCCCACGGTGTCGACCAGCAGGCCGCCGAGCAGCGGGCCGAGGGCCATCGATACGCCTATGACGGCGCCCCAGATGCCGATGGCCTGGGCCCTCTCCCGGGGATCATCGAAGGTGTTGCGGATGATCGACATGGCCACCGGGTTGAGCATCGACCCCCCGACTGCCTGCATCATGCGGAAGAGGACCAGCCAGGTGAGGCTCGGAGCCAGGCTGCAGAGGAGGGAGCCGAGGGTGAACAGCGTGAGGCCGATCTGGAAGACCCGCCGCCGGCCGAGGCGGTCGGCAGTCGAGCCCGACAACATGAGAAGGCTCGCGAGCACCAGGGTGTAGGCGTCGACCGTCCACTGCAGGCCCGAGAGAGACGAGTGCAGGTCCCGACCGATGGAGGGGAGGGCGACGTTGACGATCGTGTTGTCGATCCCGACGATGAAAAGGCTCATGCAGCAGATGAGCAGGATCCCGATCCGTCGCCCCCGCGTCGCGACTTCTCCCCCCGACGGCTTGCTGCTCACGGTTCCGCCTGGACGCGGCGAGCCCGCCACAAGTCCCCCGTCTCTCCCGCCACATCTCCCACCTGGAGTCGATGCCCACTTCGCCAGAGGATGGACCAAGCGGACGGGCCGGCGACCTGCCGTCGAGAGGGCAGCCTACGTTGCCCGCGCGAGAGAGATGACCCCTCCCCTCGCCAGGACCCAGTTGCCTGCTGCCGACTGGCGTGCCGGGGCGCCCCCGAGCAAAGAGGCCTGATGGCGCCCGGTCCGGTCCGGTCCGCCCGGCGGCCAGCCCGGACCGCTGGTGAGAGTTGGGGGAAAGGTGGCAAGAGAGGATCGAGGCGACGTGGGGGCATCCCCGCTCACAACACCTGGCCGGCTCCCCGCCTTCCCTGCGAAGGCGGTTCTTGACGACCAGGCCTGGCGGTCTCTCCCCCGCCGGGCAGCTAGTAGGATCGTCGGGTCGCAGTGAGCCGGTGAGCTCGCAGCCTGGGCCGCAGGCCTCGGTAGCGGCGGGCACCAACAGGTGCCGATCGCTGGGACCTGTGGTGCAGCTCGGAGTGCACGCCGGCCTGTCAAGCCGGAGGTCGCGGGTTCAAATCCCGTCAGGTCCGCCAGCGGCCGGGCGACCGGCCCATGGAGCAGTACTGTTGGGCCCACTAGGTCGGGTAGCTCAGTTGGTAGAGCGCGCGCCTGAAAAGCGCGAGGTCACCGGATCGACGCCGGTCCCGACCACTCACTCACTCACTCACGGGACCGCCGCTTCTTGTCCTGAGGCGCACCTATCTAAGTCGCGATCCGTCCTCGCACGCCGTCTCGTTTCCAAGCCGAGACGCCGCCGCTCAAACGATGTTCTGCGG
>JAJYQK010000196.1 GCA_021794645.1 Actinomycetes bacterium
CGTCCTTCTCCTGGTCCTCGTCACACTGCTCAGCTTGGCCTTCTACCTGCCGTCGGCCGGTCACTACCTATTCGGGACGAGAGCTCATCTGCCCCACTTCGGCCAAGAAGACCTCGTCCTCGGCTGTGGCTTTCTCGGGCTGTCGGCCCTCGTCGTCTGCTGGTGGCGAAAGGCATACGAGCGCCCGGGCGGCGCCCGCTTCATCACGGGCGTGGTCGGCATCGAGGGAGCAGTGGCGGTGCTGCTCGTCGCCCAGTGGCTCTATGGCAAGGCGCTGTCGGCCAACCGGATCCCGATCTGGGCCGGGCTGGTGGTTCTGCTGGCGGCCGTCTGGGAGCTCACCATGTCCGGCGAGTCGCTCACAAACAGAGACACCCCCCGGCTTCCCCGGGCGACCCGGCTCTTTGCCTACTTCGGCTACCTCGTGATCCTCTCGGGTGTCGTCCTGTTCGACTCGGCCACCAAGGTGATCGCCACGGGCCACCTGGCCGCCAGCAGCTTCGAGCCAGAGAGCATCACCCAGGAAGCACTCTTCCGCTTCGGACTGCCGGTGCTGCTGCTCATGTTCCTCGTCCGCCAGCTGGCAGGTGGCACGAAGGCGGCCGCAAAGGGAGCGCTGCCGCCACTTGACCCCGAGGGTCCGTCGGCGCTGGCCCCTGTGACCGAGCCGGCTGGCTCCCTCGCCGGGGCCGTCTCCGATGGCGCCGGCGCAGCCCGCTCCGCTGCTCGCGACCTGTCCGAAACCCGTTGACAGCAGAGAGGAAGCCCATGAATGCCCGCCGCATCTCCACGCTGCTCGTCTCCTGCGCAGTGGCGAGCTCACTTGCTGCCTGCGCCAACGGCCATCCGGCCGCAGCAAAGAAGGGGCTCAACAAGCCGACCGGACCGAGCAGCACCCGGTCAACCGGAAGCGGGCTTCCCGCTGGCATGACGACGCTGCCTCCGAGCAGGCCGGATTCGGTGCGCACAAGCGACATGGTCGTGCGCCTGAGCGACCTGCCAGCGGGGTGGTCTCCGATGAAGAACTCGACCTCACCGGCCCAACAGCTGGCGCAGGACAGCTTCTTCGACCACTGCCTCGGCATACCTGTCATAGAGGGCGTGACGACGAAGATCGCCTACAGCCAGTTCAAGGATCACGGCGGTGTCGCCTTCGTGTACTCGAGCGCAGCCGCCTTCAAGAAGGCGGTCGACGCCGAGGCGGAGGGTGCGGCGCTCAGGGGGGCCAAGGTGGTCTCCTGCAACATCGCCACGGAGCGCAAGTACACAGCTGCGCCGCCAGGGGGAAAGGTGGGGGCCATCACCGGCAAGGTCCTCCCTCTTCCCCGAGGTGAGTTCGGGGACCGGATAGTCACCCAGTTGACCCTCAAGAACGGGGTGAAGTTCCTCTACTACGCCGACCAGATCGGCATCGTGGCAGGCAGGTTCGTCGTCCAGCTCGAGTTCGACTCTGCTGTGAGCCCTCCGAACGGGGCACTCGAGGCGAAGGTGGCCAAGGCCGTCTTCCTCCGCTCGCTGGCAGCAGCCGTCTAAGGCGCCCGGTGTCAAAAAAGCGAGGTTAGCTATGCGACCGATTGACGTGAAACGGCAGCTTGACGGTGTTGCATCTCCGGCACCGTTGGGGGGCAGCGCCAGCGTGAGCGCGGGGCAGGTCAGGGGAGATCTCGGGCGGTCGAGGGGGCGGGGGTGAGCGCGACGGCGGACGAGGGGCTGATGACCGGCTCGCTCATCTGCGCTCACTGCGGGCAGTCCGTTCCCCCGGGGACGTTCTGTGGGTTCTGTGGTGCCCATCTGCATGAGGAGAAGGGGAGGAGGAGGCTCGGCCACTTCGCCGCCTCGCCTTCGGAGCACGTCTTGCGGACAGCGCTCATCTCGACCCTGTTCCCCCACCTGATGCGTCGGCACGCCCATGTCTTCCGGGAGACGTTCGCAGGCGGGGCCCTCCTCGTGCTGGTGCTGGCGGCGCTTCGCCTCTACACCCCGGCTTTGTTGCTGGCGGCGGCCTTGCTGCCCGTTCTCTACCTCCTCTACGTGCACGAGGCCGAGGTCTGGGAGCGCCGGCCGCTGAGCGCCCTCTTGGCGACCTTCGGTGTCGGCCTCCTCCTCGGTGTCGGCTACAGCCTCGGCTTCGGTCAGCTGATCACCCCCTCCTTCGCCGGGACGGAACAGGGCCCGCTGCTGAGCGGGATCTTGCTGCCGGTGGTAGCCCAGTTGGCGATGGTCGTCGGGCCCTCCACCCTGCTCTGGCGGAAGGACCTCGACGAGGCGCTCGACGGCTTGAGCGTCGGCGTCATGTCTGCCTTCGGCTTCGTCTTCGCCTCGGTGGTGGCCGGCTACTGGCACAACCTGACAGCCCCGCTCGTCGGGCAGGCAGCCGTCTCCTCGGACCAGATCCTGAACATCCTGCGGGTGGCGATCATCGGAGCGGTCGTGAGCGCCTCCACGACGGGGCTCGTCACCGTAACTCTCTGGCTGCGCCGGCACGGCAGGGGCCGCGGGCTGCAAAAGAGCATCCTCTTGCAGCCCGCGGCGATGGTCTTTGTCGCCCTGCTGGCTCAGGTCGGCCTCGGCCTCGGCTCGTACTTCCTCAGCTCCCTCCTGGCCGTGGTGGCCCTCTGGGCGCTCGGGGCAGCGGCTCTCCTCATGGCCCTTCGGGTCGTGACCCATCTCGCTTTGCTGGAGGAGGGTGCCGCCCATGTGATCGCCCCCTCCTCTCCCTGCTCGGAGTGCCACATGGTGGTGCCGAGCATGCACTTCTGTCCTCATTGCGGCGCGGCCCGTTCGGCCGCTCCGAAGCGGTTTCGCCCTGATCTCGAGGTAGTCCGATGACAGTCGCCACCTATCCCGTCACCGCACCGGTCGTTGGCCCAGCTCTCAAGCCTCGGCTTCGCCACCACCACTTCTTGCTGGCAGTCGCACTGCTGCTCGCTGTGCTCGTCGTGGGGTTGACGGCGGGGGCGGTGCTGTCGAGGCCCACCCCGACGGCTTGCCACTTCAGCTGCGGGCCCGACGTGGGCAGGCAGTACCTCAGCCCGACGGCCTATGTGAGCTCCGCTTTCGGCTACCGCGTCCAGTACGACGCCAGGGCCTTCACCAAGAGCAATGCCAGCTCGAGTGGGGTGCAGCTGAGCACCCGGGACGGCTCGGGGGTTCTCATCATCTCCTCAGCCGCCGGAAGCGACACCCAGAGCCTGCTGCAGCTGTCCATCAACAAGATCAACAGCAACGTCATCCAAGACGTCCAGGCCGTGGGGCAGCTGCCGGGCGCCGAGATAGGGGAGGTGCAGGGAGTGGGCTGGGTCTACACGGGAACCTTCGTCCCTCCAAACGGAGGGCAGTCGCTTCCGGTCACCGTCATAGACGTGGCGGCCTCGCACGCCGGCGTAACGATCGGGGCGCTCGCCATCGGGCCACAGGACCTCTCGAGTGTCGCCAACCTGCCCTTCGGCCTCGCCAATGCCCAGGAGCTGGACCAGCCCCTGACCGAGACGCTCTGGGCGGCGCGGCCATGAGAACCGCCCTCCGGTTGACAGCCGGCTTCGTGCTCTCTGCAGCAGCCGCTGGCGGAGCGGTGGCAGCTGCCGGCGCCAGCGGGGGAGGCTCAGCCCAGGTGGCGCTCGGGGCTGTACCCGGCTCCGCCCAGGAGGGCCAGCCCCCCTCACTGATGGCAGCAGAGCAGGCGGCACGGGACATCGGGCCGGTCCGGGCAGGCTCGACCATCGAGCTCGAGCTGAGCCTGAAGAGTCGCCACCCGCACGGTCTCGAGCTCCTCCTCTCCCGGGGGGAGAAGGTGACCCCAACTAGATGGGCCGAGCAGTTCGGACCGGCCCCGGCGGCCGTGCGGCACCTCGAGCTCATCCTGCGGCGGGCCGGTCTGGCGGCAAGCTGGAACCGTGGCGACACCCTGCTCGGGGTCTCGGGACCTGCCGCCGCTGTCGAGTCCTTCTTCCACATCCCCGTCGATCGCTTCCAGCCGCGCTCAGGCGCGGGCTTCTACGGGCCGCTTCACCCGCTCGAGGTCCCCGCCGCCGTGGCTGCAGAGGTGAGTGCCGTCAGTGGTGCGAGCGACTACGAGGCCGGAGCGCTGGCGACAGCTCCGGGACCCTATGGGTTGACGGCGGGCGAGATCTCGTCCTTCTACGACATGACACCCCTACGCCGCGCCGGCCTCGATGGCTCGGGCGAGACCGTGCTGTTCCCCGAGTGGGCGATGCCCTCACCGTCGGTCTTGGCGGCGGACGCGGCCACCTTCCACCTTCCGCCCTATCACGTGACCGTCGAGCGGCTCTTCGGTGGTTCGGCCCCCGGTCCGAGGAGCCCGGCAGCTGGTGAGGCCGCTCTCGACCTTGAAGTGGTCCACGAGCTCGCTCCAGGAGCAAGGGAGGTCGTCTATGAGATCAGCGACCCGACCAAGCTCGCCCAAGCCATCCAGACCATGGTCTCTCAGCACCCGGGGGCGATCCTCTCGAGCAGCATCTCCAATGGTGAGTTCGGCTGCGAGGCGGCCCCGGGCGCCGCCGGCTATGCCCGGACCATCAACGCCGTCTTCGCCCACGCCGCTGCCCTCGGCAGCTCGATCTTCTGGGCGGCCGGCGACCGGGGAGCCTTCGGCTGTCTCGCCTCGGGAGTCCCCTCGCTCGAGCACCAGATCTCTGTCATGCCGGAAGCAGCCAGTCCGTACGTGACTGCGGTCGGCGGGACCACCATCTTCATGTCGACCAACGGCGCCTATTTCAAGGAGGCTGCTTGGGGCGAGTCGCTCGAGCAGTGGGGTGGCGGGGGAGGCATCAGCAAGATCTTCGCTGCACCGAGCTACCAGAGCGGGCCAGGCATCCCCGCCCATGGCTACTCGGGGCGTGGGCTTCCTGACGTCTCGGCGGATGCCGATGCCACCGTGAGCGGCTGGAGCATCGTCACGCCTCCGACCCCCGGCTCTGGCCAGGGCGCCCCGATCCTGCAGCCTGTCGGGGGCACCTCGGCGGCGACACCTTGCTGGGCCGCCATCACTGCGCTCATCGACGAGGACCTTCACCAGCAGGGACTGCGACCGATCGGCTTTGCCAACCCGGCCCTCTATCTCTTTGCCCGCCACCCGAAGGGGTTGCCGGCACCCGCCTTCCACCAGGTGACGGTGGGCAACAACCTCTACTACCTGGCGGCCCCCGGATGGAACGCCGCCACAGGCCTTGGCACCCCCGACGTCGCCCACCTCGCGGATGACTTCGAGTGGTACGAGAGGACGCACCATTAAGAGCCGGGGAGCACCGCGAAGACCGAGA
>JAJYQK010000122.1 GCA_021794645.1 Actinomycetes bacterium
CGAGAGGATCTCCTCCCGGTCGAGGCGGAGAGCCGGGCCCGTCAATCCAGTCGCCCCGCTCTCATCCTCGAGCGAGGCTAGCCCGAGCCAAGGGGCGACAAGGGCTGGAGAGGCGACAACGCCCCCGCTCAGATCGGCGTGAGCTTTCGGCGTGATCCAGCACCGGCCGGCGAGTCGGTCCCTCGCCGTCGGCTCGTAGGCTGCCCGGTCGCGATGTTCTCCGCCCTGAGCCCCCTCAGACACAGGAACTACTCCCTCATCTGGGCAGCTGCCCTGCTCTCGAACGTCGGCTCGTGGATCCAGACCGTCGCCGTCGGCGTCTTCGTGACCGCTCGCACCCACCAGCCGGGCTGGACCGGACTCGTTGCTGCCGCTGCCTTCCTCCCAAACGGCTTGCTCTCTCCTGTCGGCGGCCTCATGGCCGACCGGATGGACCGGAGAGCCTGGCTCTTTCTCACCACACTCGGGGAGGTGGCCTTTGCTGTCACGCTCACCCTCTTGGCCGCCACAGGCTCGGCGACGCCGATTCTCGTCACACTCCTCGTGTTCGGGGGTGGGGCGATGTCGGCCGTCGGCTTTCCCGCCTATCAGGCGATGCTGCCGGACCTCGTTCCAAGAGGGGAGCTCGGACCTGCGATCTCGCTCTCGTCGGCCCAGTACAACCTCGGCCGGGTGATAGGGCCGGCCATTGCCGGCATCGCCATCGTCGCTGGTGGCTATGAGTGGGCCTTTGGCATCAACGCCGCCTCGTTCCTCGCTGTCCTCGTTGCCCTGCTGCTCGTCCGACTGCCTCCGGCGGAGCGGCATGGCCGTGGCGCCGGCCTCGCCGAGCGGCTTGGAGAGGGCATGCAGGCAGTGCTGCAGACGCCGCAGGCCCGACTCGCTGTGATCCTCATCTCGGTGGTCGCTCTCACCGCCTCGCCCTTCATAGCTCTCATCCCGGCCATGGCACTGAAGGCGTTCGGATCGGCCGAGGCTGGTACCTCGGTGCTCGTGACGGCCCAGGGTGTGGGCGCTGTCAGCGGTGCCCTGGCGCTCACGCCTCTCACCCGTCGCTTCGGGCGACGGCGGATGCTGCTCGGCGACCTCGGGGCTGTCTGCGTCTTCCTCCTCGCCTATGGCGTGGCACCCTCACTCTGGCTCGGCGCGGTCAGCCTCGCTCTCGTCGGTGCCTGCTACATCGGGGTGCTGGCCGGGCTGAACACGATCGTGCAGCTGTACGCGCCGGCGAAGCTGCGCGGTCGCATGATCGGCATCTACATGATGGCGCTCGGCATCCTCTACCCGGTCGGTGCCCTCGTGCAGGGCGCCCTCGCCGGATGGATCGGGACGCGCCTCGTGACAGTTCTCGGCGCTCTCGTCCTGGCAGTGCTGCTCGTCAGCCTGCTCGGCCGCCGGATACCTCGCGAGCTCGAGGGTGCGATCAGTCCGCCGATCCTCTCCGAGGAGGGGGCGGCACCGCCCGAGACCTCGCTGCAGCTGCCCGAGGCAACAGACGACGACAGCAGGGGGAGAGCCTCGCCCGCCCGGGCGAGCGACTGAGGGGACCCGGGCGGCGGCTCAGGCGGGGCGGCGGAGCCAGCGGAGAGACTCTTCGGCGCCGAGCAGCTCCAAGCGGCGCCAGAGGACGGGGTTGTCGCCGCTCTGGCTGAGGTGGCAGGCGATGGCCCGCCGCTGGCAAGAGCGGTCGACGGCGAGCCGGATGTCGATCTCGTCGTCGCTGCGCCCGAGGAAGGTGGTGCCGAACTCGTCGTTCAGCTGGCTGGCGACGCCAGCCGGCAGCGTCCAGGCCAGCACCGGCAGCTCGGGCGGGGCAGAGAGCGCCAGCGCGGTGGCCCGCTCGTGATCGGGATGTCCCGTGACGCCGCCTCGGTCGAAGACGAGGAGCAGCTCTGCGCCCGACTTCTCGATGGCGGCGGCGAGCTCGGCCGCGAGCGTCGCTGAGTCCTCTCCGGCGAGCATGCCGTCGGGGTGGTCGTACAGCCAGATGCTCGCCACGCCGAGCACGCCGGCGGCGGCGCTCAGCTCGTCGGCCCTCAGACGAGCGAGACCCCCGGGCCGAGCGCCAAGGGTCGAGGCCTCGCCATGGGTGAGGCAGAGGACCGACAGCTCGATGCCCATTTTCGCCAGGTGATCGAGCACGGCCCCGAGCCCGAAGCTCTCGTCGTCGGGGTGAGCACAGACGACGAGAGCCGACGCCACCGTGGCCAGCAGGTCCGGGCCGCTTCCGGTTGGGGCGGCGCCTTTGCTCGGCATCGCCTTCTCCGTCGACCGAGGCCCTAGGAAGCGGCCTTCTCGGCTTCGGCGATCTGCCGGCGGACGTCGTCCATGTCGAGCTCCTCGATCTTGCCGATGAGCTCTTCGAGGGCGGAGGAGGGGAGGGCCCCCGGCTGGGCGTAGAGCAGGATGCCCTCGCGAAAAGCCATCAGGGTCGGGATGGACATGATCCCGAAGCGGGCTGCCAGATCGGGCTCCGCCTCGGTGTCGACCTTGCCGTGGACGATGTTCTCGTGCTTGCCGGCCGACTCCTCGAAGATGGGGGCGAACATGCGGCAGGGGCCGCACCATGCGGCCCAGAAGTCGACGAGGACGACGTCGTTCGTGCTGACGGTCTCGTCGAAGGTCTCATGGGTGAGCGCGCGGGTCGTTGCCACGGGTGAGTCTCCTTCTGTCGGTCTCAATGATTGGAACGCTCATACCCAGAGGGGTATTCCCGTGAGCGAGGGCAGGCGAGCTGCAGGCCGCCTCGGCCCATAAGGAGCCCTTATGGCGTGATCACCATTGCCCCCCTTCTGGCGGTCTCGGATCGAGCGGACACTGGCGGGGAGGAGGACAGATGGCGATTGAACAAAGGTCCATGGCAGAGCTCAGGCAGGCAGCGACCGGGGCCGCCCCTTCCAGGATGGCGTCCTCGGCCCGGTCGGCCGCGGAGGTGCTGCCCGGGTTGGCGGTCTGCGGCCTGCTGGCAGCTGTCGCCACCGTGGTCGGCGGTATCGCTCCCGTCGTCGGGGCGCCTGTGGTGGCGATCGTCCTCGGCATGGTCGTGTCTGCGGTACGGCGACCCGCTACCCGGCTCCGAGCCGGCATCGCCTTCACCGGCAAGAAGGTCCTGCAGGGCTCGGTCGTGGTCCTCGGCACGGGGCTCTATCTCGGCCAGGTCGTTTCTGTCGGGTCGAGCTCTTTGCCGGTGCTCGTTGGGACACTTGTGGCGGCACTCGCCATGGCAGCGCTGGTCGGGCGGCTGCTCGGGCTCGATCGGGACATACGGACGCTGGTCGGCGTCGGCACCGCCATCTGTGGTGCCTCGGCCATCGCAGCCACTGACGCCGTCATCGAGGCCGACGAGGCGGACGTCAGCTACTCGATAGCCACGATCTTCACCTTCAACGTCGTCGCCGTCCTGCTCTACCCCTCCCTCGGGCATTTGCTCGGGCTCTCGCAACACGACTTCGGCCTCTGGTCGGGCACGGCCATCAACGATCTCTCGTCGGTGGTAGCCGCCTCGACCATCTACGGCCACGCCGCCGCCGGCTACGGCGTGATCGTCAAGCTGACACGGACGCTCGCCATCATCCCGACAAGTGTCGGCCTCGCCTACATGGGCTCGCGCCGGCGTGCCGGTGGGAGAGAGGGTGCCGAACGCCGCAGGCTCGACTGGAAGAGGGTGCTTCCCGCCTTCGTCCTCGTCTTTGTCGCTGCCGTGGTCGCCAACACCGTCGGGCTGATCCCACAGGGCTGGCACCGGGGGCTGGGCGACCTCTCTATCTGGATGATCACGGCTGCTCTTGGTGCTGTCGGACTCTCCACCGACTTCGGTCGGATCCGGCAGGCAGGACTGCGGCCGCTGGCTCTCGGTGCCGTGCTCTGGCTCACTGTCGGGCTTGTCAGCCTCGGCCTGCAGGCCGCCACCGGCACTCTCTGAGCTACGAGGCCGACCACCGCCTCGTGGGCGGGGCCTGCCCTCAGAAGACGGGCGCCCTATCGTCGCGGCGGTGCCCCTGCCCGAGCCCTGCCCGGATCTGACCTCGCTCGACCTTCTTGTGAGCGTCGGCCAGCTCGGCTCCATCAGCGCTGCGGCGTCTGCCCACGGCATCTCCCAGCCCGCCGCCAGCCTGCGCCTCCGGTCACTCGAGCGGCTCCTTGGCATCCAGCTTCTCGAGAGGATGCCTTCGGGCGCGCGCCTGAGCGACGAAGGTGTCGCCACGGCCGAGTGGGCCTCCCAGGTGCTGGCTGACGTGAGGACGCTGCTCGCCGGCACGGCCGCCATGCGAGAGGACAGGGACTCACAGCTCTGTGTCGCCGCCAGCCTCACCGTTGCGGAGTACCTCGTCCCACGGTGGCTGGGTCGCATCGCCGCCCTGGAGCCGTCCCTGCGGGTCTCGCTCCAGATGGGCAACTCGGTGGACGTCTCTCAGCTCGTTGCGGCTGGCGAGGTCCATCTCGGCTTCATCGAGGGATCCAAGCCGCCGGGCCGGCTGCGCTCGCGGGAGCTGCTCGAGGACGAGCTGCTCATCGTCGTCTCGAACCGGCACCCCTGGGCTCGCAGGCGCCGCCCTCTGTCGCCGACGGAGCTGGCTGCTGCTCGGCTGATCCTGCGGGAGGAGGGCTCGGGCACGCGGGAGGTGCTGACTCGGGCACTGGCCAGCCATGGGCTGGCACCCACAGCCGCCATGGAGCTCGGCTCGACGACAGCCATCAAGGCAGCTGTGGCCGGCGGGCGCGGCCCGGCGGTGGTGTCGGCCCTGGCGCTGCGGGCCGAGCTGCAGGGGGGCCAGCTCGTGGCCGTGCCCCACGAGGGGCTCGAGCTGCGCCGTGCCATCCGGGCCATCTGGCACTCGGGGCGGGCGCTCCCGCCGGCGGCCCGCAGGCTGCTCGCCATCGCCGCCAGCCCCGAGGAGTGAGCAGCGACGAGGCGAGGCCGTCTCGCCGCTAGGCCGCGCCCCGCAGGCAAGGGTTCGAGAGGTCGCCTGCGCCTTTTGGCCCGACCCTCGGCTCGCCGGCCTGGGCGGAGGGGGGAGGGGCCTCCTCTGACCTGAAGCGCAGGGCGCCCGTGGCATTCCCGGTCACGGCCACGTCGATGCCCTCTTGCAGCAGGGCGCCCCAGACAGCTGGCAGCTGGCCGGCGGCCGCCACGCCCATCGCCACGATCGAGAGGGACAGGCCGGCGATGACGCTCTCGAGGGCATTCCGTCGGGTGCGGAGGGCGATGGTGCGCGTCTCGCTCAGGCGGACGAGCTCGTTCACC
>JAJYQK010000172.1 GCA_021794645.1 Actinomycetes bacterium
CGGCAGGTGCGAGTCAAGGCTCGAGGGAAGCGGCAGGCCGGCCGCTGGGACCTGGAAGCTCGAGCTGGTGGCGGGGGGCTGGGACCAGGCGACGCCGTTGAAGCGGTCGAGCGTCTGGAGGACCTCCCGGGTCCTCAACCGGCTGTGGACCGTGAACAGGAGGGTCGCCGGGTTCTCAACCTCCTGCTCGGCGACCTGGACGAGATCGCTCACCTGGATCTTGTTCGGGGTCGCCTTGGTGGTCGGCCCGGAGCCGGCGCCTCCCGGACCGCTCCGGGAGCCGGCCCGCCCGCCGTGCCAGGAGAGGAGGGCCGTGCTGCCGGCGCCGGGGATGAGCGGCCCGACCACTCCCGCCGCCACGGCCGCCACGACGGCGAGGCCCGGGACGAAGAGGCCGCCCGAGAGCTTGGCCGGCCGGGCCGGGGCGGCTTCGCTGCGCGCCATGAGGACCCGCTGGCGGGGCCGCCGGTCGCCCTGGGAGATGACGAGGAAGGAGAGGGCGAGGGCCGCGATGAGGGCCACCTCGAGGGCGCGGCCGCTCGAGGTGCCGAGGGTGCCGGTGAACACGACGACGTCGAAGGCTGGGACGAGCGCCAGCACGGCCGGGAGGCCGCTGTCGGCGTAGAGCACCTCCGAGCCGAGCCCGACGGCGCCCCCGGCCCAGCCGGTGACGAGGACGAGGCCGGGGGCCTCGACGACGGGGGCGACCTTGTTGGAGAAGATGGCGAGGGCGGCCGAGAGCTGGCCGTGGACTAGGTGCCAGCCACCGAGGGCGAAGAGGGGCAAGACAGAGCGCTCGACGAGGGCGAGGGGAAGGAGGAGGGAGACGAGGGCCCCGAGCAGGAACGAGCCGGTGACCACGAGGCCCCGGTGCTCGGGGCTCTTCCGCAGCCGCCGGGACGCCCCGAAGACGAGATGGGCGAGCAGGCAGGTCGGGAGGGCGACGGCGAGCTCGCCCGGCCCGCTGAAGCAGCGGGCGAGCGTGGCGACGGCCGCCAGGTCGGTGAGCGTGAGGAGGACAAAGGGGCGCCAGCCGGTCCGCTGGCCGGGGGCGGAGGACGGGGCTGGACTGCTCACGAGCCGACCAGGGCGATCTCGCCGGCGGACCAGAGCTCGGCCAGTGAGGCCCCCGGGGCGAGGCTGACCGAGAGGAGGCGCCTCTCCAGCTGGACGAGCTCGCTCGTGTGGGCGCCGCAGGTGACCTGCAGCACGGCTGCGGCGGGGGGGCAGAGCTCGGCCGGCTCCATCCCGAAGTGCTCGACGGCGGTGGTGCCGCTCGACTGCAGGAAGAACGCCACCTGGCCTTCGAAGGCCTGCCTTTGCGGGAGGACGACCTCACCGGGGGGGCGCTTGGCTGCCTGCACGTCGGTGAGCGCCTCGAAGACCTTGTCGAGGTGACGTTCGCCCGCTCCCTCGCCCGTGTCGAGGCGGCCCGGCACGATGAGGCGGAAGGTCCCCTCCCGCTCGGCCGCCACGAGGAGGCTGGCGGCGACGCAGACGGCGTCCTCGAAGCTCTCCTCCCCGCCGGGGGAGTAGGCGGAGAGGACGACGACAGAGCCGGAGCTGTTCTCGAGCTCCCGGTCGCCCCCCTCTCGCACCATCAGCTCGCCGACCCGGGCTGTCGTCTTCCAGTGGACGAGGCGGAGGTCGTCTCCGGCGATGTAAGGACGAAGGAGCGAGGCTCCCCCCGCCAGCCGCTCGGCGGCCGAGCGGGTGGTCTCGAGGTCGGTGCCCCCCTCGCCGGTCGGCAGCGTGGCAGGCAGGTCCTCGGCGACGGGGCGCACCCCGTAGCGGGTCGGCGCCAGGCTCGTCAGCCGGCGCCGGCAGAGCCCGACGCCGTCGTCGAAGAGCGCCTCGAACCCGCTCACCTCGTGGCGCCCGCGCCGCTCGGTCGGGAGCCGCAGCGAGACGACGGCCCGCTCGCCGGGCACGAGTCGGGGCACCTCTATCACCGGGCCGCCCGGCTGGCCGGTCGAGAAGACCTGGAGGCGGCCGGGCGGGGTCGGCGCCGAGCCGGTGTTCTCCGCCACCAGCTCCAAGGTGGCGAGCTCCCCCTTGGAGATCGTCGGGGGCAGCACCCGGGTCGTGAGGGCGAGGCGCAGATGGGGAGCCCGGACGCGCAGGATGCCGACGGCGACGACGGCGAGGCCGGCGGCTGCCAGCCCGAACAGCTCGGTGACCCCGAGGAGGCGCCCGACGATCAAGAGGGCGACGGCGAGCCCGAGCACGAGCCTGCCTCGCCGGGTGAGCACCGCTTGTCGCCTCAGGCTCCGGATCGAGCCGTGTCGAGCACCGAGACCTTGGCGAGGAGATCCTCGACGACGTTGGCCACCTGTTCTCTCGAGCCGCTGCGTGAGCTACGCAGCTCCATGCGATGCCCGATCACGCTCGAGGCGAGCGCCTTCACGTCATCTGGGACGACGAAGTCCCGGCCGTGCAAGAGCGCCCAGGCCCGAGCGGCCCGCTGCAGGGCGAGGGTGGCGCGGGGCGACATCCCGAGGGAGATGGCTGGGTGGACCCGGCTGGCGTTCGCCAGGTCGACCAGGTAGCGCTGGAGCGACTGGGAGCAGTGGACGTGGCGGGCGGCGCTCATCATGGCGAGGACGTCATCGGGCGTCGCCACCGGCTCGATCCCGGCCAGGAGCTCCTCGCTCCCCTGTGTCTGCAGCAGCCCCATCTCATCGGCCGGGTCGGGGTAGCCGAGGTGGAGGCGCATGAGGAAGCGGTCGAGCTGGCTGATCGGGAGGGGGTAGGTGCCATCGTGCTCGTGGGGGTTCTGCGTGGCGAGCACCATGAAAGGGTTGGGCAGCTCGTAGGTGGTGCCCTCCACCGTGACCTGCCTCTCCTCCATCGCCTCGAGGAGGGCGGACTGGGTCTTCGGGGGGGTGCGGTTGATCTCGTCGCCGAGCACGATGTTGGCGAAGATCGGGCCGGGGCGGAACTCGAAGGTGCTCGTCGTGCGGTCGAACACGCTCACGCCGGTGACGTCGGAGGGCAGCATGTCCGAGGTGAACTGGATGCGACGGCCCGTGCAGGAGACCGAGGCGGCCAGCGCCCGGCCGAGCGAGGTCTTGCCGACGCCGGGCACGTCCTCGATGAGGAGGTGGCCGGCGGCCACGAAGCACGTCACGGCCAGGCGGACAGAGTGCGAGTTGCCCCTTATCACCTGCTCGATGTTGGAGACGACGGCGTCGAAGACCTCGGCCACGGTCCTGCCGCCGCTGCAGCCGAGGTCCCTCCCCGACGGCTCCGAGCGCTCGGGGAGTGTCACGCCCTCGATTCTCCCAACATCTCGCCGGAAGTTCCAGGCGGGAAGGAGGGCCCATGGCAGACGAGGGCGCCGGCCGAGAGGCGCCTTGCCACTTCCTCTCCGCCCTCGGCGAGCTCTTTCTCGCTGAGGACGCCGCCACCCGTCGCCCGTCGGACCGCCAGGAGGGCGGCGGCCGGCGGCGAGCCGGCGGCGAGCTCGCCGTGCAAGAGGAGCGAGACCGCTCGCATCTCGATGTCGGCCACCGGGGCCACCGCTGCGATCACCTGTCCTCCCTCGAAGCCGAGCAGTCCCGGGACGGGCCCTGCCAGCTCTTCAGACGCCTGAGAGAGGACTCTTCCTGCGTCGCAGGCCGAGAGGACCACGACGGCCGGCGAGGGAGGCGGCTCTGCGCGGGCCATCTCGAGGAGGGAGAGCTCGCCGTCGGCGAGGGCGAAGCTCGAGAGGAAGGGGTTGTCTGCCCGGAAGCGGCCGTGCACGGCCAGGTGGACCACCTCGGCTCGCCCGAGAGCCGCCAGCACCGCTTCCCGGCTGGCGGCGGGGCCGGCGAGGAGCCGGACCTGGGCCTTTTCGTAGAGAGCGGCCAGCTCGGCCACCTCTGCCGCCCCGGCGGCGAGGTCCGGCCCGGCCACGAGCAGCACCTCCCTCTTCTGCTGGCGGGGAGGGCGCTCGAGAAAGCAGCCGGGACCGAGGACGACGGCCCGGTCCGCGAAGGGGTGGAGCAGGCCCCAGGCGAGGTCGTGGAGAGAGCCGGCCGGGACGAGGAAGAGCGGCCCCTCGTCTCCCCCGACGGCGGCGAGCAGCCGCTCGAGCGGGCCGGCGAGGTGCTCTGTGAGCTCGGCGAGAGAGCGGGTGAAAAGCTCGGCCATCGCCCCTCTGTTGCGTCGCCCGAGCGGACGCACGAGCTCGGAGAGGGCGAGATGGAAAGAGGCAGCCGCCTTCTCGACCTCGGCGAGCGGGGCGATGTCGGCCCGCGACAGCGCCTCCCGCCGTCCGGCGAGGGCGAGGAGCCGGCCCCGGTGGGCGACGAGCTCGAGGAGGGTGGAGCCGCCGAGAGAGCCGAGCAGCTCCTCGCACGAGGCCCGCTTTGGCGCCGGGCCGGCCCCGCCGTTGGCGAGCGCTCGGCCCCACTCGACCCACTCGAGGAGAGCTTCCGGCCCACCATCTCCTTCGAGCAGGAGCGAGAGGGCGGTGTCTGACAGCTCGGCGAGCTCGGCGCCGTGGCCGAGCCGGCCGCTCATGAGCTTCAGCTCGCTCGCCTGCTCGAAGGCGGCCTCCATCCCGGCCGCGAGGGCGGAGAGGGCGGCCCGCTGGCGGCCCCGAGCGGCCGCCAGCAGCCCGCGGCGGTGCGAGACGGCCGCTGCCTCGGCGGGCGGCTGGGCGCCGGCTCTAGCACCCTCTTGTTCGAGGAGCGACACCACCTCCTCGAGGCGCCCGAGGCCGAGCGCGCACTTGGCCGCTTCCACCCTCGCCCGCAAGGCGGCGGCGGGCCGGCCGGCCTGCTGGAGGGCGGCGGCCGACTGGCGGGCCGAGGCGAGCCGCTCCTCGAGCGCCCCCTCGGGGCAGGTGAGCCGGAAGGCCCGGCGGGCGATGTCGCCGCCCAGGCTCACGAGGCGGTGGCGCCCCTGGCGGGCGAAGGCGGCGGCGGCCTGTTCACCGGCGGCCACCGCCGCCGGCAGGTCGCCTTCTGCCAGGCAGGCCTCGGCCAGGACCAAGAGTGCCTCGGCCGCCTCGGAGTGCAGGCCTGCCTGCTCGAAAGCCTCGGCCGCCTCGGCGGCGGCCTGGCGGGCCTCGGGGAGCAGGCGCGCCTTCGTGAGCAACTCGGCCCGGTCGGCGAGCAGCTGCTGGGGCGGGAGGCCGAGCTCGAGGTAGGCGAGGAGCGCCTCCTCGAACCGGCTGAGCGCTTCTGGGACATCGCCTCTCTGGGTGGCGGCGAAGCCGAGGTT
>JAJYQK010000033.1 GCA_021794645.1 Actinomycetes bacterium
CCGCCTCTTCTCGAGCGGCCACTACGCCGCCTGCCACTTCCCGCTCGAAGAGCCGATGGCAGAGCACGAGGTCGAAACGACGATGGTCTGAGGGCCACAGGTCGCTCCCGGCCGGGCTGGCATCGCCCTTCTCGGGAGGTCCCTCGGCTCTTGTGACATCTGCTCTCGGCGCTCCTCCCCCGGGGCCCGCCTCGCCGCCAGCAGTGGCAGAGGCGCTGGCGGGCGGCAAGGGGAGGCCCGGCAGCTCAGCCCAGCAAAGACCTGCCCAGTAAAGAGGAGCTCAGCAAGGGACGACCTGAGCGAAGAGGCGTCGGCTTCCGCCTCGATCCTGCTGGCCGCCTTCCTCCCTTGAGGGAGCACTCGGAAGGCTCCGAGGGAGCCTTTGCCTCCAGACGACATCGGCCCGGGCCCACCCGCTTCGGGGGACCCGGGCCGATCGGTCGTGCTAGCTCACTTGGTGAAGTACCAGTACTCCGGTGTCACGTTGAGCAGGGCGTTGATCGGGGTCACGCCGTGCAGGTTCTTCGAGATCTCGGCCAGGGAGTTGGCCGGGTTCGGCTGCCAGACGACAGGCAGGTTCTTCGCAAGGAAGTTCTGGTACTCGGTCATCCACTTCTGGCTGGACGAGTAGTTCGTCTGGTTGATCAGGTAGTCGTTCCTCGGGTTCGAGTAGCTGCCCGAGTTCGAGCCTGCGCCGGTGGCGAAGATCTCCTCACCTGTCGGCAGGTAGTCGGGGGCATACAGCCAGCCACCGCCCCAGTTGCCGAACTCCCAGGTGCAGTCGGACGCCCCGACCTTGCAGGGGATGGCAGTCGACAAGACGGTGTCGAAGGTCTCGCTTCTAAGCGAGACGTGGATGCCCACCTTCTCCCAGGCCGAGGCCTCCGCCGTCACCGTCTGGTCGATCGAGGTGGTGCCGCCGGCGTAGATCTCCTGGAAGTTGAGCTGGGCGCCGTTCTTGATGCCCGCACCGCACTTGGAGCCGACCTTGCAGACAGAGACCCCACCCGGGTTGACCGTCCAACCATGGGAGGTGAGCAGCTTCTTTGCCTTGGAGAGGCTGTAGGGATAGGGGTTCGTCGACTCCTGGGGGGAGACGAAGCTGTTCTTCGGGTAGACCGGGACCGGCCCGTAGGTCGGCACGCCGTAGCCCTTGTCGACGTTCTTGATGATGAGCGGCTGGTTGATCAGGTACTGGAGCGCCTGGCGGAAGTAGAGCTGGCGGAAGATCGGGCCAGCGTTGCCGCCGTCACCACCGGAGTTGAAGTTCTCCGGGAAGTAGTTGATGCCCCAGTCATAGACCGGCACCAGGTTGTAGCTCGAGGAGAGCGCGCTGGCGTTCGGACCGGTCGACCCGGGAGGGCCGGAGTTGGGCGGGAGGTCCTGGGTGGGCACGTAGCCGACGTTGGGAGCACCACTGCCGCCGCTCGCAAGTGCGCTGTACTCCGAGCTGTCAGCGGTGTAGGGCAGCTCGACGAACTTGGAGAGGTAGGGGTGCTGGGGGCCCGAGTACTTCGGGTTCGGCACGAAGGTCGCCTCGCCCTGGGAGGTGAAGGCCGCGAGCTTCCAGGGACCGTCCACGATCTTCCAGAGCGGGTTCGTGGCATAGGTCGAGAGGTCGGCCGCCTCGGTCGGGTTCTTCGCCTTGCCGCCGTTGTCGGTGAGGAAGGTCCACACCCTGACGCAGTCCTTCATGACGGCGGGAGAGGGCGTGAGCGACGAGCAGCCGCCCGAGCCCGCCTTGGCGCCGGCCGAGGTGATGTCCCAGGCGAGCGGCATCGGCGTGATCTGGCTGAGCTCGTTGTAGAGGTACCAGTTCGTGCTGTAGGCGCGGGTGAGGTTCAAAGTCACCGTGTCGGCCGAGGTGTTGGCCGAGTAGCTCTTCACGTTGTCAGGAAAGCCGCCCGGCACGTACCCGGCCCAGTTGGCCTTCTCCGCCTTGATCATGTTCATCCAGAACATGACGTCCTGGGCGTCGACCTTCTGGCCGTTCGCCCAGTTCCAGCCCTTCATCTTGATCGTGACCGTCTTGTTGCCGTTGCTCCACTGGGGCGCATCGGCCGGCGAGAGCGAGAAGTTGACCGTCGGGTTGGAGGTCTTGATCTGCCCGAACCAGTAGAGCGGGCGGAACATGAGCATCTCGAACTGGCTCAGGTTCGCCACCGAGAAGTAGGTGAGGCTGGCGAAGGGGAGAATCCAGTTCGGCGTGGCCTGCGGGGCCTCCGCATAGTAGGCCGTGCCGCCGTGGACCTTCGCCCCGGAGGTGCTGCTCTTGGAGGACGGCCCCTTGCTGGAGGGGCTGCTCGAGCCGCAAGCGGCGAGGATCAATGCCGCAGCGGCACCGGCTGCTGCGACCTTTAGGACTCTCTTGAGTCCTCGATTAGGTGCCATAGTCGCTTCCAAACCTCCCTGGCTCTATGACGGGGGACAGACGGAAGAGGCCTTCGATGGCACATCGCTGATGCTGCCGGCCACAGCCGCCGGAGATTCACCGTAGCAAATCCGTAACAGTCCGTACAGCCCGGTTTCACCCAATCCTTGGCTAAATGCCAGCCAGCGAGGCGGCGACGGCGGCCGCCGCGGCCCGCCTGTCCTGGGCCTTTGTGACGGTACGGCCGATGACGAGAATGTCGCCGCCCGCGGCCAGGGCACTACTTGGAGTGGCCGTCCTCGCCTGATCGTCCGCCGAGCTGCCCGGCAGCCGGACGCCGGGCACCACCTTCACGAGCCTGCCGGCGGCGGGAGGGAGGAGGGCGAGGTCGCCGCCGGCACAGACGAGGCCGGCACAGCCGCTCGTGGCAGCGAGCTCGGCCCTCTCGACGAGGAGGGCGGGCGTGGCCTCCTTGTCGCTCGTGAGGACGGTCACCCCGAGGATGCCCGCCCCCTCGAGGGCCGACTCGGAGGCGAAGCCGGCCACGGCCGCCTCGAGCATGGCGCCGCCGCCGGCAACATGAGCGGTGAGGTAGGTCACCCCGAGGGCGGCCGCCCGGGCCGCCCCGTTGCGCACGGTGTTCGGGATGTCGTGCAGCTTCAGGTCCAAAAAGACGGCGAAGCCCTCGGCCACGAGCGCCCGCACCACCGGCGGGCCGGCGGCCACGAAGAGCTCGAAGCCCACCTTGACGAGGGAGAAGTACTCGGCGAGCTCGCCGGCGAGATCGAGGGCAGCGCTCTCGTCGGGCACATCGAGGGCCAGGGCGAGGTGGCGGCGGGGCTCTCTCGGCGAGGGCGTCTCAGGGCTCATCTCTCCTCCTTGTCCCGGCCATGGCGGCCTTCGTCTCGTCGTCCTGGGCGCTCCCCACCACCGCCGCCAGCGAGGTGGCGCCGTGGCGGGCGAGCGTCCTTTCGAGTGAGGCGAGGACGAGGGCGGGGGCGCGCGGCTCGGCCAGGGTGGCCGTCCCGACCTGGACGGCATCGGCGCCGGCCATCAGCATCCGGAGTGCCCCCTCGCCCTCGGAGATGCCGCCCACCCCGATGATCGGCACGGCCGGGAAGGCCCGGCGGCACTCGAAGACGGCCCGCAGGGCCACCGAGTGGAGGGCCGGCCCCGAGAGGCCGCCCCCGCCGGCCCCGAGGGCCGGCCGCCGCTCCGCTGTGTCGATCGCCAGCCCGAGGAGCGTGTTGGTGAGGGTGAGCCCGTCCGCCCCGGCCTGCAGGGCGGCCCGGGCCACTTCGACCAGCTCGGAGGTGTTGGGCGAGAGCTTGGCGAAAAGGGGGAGGCGGATCCGGCGGGCGGCCGCCACCGCCGCTGCCGTCGCCTCCGGCGAGTGGGCGAACATCCTCGAGCGGTCCTCGAGGTTGGGGCAGCTGACGTTGAGCTCGACAGCCACCACCGCCGGCGAGGAGGCGGCCACCTTTTCGAGGAGAGAGGCGGCCTGGGCGAACTCCTCCACCCGGCGGCCCCAGAGCGAGACGACGACCCTCGCCCCGCTCGCCTCCAGCCGGGGCAGCTCCTCTCTCGCCCAGCCGGCGACGCCGGGGCCCTGCAGGCCGACGCTGTTCAGCATGCCGCCCGGCACCGGGCAGACCCGCGGGGGCGGGTTGCCCGGCCAGGGCTCCGCCGAGAGCGACTTCACGACGACGGCCCCGATGGAGGCGAGGTCGAAGTAGGCGGCCAGCTCCGCCCCGTGCCCGGCCGTGCCGGCCGCCGTCATGACCGGGTTGGGAAGGACGAGGGGGCCGAGCCGTGTCGTCAGGTCGAGTTCGGGCGAGCCTCCCCCCGACCTCCTCCCCCGAGGGCTCATGGCTGGTCGTGGAACTCCTGCAGCGAGCGGACCTCGAGGGTGAGCCGGCCCCAGTCGGCGACGCCCGCTGCCGCCGCCCGGGCGGCGGCCACCGTCGTCAGGCAGGGCACCCTGTTGGCCGAGGCGGCCTGGCGGATGTAGGCGCCGTCGGCTCGGGGGCCGCGGCCCCGCGGGGTGTTGACGACGAGGCGCACCTTGCCCGAGGCGATGAGCTCGACCGCCCCGGGCTGGCCGGCGTGAGGCGACTCGCTCGCCTCCCCCAGCCGGGCCACGACCGTCTCGACCGCCACCCCTCTCTTCTCGAGATAGGCGGCCGTCCCGGCCGTCGCCACTATCTCAAAGCCGAGGGCCGAGAAGGCCCGGGCGGCGGCCACCCCGCCCTCTTTGTCCCGGTCGGCGAGGGAGAGGAAGACGGCCCCGCCCGTCGGCAGGCGGTTGCCGGCCGCCATCTGGCTCTTGGCGAAAGCGAGGCCGAAGGTGCGGTCGATGCCCATCACCTCGCCCGTCGAGCGCATCTCGGGGCCGAGCACCGTGTCGACGTCGGGGAAGCGGTCGAAGGGCAACACCGCCTCTTTCACCGCCACGTGGTGGACCCGGTCCCGCCACTCCCCCGGCGATAGCAACCCCTCGGTGCGCAGCTCGTCAAGGCTGGCGCCGACGAGCACCCGGGCCGCCACCTTGGCGAGGGGGACGCCGGTCGCCTTGGCCACGAACGGCACCGTGCGCGAAGCCCGCGGGTTGGCCTCGATCACGAAGACCTGACCCTGCTTGACGGCGTACTGGACGTTGATCGGGCCCCGCACGTCGAGCGCCTCGGCGATGCGGCCCGTGTGCTCCTCGAGGAGGCGGACCGTTTCTTCGGCCAGCGTGGGCGGGGGGATGACGCAG
>JAJYQK010000077.1 GCA_021794645.1 Actinomycetes bacterium
CCTCATCGAGGCCGGCGCCGATGCCGTCAAGGTCGGCATCGGCCCCGGCTCGATCTGCACCACCCGGGTCGTGGCCGGCATCGGCGTCCCCCAGATAACGGCCATCTTCGACTGCGCCCGCGCCGCCCGCCCCCACGGTGTGCCGATCGTGGCCGACGGCGGCGTGCAGTTCTCCGGCGACATCGCCAAGGCGCTGGCGGCCGGGGCCGACACCGTGATGCTGGGCAACGCCCTCGCCGGCGTGGAGGAGTCCCCGGGCGAGATCGTCGTGCAGCAGGGCGAGCGGTTCAAGGAGTACCGGGGCATGGGCTCGCTCGGGGCCATGCAGGGCCGCTCCTTCTCGAAGGACCGCTACTTCCAGGGGGCGGTCGAGTCGGGCAAGCTCGTGCCCGAGGGCATCGAGGGACGCGTCCCCTACAAGGGTCCGCTCGGCATCGTCATCCACCAGCTCGTGGGCGGCCTCCGCCAGGCGATGGGTTACTGCGGCGCCCGCAGCGTCACCGACCTGCAGGAAAAGGGCCAGTTCATGCGGGTCTCCCCCGCCAGCCTGCGCGAGAGCCACCCCCACGACGTCGTCATCACGAAAGAGGCCCCCAACTACCAGGTCCGCTGAGTGGCCGGGACCGAGGGCTGCCTCGCCTGCGACCTCGTGGCCGGGCGGGTGCCGCTGCCGGGCGGCCGCATCGCCTCGAGTGGCCACCTCGTCGTCGAGCACTGCGTCGGGCCCCTCGGGCTCGGGAGCCTCATAGTGAAGCCGCTCCGCCACGTCACCGCCGTCGCCGGGCTCTCGGGAGAGGAGGCGGCCGAGCTCGGGCCGCTGCTGCGGCTCGCCTCGCAGGTGGCAGCCGAGCTGACCGGGGCCGAGCAGGTCTACAACTGCCTCTGGTCACATGCCGGCGGCGAGCCGGTCCACATCCACTACCTGGTGCAGCCGGTGACGAGAGCCGAGATGGAGCGCTACGCCAGCCACGGCCCGGCCCTGCAGGCGGCGATGTTCGCTGCCGGCGAGCTGCCCGAGGCCGCCGCCGTCGAGCAGGTGGCCGAGAGGGCGAGGGCCCTTTTCGCCGGCGCCGGCCGCTGAGGCGGCGAGGCGCCAGCAGCCGGCGGGCCCGGTTCTCGTCCGCGGCCTCGTGCCAGCCCCGGCGCGACCGAGCAGTCGAGAGAAAGCCGCCTGCCTGCTCATCGAATGGGCAGCCGCCTCCTCGCCGGTGAGGGCCCCGGCTCTGGCAACCGCCTCAGGTGCGGGTGCGGTACCGGTTGACCGCCAGCGGGGCGAGCACGAGGAAGAAGCCGCAGGCCCAGGCGATCGAGGCGATGACGTGGCCCGGGACACCCGAGACGCCCCCCACCATGAGGCCGCGGACGGCGTCGATCACCTGGCTCACGGGCTGGTACTTGGCGAAGGCCTGCAGCCAGCCCGGCATCGACTGGACCGGCACGAAGGCGCTCGAGGCGAAGGTGAGCGGGAACAGGAGGGGGAAGGCCATCACCTGGGCGGTCTCGGAGTTCGGCGCTGAGAGGCCGACGGCGGCAAAGCCCCAGCTGAGCGCATAGGCGAAGAGGAGCAGGAGAAGGACAGCGGCGATGAAGCCGACGGCGTGGGTCGGCCGGAAGCCGACGGCGAAGCCGACCCCGGTGATGAGGGCGGTGACGAGGACGTTCCGGCAGAGATCTGCCACCGTCCGCCCGGCGAGCACGGCCGAGCGGGCCATGGGGAGGGACCTGAACCGCTCGATCAGCCCCTTTTGCAGGTCCTCGGCGAGGCCGATGGCGGTCCCGACCGAGCCGAAGGCCACCGTCTGCACGAAGATCCCCGGCATCAGGTAGTTGACGTATCCGCCCGGGTTCGTGACCTGGATCGCTCCGCCGAAGACGTAGCGGAACAAGAGCACGAACATGATCGGCTGGACGCTCGAGAAGAAGAGCGCCTCGGGGATGCGGACATAGGCGATGAGGTTCCGCTCGGCGATGACGAGGGTGTCGCGGGCGGCTCGCAGCGGGCTCCGGCTCACCCGGCGGGCTGCCGGGACGCTCAAGGTGGTTGTGGTCATCGCTCCTCTGCTCCGTGCCCGGTGAGGGCGAGAAAGACGTCGTCGAGGCTCGGCTCGCGCACCGTCATGCCGGCTGGCACGATGCCGGCCTCGTCCAGGGTCCGCAGGGCCTCGATGACGTCTCGCGAGCCGCTCCCGATCGTCACCTCTAGCCCCGCCTCGCGGGTGGTGACGGCCTCGCCGAAGCGGGCCGCCAGGGCGGCCTTGGCCCGCTCGGCCTCCTCGGAGGAGGCGAGGTCGAGGTCGAGGCGGTTGGCACCGAGGTTGTCCTTCAGCTCGCCCGGGGTGCCCTCGGCGATGACCCGGCCATGGTCGATCACGACGAGACGGCCACAGAGGCGGTCCGCCTCCTCGAGGTACTGGGTGGTGAGGAGCACCGTCGTCCCCCCGCCCACCAGCTCCTCGATGACCTGCCAGAGCGAGAGCCGGGAGAAGGGGTCGAGCCCGGTGGTGGGCTCGTCGAGGAAGAGGACCGGGGGCCGGTCGACGAGAGCGGCCGCCAGGTCGAGGCGGCGGCGCATCCCGCCCGAGTAGGTCTTGACGGGCCGGGCGGCGGCATCGGAGAGGTCGAACTGCTCGAGCAGCTCGACGGCCCGGCGCCGGGCGTCCCGGCGGGCCAGCTGGCAGAGCTGGCCGATCATGCGGAGGTTCTCGAGACCGGTCAGGTTCTCGTCCACGGCCGCGTACTGCCCGGCGAGGCCGATGAGTGCCCGCACCTCGGCCGGGTGGCGCACGACGTCCCGGCCGAGGACGGCGGCCGAACCGCTGTCGGGCCGGAGGATCGTCGTGAGGATGCGGACAGCCGTCGTCTTGCCGGCCCCGTTCGGGCCGAGCATGCCGAAGACGCTCGCCTCCTCCACCTGGAGCGAGACTCCGCCGAGGGCTGTCACGCCGCCCTTGAAGGTCTTCACGAGGTCGCTCGCCTCTATAGCCACCCCTGCCATAGGCCATTTGTAACAGCTGGTGGCTCGGCCGCCGGCGCTACCTGCGCAAGAGGTCCGAGAGGGTGACCGAGCGCAGGCCGGCTGCATCGAGCTTGGCGAGGACCTCTCCGAGAGCCTCCCTCGCCCGGGCCGCCGTGCCCGGCGGTGAGGTGGCCTCGGAGTCGTGCAGGAGGACGATGGCCCCTGGCTCGAGCCTCCTTGCGATCCGGGCGGCCACCGCGGCCGGCTCTTGCTCGGCCCACTCCCGCCCCCAGGCGGACCAGAGCACCATCTCGAGGCCGGCTCGCTGGCAGGCCGCGATCGAGCCGGCCGAGACCTGCCCGTAAGGCGGGCGGAAGTAGCGGGGCCGGAAGCCGGGGCCGATCCGCTCCAGGGCCGAGACCGCCCGGGTCAGGTCGGCCGCCGTGTCGCTGCCGCGCTGCAAGAGATGGTGGCGGTGGCGGTAGCCGTGCGTCCCCACCTCGTGGCCGCGGGCCTTCAGCTCCCGCACGATCTCGGGGTTGGCCTCGACCAGCTCCCCGACCGTGAAGAAGCTGCCCGCCATGCCGGCCTCCTCGAGGAGGCCGGCCACGGCCAGGCTGCCCACTGGGTCCGGACCGTCGTCGAAGGTGAGGGCGACCTCCGGCCGGCCCGTGTCGGGCCCCCGCCAGCGGCAGAGCCCACCCGGGAGGGACCGCAGGGGCGGGGCTGCCCGCGGCCACCACTGGCCAAGCACGAGGACGCTCGGCAGGAGGTGGGCAGCGGCGGGCAGGGCCGCCGAGCGGACGATCCTCCCGCCGGGAAGAGCGGTCGAGACGGCCCGGCGGACGGCCCGGCGGGCCACTGCGGCGCCCTTCATCTGCGCCAACCGGCCGGCGGGCCGAGCGGCCCTCCGTAGCCTTCCCCCGTGCCCGGCACCGATCTCGAAGAGGCTGCCCGGCAGGCGAGGCGCCTCGTGGCCGACCTCGAGGCGGAGGCGGCCGCCATCGCCGAGTCGACAGCCGAGGGACCCGACGACGAGCACGACGTCGAGGGTTCGAGCATCGGCTTCGAGCGGCTAAGGGTCGCAGCCCTGCTCGGCAGGGCCGAGGCTTCGCTGAAAGCGATCGAGGAGGCGCTCGCCCGGCAGCGGGCCGGCGGGTACGGCCGCTGTCTCTCCTGCCACGGACCGATAGGGCGCGAGCGCCTCGATGCGCTCCCTACCGCCGAGCTCTGTATCGACTGCGCCCGCAGCTCTAGAGCTTGAGCCGGCGGTCGGGGTCGACGAGCTCGAAGATCCGGCGCACCGTGGCGCTCGGCCGCTCGATGACGACCTCGGGGATGTGCCGGGCGGCGTCGACCACGCAGAGCATGGCCGAGACCGAGACGAAGGCGGCATCGGCGAGGTCGACGGCCAGCCGCCGCGGGCGCCCGTCGACGATGATGTCGAGCAGCGACCTCACCTCGGGGAGGGCGATGGCGTCGATCTCGCCCCGCAGCACCAGGGTGGCGCTCTCATGGCTGAGGATCGGCTCGGCGGCGTAGTACTCGTCCGCGTACGACCACTGCACCAAAGCCGAGAAACGGCGCTTCTCCTCCTCGGAGAGGTCGACCTCGTCGATCTCTCCGCCTCCCACGGCCGTTCCGGGCTTTGCAGCGGCCGCCTCGGACTCGACAGAGGCGGTATCGAAGTGATCAGGCACGTCCCTAGCTTCCCCCGATCGACCGCCGGCGAACCATCGTCTGACGAAAGTCCTCCTGACCTCGGCGCAGGCGATCTTTGGGCGAGAATGCCGCCATGCCCGGTCCCGAGAGATGCCCCTGGGCAGTCTCCTCGGAGGCGATGGAGCGGTACCACGACCTCGAGTGGGGAAGGCCCTCCCGAAACGACCGCCACCTGTTCGAGATGCTCGTGCTCGAGGGCGCCCAGGCAGGCCTCTCCTGGTCCACCATCCTCTCCAAGAGGGACGGCTACCGGGACGCCTTCGAGGGCTTCGACCCGGCGCGGGTCGCCAGCTACAAAGAGCCGCAGGTGGCCCGCCTCCTCTCCAACCCCGGCATAGTCCGCAACCGGCTGAAGGTCGCCTCGGCCATCGGAAACGCCCGCGCCTTCATCGAGGTGCAAGAGGAGCGGGGGAGCTTTGCCGACTACCTCTGGTCCTTCACC
>JAJYQK010000131.1 GCA_021794645.1 Actinomycetes bacterium
GGTGGCCGGCACCTCGAGGACGAGGTCGACGAGAGAGGCCGTCTCGGCGTCGTTCTCGTCGGCCACCGCCACCACCCTCGCCCCCCTCGCCCGCAGCTCCTCGATGTTGGCGAGCAGCTTCGGCCAAAGCGGGCCCCTCGTCGCCACGACGACGGCGACGGAGTGGCGGTCGATGAGCGAGATGGGACCGTGCTTCATCTCGCCGGCCGCATAGGCCTCGGCCCGCACGTAGGCGAGCTCTTTCAGCTTGAGAGCCCCCTCGAGGGCTATCGGGTAGCCGATGTTGCGCCCGAGGAAGAAGACGTCGTTCACGCCGGCGAGCTGCTCGGCGACCTTCTCGTACTGGCCGGCGCGGTCAAGCGCCCGGGCGACGAGGTCGGGCAGCTGCTCGAGGCCGGCGGCGAGGCGGGCCAGCTCCTCGCTCGGAAGGGCTTTGCGCAGCCGCGCCATGTGGAGGGCGAAGAGCTGGAAGAGCAGTATCTGCGAGACGTGGCACTTGGTCGAGGCGACGCCGATCTCGAGGCCGGCGCGGGTGTAGAGGACGCCGTCTGCCTCCCGCGCCATGAGCGAGTCGACGACGTTCGTGATGACAAGGGTCCTCGCCCCGCGGGCCTTCGCCTCCCGCAGGGCGTGGTAGGTGTCGACCGTCTCGCCGGACTGGCTGATGGCGACGACGAGCGTCCTCTCGTCGAGGACCGGTGAGCGGTACCTGAACTCGCTGGCGATCTCGGCGTGGGCGGGCAGGCGGGCCCACTGCTCGAGGGCGGCCGAGCCGATGTAGCCGGCATGGTAGGAGGAGCCGCAGGCGACCGTGACCACCCGCTCGACCGAGGCGAGCACCTCGTCTCCGAGCACCAGCTCGTCGAACTCGGTCCGACCCTCGGGGAGCCGGCCGATGAGGGTGTCGGCGAGGGCGTGCGGCTGCTCGTGGATCTCTTTCGACATGAAGTCCTCGTAGCCCTCCCGCCGGGCGGCCTGCACCCCCCAGGACACCCTGATCGGCGTCGGCTCGACCGGGTTGCCCTCGAGGTCTGTCACCTCGATGGTGCCCGGCCGGACGGCCGCCACCTGGCCGTCCTCGATGGCATAGAGCTCCCGGGTCGTATCGAGGACAGCAGAGATGTCCGAGGAGACGAGCCCGACGGTCTCGGTCCGCCCCACGATCAAAGGAGAGGTGCGCCGGGTGGCGACTATCAGGTCGGGCTCGGCGACATGGGCGAGCGCCAGGGCGTAGTCGCCTCTCAGGACGGCGGCACTGCGCCGCACCGCCTCGGGGAGGTCCGCCCCCCGGGCAAGCTCCTCCTCGACGAGATGGGCCACGACCTCGGTATCGGTCTTGGAGGCGAGCACGTGGCCCGAAGCTGCCAGCCGGGCTGCGAGCTCCCTGTAGTTCTCGATGATCCCGTTGTGCACGACCGCCACCTCGCCCCGGCAGTCGAGGTGGGGGTGGGCGTTCTCCTCCGTCGGGGCGCCATGGGTGGCCCAGCGGGTGTGGCCGATGCCCGCCCGGGCAACCGGGGCGCTGCCAGCCTGCCGTTGCAGCAAAGGGATGGACTGGCCCCGCACCGCCGCCCGCTCCCGCCAGATGCCGCCCTCGGCCGGGCCGTTTACAAGGGCCACCCCGGCCGAGTCATAACCCCGGTACTCGAGGAGGGTGAGGCCGTCGAGGACGAGCTGGAGCGGGTCCTCGATGCCGGTGACGCCGATGATCCCGCACATGCGAGCCAGGCTACCGAGGCGAGCGGTCGCACCACCGGCCAGCCATTGCGTACTTGTAAGCAACTAGGTAGGATCGTCCCCGTTGCCTGAGGGGGCAACTGACCCCCGTCCGCCCCGTGCGGGCGGGGGTTTCCATGACCCGGCGGCTGGTCGGCCCCCGCTGCCGGCCGGGCTCGGCCCGGCGCCGACGACGCCGTGGGCGACCGCCCAGCGGGTCGCCTCGACCCGACCACCGGCATTCAGCTTCCGGTAGATGCTCGCCAGGTGGTGCTCGACCGTCCGAACCTTGAGGCCGAGAGCGCCGGCGATCTCCTTGCTCGACGAGCCGAGGGCGAGGAGGCGGAGCACCTCCGCCTCCCGAGCCGTGAGACCGCCCGGTGGCAGAGAGCGGCTCTCCTCGCCGAGCTCGCCCAGGGCCGCCCGCGCCTTGCCCAACCCCGAGAGGTTGCCCGTGGCGCTCGCCACCGCCTCGGCTTCCCGCAGTCGCTCGAGGGCCTCGGTGCGCCGGCCGAGGCGGGCGAGGGCCCGGCCGATGCCCACGAGGGCCACCACCTCGTCGTGGGCATGACCACCCGCCCGCACTGCGACGAGGGAGAGCTCGAAGTGGGCGAGGGCGCTCTCCCACTCCCCGTTGGCGCCGGCCACCTCGCCCAGGTTGGCGGCGATCGATCCTTCGAGCTGGGGGTTGTCGAGGCGCTCGGAGATGGCGGTCGCCTCCTCGAGCAGCTCGCTCGCCTCGGCGAACCGGCCCTGGCGGATGAGGACGGTGGCGTGGTTGGAAAGTCCGATGGCAAGCGAGGCGGCGTTGCCGAGACGGCGCTTCAAAGAGATGGACTCGGCGAAGAGCTCGTCTGCCTCCCCGTAACTGCCGGCATCGAGCGCCAGGAGGGCGAGGTTGTTGAGGGCGACGGCGACGCCCCGCTCGTCTCCGAGGCGGCGCCGGCGCGCCAAGGCCTCCGAGAAGCCCTCCCGGGCGGTCTCGGTCTCGTCGAGGTAACGGGAGGCCGAGCCGATGACGGTGGCGGCGACGGCGAGGTCGGCCTCCCGCCCGTGGCGCTCGAAGGTGCGCCTGGCGCGGACCGCCCTCTGCCTCGCCTCCCCATAGGCGCCGTGCTCGGCGGCGAGTACTGCCGCCGCGCAGCTGGCACGGGCCACGGTCTCGTCGTCTCGTCCACCGGCCATCGACAAGAAGGTCTCGAGCTGGGCCCGTCCGAGCGCCAGCCGCCCGCGCGAGAGCCACCACGGCCAGAGGGCAGCCGTCACCTTGAGGCCGTCGTCGAGGCGCCGCTCGGCTGCCAGACGGCCGAGCGCCGCCTCGATGTCCGGCCAGGAAAGGGCGATCCGCTCGCCCCAGGCGGCCGCCTCGGGCGACATCATCTTCGACTCGCTCTGCAGGGCGAGCTGGCAGAAGTGCTCGGTGTGCCGGAGAGTGGCGGTGGCCCTCGTCTCCTCCTCGAGGTGGGAGGAGACGAAGACGCGCATCGTCTCGAGCATCTGGAAGCGGTTGGCGACAGCACCAGGACGGACGATGAGGAAAGAAGAGTCGACGAGCTGACGGAGCAACCGGGCGGTCTCGGGCGGTCGAGCGCATGTGACAGCCGTGGCATCGTCCAGCTCGAAAGAGCCCCTCATGACAGAGAGCTGGGAGACAAAGCTCTGCTGCTCGGCGCTGAGCAGCCTCCAGCTCTGCTCGGCCACCTCTCTCAGGGCCGCTCCGCTGCCGGTGTGGTCCGCCTCGAGCAGGTCGCTCGCCCGCTCGAGGATCTCGTTCACAGAGAATGTGCCCACCCAGCCGGCCAGCAGCTCGATGGCGAGGGGAAGGCCTTCGAGGCGACGGCAGAGCTCCGCCAGCCGGCCGGGCTCCAGCTCACCCACTTCGAGGTGAGGGCTCCGCTGCCGGGCGCGGGAGATGAAGAGCTGCACCGCCTCAGAGGAGAGGACGGCGCTCGCGTCGGCTCTCGCTGCCGGGCAGGCAAGCGGGCCGAGGGTGTAGACGGCCTCACCCGGAAGAGAGAGGACCCGCCTCGAGGTGAGGAGGATCCGGCACTCGACCGTCCTTGCGAGGAGACCGTCGACCAGCTCTGCCACCGCCTCGCTCAAGTGCTCGGCACCGTCGAGAACCAGAAGCGGGCCATCCGCTGAGAGAACATTCGCCATGGTGTCGACCGGGTCGATCCCCGGCCGGTCCCGCACCTTCAGCTGGGCGGCAACGGCCGTGAGAAGGCCCTCTGGGCGGGCGACCGGCTCGAGAGCGACGAAGACGGCCGAGCCCCTCGCCCGCCGCTTGACCGCTTCCACCGCCAAGCGGGTCTTCCCTATTCCGCCTGGGCCGACGAGGGTGACCAGGCGGTGCTCGTCGATGAGGTCCGAGAGAACCGAGAGCTCTTGTTCCCGCCCGACGAAGCTCGTGAAGAAGTGGGTGTCGCCCCGCCGCTCGGTCCCGGGCGGCTCGAACGAGAAAAGGGCCCTGGCGTGAGCCGCGGAGACGTGTCCCTTGCCGCTCTCCCACCGGTTCACGGTGACGAAGGAGACCCCGAGCTCGCGGGCGAGCTGTTCCTGGGTGAGCCCCGCTTCCGAGCGGAGGCGGCGGACGAGGTCGGCGAGGGCCGCTCCTTCCGGAAGGTCGGTCTCGCCGCCGCCCATCGCCCCGGAGCGTAGTCATCCGGAGCGCCATTTGGCGGCCCCGCTTTATAACACCGGCTGGCGGCGCACACCGAGAGAGTCTGATCTGACACTCCGAGCGTCATTTCGACTCAGAACTGTCTCTCGATATGGCGGAACTCCCCCATTTCCGAGAGTCGTCGCCGGGCGTTTGCTGAGCAGCAGCTATCAGGGCAGCAGCGGGGAGGGGCAGAGATGGGGCAGTGCGCATCACAGAGAAGAACGCTCGCGGCCGTCGGTCGCCTGGCGGTCGGGCTCGTGCTCGCCCTAGCCGCGATGACAGCTGCCGCCGGAACGGCAAGTGCCGCCGTCGGCTCGCGCAGCGCCCTAGTGGCGGTGACCCACCGGCGCCACCCAAAGCCGCGCCGCTTGAAGAAGAAGACGGCCCCAAAGCCCATCATCCGCTCCTTTTCGGCCAAGCCCTCCTTCCTGTCTGCCGGTGGGGGGACTGTCAACGTGCTCGGCCACGTCGCCCGAGCCTCGGTCTGCCTCGTCTCTTCGACCCCGTCGATGCCGGGGCTCTCCAAGCGCCAGAACTGCAGCCGAGGGACCGACCATCTGAAGGTGAAGGTCTCGCGCAACACGTCCTCTTCCAAGCGGCGCATCGTCTTCCACCTGAAGGTCACCAACAAGGGA
>JAJYQK010000004.1 GCA_021794645.1 Actinomycetes bacterium
AGGGCAAAGAAGGCCGAGGTGAGAGCGGCATCGGCGTCCATCTCGGCGACGGCGCGGGAAAAGGGGCGGGAGAAGTTCTCCCGGCCCACCGTGCCGGGGATGTTCTGTCCCTCGAGCTCGCCCCAGCAGTCCTCCGGATTGACGAGGACGAGCTCCGCCTCGCTTCGGCCGAGCTCTCCGAGAAGGCCGCGATGGACCGCCACGGGATCGGCTGCCTCGTTCGCCGCGAGCAGCCCGGAGGCGACGAGGCGGTCAGAGAGGATCCGGGCAGCCCGCTCTCTTCTCACCTGCTCCGCCTCGGCCTCGGCGGCATCGAGGAGCCCCCGGGCCTTCCTCTCGGCGATGTCATGTGCCCTGTACCAGGCGGCGAAGGTGGCAGTGTCGTGGGTGTCGACGAGGGCGACGGTGCCAGCTGGGGGCGCCAAGGGCTCCATCGGATGGGCGTCGGGCGACTCGAGGTCGAAGACGGCAACCTTCATGCCGGCGATGTTGTGCTCGGCGAGGAGAGCCGTGAACCCGGGCTCGACCGTTCCGAGGTTCTCACCGACGAGGACCGCTCCCGCCCGCCACGCCTCCAGGCTGTGCAGGGCGAGCAGCTCCTCTGTCGGATAGGAGACGTAGGTCCCCTCGGTCGGGCCCATCTCGGCCGGGATCCACCAGAGACGGGAGAGGCCGAGGACGTGGTCGATCCGCAGCGCCTTTGCGTGGGCCAGCATGTTCTGCAAGCAGGCCGTCGTGACGGCGTAGCCGCCGGCGCGCTCGGCGGGAGGAGAGAGAGGCGGAAAGCCCCAGTCCTGCCCGCCGGTGAAGAAGCGATCAGGCGGGGCGCCGATGCGGACGCCTGGCGCGAAGGCCTCCGGGAAGGCCCACGGGTCATAGCCGTCTCCTCGCGAGCCGAGCGGGAGGTCGAGCATGAGCCGGCTCCCGCTCGCCTCCAGCCGACCCGTTGTCTCGTCGAGCTGGCTCTCGATCGCGAACTGGGCGTAGCTGTGAGCCTCGATGGCGGCGGGGTCCACCTCCCGGTCCTCGATGAGGCCGCGGCGCCAGCGGGCCGGCCAGCCCCGCCGGTCGCCTCCCCGCGCCTCGCAGGCTGCCCGGTAGCGGGCGTAGTCGAGCACCTCGGGTCTGGCCTCGAGGTAGGCCTCGAAGGCTGCCAGCCTGGCGCCACCGTTGTCTCGCAGGCGGGCGAGCGCGGCCGGGAGGTGGGGCCGGAGGGCTCGGGCCCGCTCGGAGGCGCCGCGCCCGAAGGTGGTCCCATCGAGAACAGAGGCGAGCTCGGGCAAGGCGGAGGGGTCGAGGAAGCCCTCGTTCCAAAAAAGGCGGGTCAGGGGCGAGTACGGGCCCGGGAAGTCGCCCTCGGCCGCCAGGTCGGCGAGGAGGGGGAGGGTGGCGAGGTAGCTCGCCCCGCGCCGGGCGAGGCCCTCTCCGGCAGAGGCGAGGAGGCCGAGGTGGCCGCCTTCGCCGTCGGCTCCCCTGAGGGCGTAGGTGGGGAGGTAGGCACCACAGCTCGGCCCGGTGAGTGCAGGCGCCCGCCGCGGTGCGGAGATGACGGCTATCTCGTCCGGCTCCTCCTCGAGGCGAGATGGGCTGCCGGAGGGGGAGCCGGGCGCCCTCCCCGGCCGGCCGACGGCGAGCTCGTGGCGGCCGAAGGGTATCGGGGCGGCCGCCCGCACCACCACGGCAGCCTCTTCGACAGCGAGTCGCAGGCTTTCACCGGCCTCGCTCCCGTCCTCGAGGGCGAGAGCGATGGTGATCGCCCGCAGCGCCTCGGGCGGGCCGAGACGAAGCGGGGGCAGCTCGCCGTCCCAGGCGACGAGGACCGGAGGAAGATAGAAGGCCTCCTCGCTGGCGAGCGGCTCGGCTGCGAGCAGCCGGCCGGCGTCTGTTGCGCTCTCGAGCGGCAGGCCGAGCGCCTGCACGACGGCGAGCAGGGTCTCGTCGCTCACCTGTCGGCGGACCCCGAAGGCATCGGCGTAGGAGGTGGCGACGCCCCGGCCCTCGGCCAGCAGCCGAAGGCTCTCGCTGGCGGGCGAGCCGTCGGCGGTCGGCCTCACTGGCTCTGGTTCTCCTCGAGTCGGAAGAGCGAAGAGAGGCCGCCGAGGGGGAGGTGGACCCACTCCGGGCGGTTGCCGAGCTCGTAGCGCAACTCGTAGAGGGCCTTCTCGAACAGGTGGGCGCGCAAGTCAATGGCGAGCTCGACGTCGTCCTCGGGCAGGACGCCGGCCCGGCGGGCCTCCGGCAGGTAGCCCTGCAGGAAGGCGACCGAGGCCCAGTAGGCCCAGCGGTTGGCGCTCCGCAGGTAGGAGTCGAAGGTGGTCCCGTCCTCTGTCTCCATGACGCCCCGGGCGACCAGCTCGTCGACGGCGCTCTGGGCGGCGTACTGGTAGGAGCGGATCATGCCTGCCACGTCCCGCATCGGCGAGCGCTTCAGCCGACGCTCGGAGAAGCTGCGGGCAGGCTCACCCTCGAAGTCGACGAAGACGAAGTCGCGCCCGGTGAAGAGGACCTGGCCGAGGTGGAGGTCTCCGTGCACCCGAATGCGCCGCCCGCTTCGGAGCCCGAGCACCTCCTGCAGGGCGCCGAGGAGCTCCTCTTCTCGGTCGAGCAGCTCCTCCACCAGGTGGCGGTCCCGCTCGGAGAGCTGGCCGAGACGTTGTCGGGCGAGCGCCAGGGTGCGGCGGGCGGCCGTCCGCATCGACTGGTAGAGCGAGCGCTGGCCCATGGGGGTGAGCGGCTCGGGCCGGAAGGCCTGCCCGCCGGCAGGCGCCGACAGATAGCCGTGCAGCTCGCCGGTGCGCCGGCCGAGCAGCTCGGCGGCGGCCAGCGCCTCTGACATCTCGGCTTCCACCACCTCTGGCAGCTCGCGCTCCTCGAAGACGGCGGCCAACCCGCCCGGCCGGGGGGCCTCGAGGGGGAAGTGACCCTCGCCGCCCTCCTCGGCGTGGGCCTCGAGGAAGCTGGCGGCCACCCGCAGGGTCGAGCTCCAGGCATCCGACTCGTTCGGGACGAACTGGTGCAGGACGGCGACCGCAGTTCCCTGCCCTTGGGCCGGCAGCAGCTCGACCGAGCCGAGGAGGGGAGCGACAGGCGCTCCGAGGGAGGTGAGGAGGCGGCCCAGCTCGATCTCGGGGTGAGGGCCTGGCTCGAGGCGCCTGATCGTCTTCACGATGGCCCGCGGGCCGTCCGGCTCACCGACGATGATCGAGGTGTTCGACTGCTCCCCGCCCGCCACGCGGGCCGGAGCCCGCTCGCCCGTGCCGATGGCGCCGAGCTCGGTGGCCTTCGCCGCCACCTGGATGCCGGCGATGCGCAGCCCCCCCTCGGCGCTCCGGCGCCGCCTGCCGGCAACGAGCTCGACGAGGGCCTTGCCGAAGCGGGAATCGTAGTGGGCGTCAGCGAGGACGCCGGGGGTGCCCTCGGGTCCCGTCGTGAGGGCCAGAGCGGCCTCTGGGTGGTCCTGCAGGAGGGTGACGGCGCCCTCCCCTTCCACCTGCATGATGGGGACGAGGTAGCGCTCTGGCTCGCCGTCGAGGTACTCGACGTTCACCACGAGCAGCTCGGCCCGCTCGCCACCGGTGCCGTAGGGGAGCGGCACCCGCTCGGCCACCGTGGCGGCGAGGATCCGCCGGTGCTTGGCGCCGAACCAGCGCCTCTTTCGCAAGATGGCGGGCAGGATGGCCTCTAGGCGGGCCACCTCCTCGCCCTCGACGAAGCGCCACCAGGGACGGGGGAGGCGGATCGAGGGGAGGGAGATGGTGGCCGTCTGGGTGTCGGGCACCCTGCTGCCGAGGCTCAGCCAGTAAAAGGAGTGGGGCCCGAGCGTGACGAGGTAGGGGAGCTCGCCGATGGTGGGGAAGGTGGTCTGCCCGAACAGCTCGCGGGGCTCGGCGCCCCGGTACTGCGAGAGGTCGAGGGTGACGTACTCGGCGAAGCGGGAGAGGTTGGCCACCACGAGGATCGTCTCGTCGTCGTCGTGGCGGACGAAAGCGAGGACGCGGGGGTTCTCGGAGAAGACGAAGTCCATCTTGCCGCGGCCGAAGACGGGGTGGCGCTTGCGCAGGGCGATGAGGCGGCGCACCCAGCGCAGGAGTGAGTCGGGATTGTCGAGCTGGGCGGCGACGTTGACCGACTCGTAGTGGCACTGCGGGTCGATGTTGACCGGCAGGAAGAGCCGCTGCGGGTTGGCGCTCGAGAAGCCGGCGTTGCGATCGGCGTTCCACTGCATCGGGGTGCGGACCGAGTTCCGGTCCCCCAGGTAGACGTTGTCGCCCATGCCGATCTCGTCGCCGTAGTAGAGCACGGGAGTCCCCGGCATCGACATCAAAAGGCCGTGCATGAGCTCGATCTTCTGGCGGTGGAACTGCAAGAGCGGAGCGAGGCGACGACGGATGCCGAGGTTGATCCGCATGACCGGGTCCCTGGCGTAGGCCCGGTACATGTAGTCGCGCTCCTCGTCGGTCACCATCTCGAGGGTGAGCTCGTCATGGTTGCGCAGGAACAGCGCCCACTGGCAGGTCTCGGGGATGGCGGGGGTCTGCTGCAAGATGTCGATGATGGGGAAGCGGTCCTCCATGCGAAGCGACATGAAAAGGCGCGGCATGAGCGGGAAGTGGAAAGCCATGTGGCACTCGTCACCCTTGCCGAAGTAGGCGCTGGCGTCCTCCGGCCACTGGTTGGCCTCCGCCAGCAGCATCCGGCCCGGGAAGTTGTCGTCGACGTGGCGCCGGAGCTGCCTCAGGTACTCGTGGGTCGCCGGCAGGTTCTCGCAGTCGGTCCCCTCCTCCTCGTAGAGGTAGGGGACGGCGTCGAGGCGGAGGCCGTCGACGCCGAGGCGGAGCCAGAAGTCGACGGTGCGGAACATCGCCCGGCGGACCGCCGGATTGTTGAAGTTGAGGTCGGGCTGGTGGGAGTAGAAGCGGTGCCAGTAGTAGGCCCCCGCCACCGGGTCCCAGCTCCAGTTGGACTGCTCGAAGTCGGAGAAGATGACCCGCGCCTGCTCGTAGCGGCGGGGCGTGTCGCTCCAGACGTAGAAGTCCCGGTAGGCGCTCCCCGGCGGCGACTGGCGGGCCCGCTGGAACCAGGGGTGCTGGTCGCTCGTGTGGTTGAGCACGAGCTCGGTGATGACCCGCATGTCGCGCCGGTGCGCCTCCTCGACAAAGCGCCGGAAGTCGCGCAAGGTGCCGTAGTCGGGGTGGATGCCGGTGTAGTCGGCGATGTCGTAGCCGTCGTCACGCAGGGGCGAGGGGTAGAAGGGCAGCAGCCAGAGGGCTGTCACGCCGAGCTGGTGGAGGTAGTCGAGGTGCGAAGCCATCCCCCGGAAGTCGCCCCTGCCGTCCCCGTCGGAGTCGGCGAAGGCCCGCACGTGCAGCTCGTAGATGACGGCGTCTTTGTACCAGTCCGGCTCCTCGAAGCGCTCGCCGGTCGGGCTCATGAAGAGCTCCGCAGGCTGAGCAGGTGGGCCGGCACCTCCGCCGGGTCGAGCCGGACGAAGTTGGCTCCGGCCACCCACTTGTAGCTCTCACCGCTCAAGGCGTCCTCCACGACGATCTCTGCCCCCTCTCGGACCCCGAGGGCGCCGGCGTCGAGCTCGACGAAGCCGGACTGGACCCAGCGGTGGTCGAGGTTCACTACCCCGATTGCCACGTCTCCTTCCCGCGAGCGCTTCGACCAGCAGATGAGCTGGTCGTTGTCGACCCGGTGGAAGTGGAGCGCCCTGTTGCGCTGGAGAGCCCTGTTCGCCTTGCGGGCGGCGTTCACCCGGGCCAGCAGGTCGGCGATAGAGCGGGCGTCCTCGAGGTCGTGGTGGTGGACCTCGTACTTCTCGGATGCCTTGTACTCCTCGGAGCCGGCTGCTGCCGGCTCGTCCCAGCCGAGCTCGAAGACCGGCCCGTAGATGCCGTAGCTGGAACAGAGCCCGGCAGCGAGCACGAGGCGGGCGACGAAGGAGGCCCGCCCCCCCCGCTGCAAGCTCTTGGCCAGGATGTCGGGCGTGTTCGGCCAGACGTTGGGGCGGAAGTAGTTGACGCCCGGCGGGCTGGTCAGCTCAGTGAAGTACTGCTCGAGCTCCCACTTGGAGTCTCGCCAGGTGAAGTAGGTGTAGGACTGGTCGAAGCCGAGCTCGGCCAGACGGTGCATGACGCGGGGCCGGGTGAAGGCCTCGGCCAAAAAGAGCAGGCCCGGGTGCTCCCGCTTCATCTCGGCGAGCAGCCACTCCCAAAAGGCGAAGGGCTTGGTGTGGGGGTTGTCCACCCGGAAGATGCCGACCCCCCGCTCGGCCCAGAACGAGACCACTCCCGCCAGCGCCTCCCAGAGCCCTTGGCGGTCCTCTGTGTCGAAGTCGATCGGGTAGATGTCCTCGTACCGCTTGGGCGGGTTCTCGGCGCAAGCGACCGAGCCGTCGGGCCGGTGGCGGAACCACTCGGGGTGCTCGCTCACCCAGGGATGGTCGGGCGAGCACTGGAAGGCGAGGTCCATCGCCACCTCGATGCCGCGTCGGGCGGCCTCGGCCAGCAGGTGGTCGAAGTCCTGCAGGCTGCCGAGCTCGGGGGCGACGGCCGTGTGGCCGCCGGCGGGGGACCCGATCGCCCAGGGGCTGCCGACATCTGCGGGCGCGGCGACCGGGCTGTTTCCCTTGCCCTTTCGCGCCGTCAGCCCGATCGGGTGGATGGGGGGCAGGTACAAGACGTCGAAGCCGAGCCGAGCGACGTAATCGAGGCGAACGGCGACGTCACGGAGGGTGCCGGGCCGGTTCGGGTCGGGGCTGGCCGAGCGGGGGAAGAGCTCGTACCAGCTGGAGAAGACGGCCCGCTCCCGCGAGGCGAAGCCCTTCAGCCGCAGAGTCGTCGCCGCCGGGGAGAGGGCCCTCTCGCCGAGGAAGACGGCCAGCTCTTCGATCTCGTCAAGAAGGTCGAGGTCGACCTGCTCGGCGGCCCGAGCGGCGATCTCCCTCACCTGCTCGGCCTCGGCCGGCCGGCCGGCCTGCAGCAGTGCCTCGGCTGCCTCTTCAAGGTGGCGCGCCCCCTCGACCTCCTCGAAGGGATCTGTCCGGGCGGCCTCGAGGCGGCGCCGGGCGTCACGCGCCCAGGTGGCCAGGTGGTCGACGTCCCCGGCGATCTCGATCTCGAAAGGCCCTTCGGCACCCGGCTCCACGACCGCCGAGAAGTGGTCGTTCCCCTCGAAGGTCATTGGCGACTCGTCCCAGCGGCGGGCGCCGACCCGCCGGCTGCGCACCTTGGCCCGCACGATGTCGTGGCCGTGGGCGAAGATGTCAGCGCTCACGGCCAGCTCGTCGCCGACGACCGCCTTGGCGCTGAAGCGACCGCAGGCGACGAGCGGCTGCGCGTTCTCGATCACGACTGGGCCGAGCGGGGGCGGCAGCCGGCGTGCCGGCGCGCCGCTCACGGGCGGACCTCGCTCATCGCCTCCTCGTCGCAGAGGAAGAGCACGCGGCTGGCCCGCACCCGGGCGGCCGGTAGGTCCTCGCCGGCGAGCACGGCCGCCAGGGCGGCTGCTTTCGAAGCGCCCGCCACCGTGAACACGACGAGGTCCCCTCGCTCGATCTCCTCGAAGGTGAGAGAGAGCCGGGGATGGCTGTTGCGGCCCGTCTCGTCGAAGTTGCGCACCACGCGGGCGCCGGCCGGCGCCTCGAGGCCGGGCGAGCCGGGGAAAAGGGAGGCGGTGTGGCCATCGGGGCCGAGGCCGAGGTGGATGAGGTTGAGGCCCCCCACAGCTTGCAGCAGCTGCTCGTAGGCCTCCGGCGAGTCGCAGTCCATCGGGAAGAAGGCGGCTGGCGACACCACCTCGATGAGGGCCTGGCGGATCATCTTCTGGTTGGCGTCGTCGTCGTCGGGCGGGACGCACCGCTCGTCCCCGACATAGCACTCGACCCGCCCCCACTCGATGCCTGCCCGCCCGGCGAGGACCTCGTAGCAAGAACGGGCGGTCTCACCCCCCGAGAGGGCCATGCGAAAGGCCCCGGGGCTCTTCTCGATCGCCTCGGCCACCACCTCGGTGAAAGCGGCCGGGACGTCGGCGACGAGACGGAACTCGCGGTCTGTCGGCGCGTCCATGACTTCCCCTCTCAAGGCGCCGTCAGCTCAGGCCAGCTCGCTCAGGTCGTCAGCGGCGATCCGGATCACCCGCCGGTCGTGGGCCAGCAGGCTCTCGTGGTCGCCGATCGCCTGCGCCGCGATCAAGGTGGCGAAGTCGTAGGGCTTGGTCGGGATCCCGACCTCGGCCGACGGTCGCCGTGGCACGACCTGGACAGCGAGCACCGTGTTCGGCCCACCCTTGTGGAGCTGCCCGGTCGAGTGGAGGAAGCGGGGGCCGTAGCCCGCTGTCGTCGCCGTGTTGCCGTTGGCATCCCGGAGCCGTCGCCGCAGCTTCTCGAGGGCCTCGTCCTGTCCGAAGGGGAGGTAGGCCTGCACCGAGATGTAGTCGCCCGGCCGGCGGTTGGCGGCGAGCCAGCCGTCGAGGGCGGCGGGCTCGCTCGCCTCGAGGACCGGGAGGGGGAGCTCGGAGAGGACCCGGTTGGTGTTCGCCTTCGACTCGGCCACGTTCGGCTCGTCGAACGGGTCGATCTGGAGGACATGTCCCGCCATGGCGATGGCCATCTCGAAGCGGAAGAACTGCTCGCCGAGCTCGTGGGCGGTGGCCGGCGAGACCGTTACCACGTGGCGGTCCGGCCCCGCCTCGGGCTCGGTGGTGGGCACCGGGACACAGCCTCGACCCTGCTTGCCGGTCGACTCGGCGATGAGCTGCTCGATCCACAGCCCGAAGGAGGAGAAGGCCTCGGGGACGACGATGGTGGCCTTGTCACGGCCCTGGCGGGCTGCCTCGCCCATGTCGAGGCCGAGCTGGACCGCCTCCTCCCGGTCGGCGTCGAGGGCCCGACCGCACAGCTCGGCGATGTCGTAGCCGGCGAGGGCGGCAGGCACGAGGCCGAAGTACGAGAGGACCGAGTAGCGTCCGCCGATGTCCGGCCTGTTGCTGAAGACGTGGTCTATCCCGAGCTCGCCGGCGAGCCTCTCGAGGGGAGTGCCCGGGTCGGTCACCACCCCGTAGCGCTTCGGGTCAGAGACCCTCGAGCGGGCGTAGTCGAAAAGGACGTTCGGCTCGAGGGTGGTGCCCGACTTCGAGGAGACGAGGATGAAGGCGTCCTCGAGCGGCAGGGCCGAGACGGTCAGCGGATCGGTCGTGTCGCAGACGACCACCCGGCGCCCCTGCCACTCGCCGAGGGCGTCGCGGACAGCCGCCAGCACCGCCGGCCCGAGAGAGGAGCCTCCCATCCCGAGGAGCACGACTGTCTCCTGGTCGATCGAGTCGGCAAAGGACCTGAGCTTCCTCGCCTCCTTCTCGAGCTGGCGAGGTACCTCCAGCCAGCCGAGGCGGTTAGCCGAGACGTTCGGCTCGGGCCAGAGGGAGGCGTCCTTCTCGGCGAGCCTCGCAGCGAGCTGTCGGATGTCGGGCAAGTGGTCTCTCCTTGTGGGGTCGTTCCGGCGGGGCGCGGCGCCTCAGCGCTCGCCCAGTTGGGCCGCCTTTGCCTCGAGTCGCTCGGCTACCTCGTCGAAGGACTTCTCGAAGGAGGTGACTCCCTCTGCCTCGAGGGTGCGGGCGACATCGCCCATGTCGACGCCGACCTCGGCCAGGCCTGCCATGACGCCGTGGGCCCCCTCGAAGTCGTCGACGCTGCGGCCGACCTGGCCGTGGTCCAAGAAGGCCTCGATCGTCTGCTCGGGCATCGTGTTGACTGTCGAGGGGCCGACGAGGGTGTCCACGTAGGCGAGGTCGGGGTACTCGGGGTTCTTGGTCGAGGTGGAGGCCCAGAGGGGTCGCTGGGGGCGGGCGCCCTTGGCCGCCAGCGCCTGCCAGCGCTCATCGGCGAAGCGGCGGGCGAAGAGCTCGTAGGCGAGCCGGGCCTGGGCGACGGCGGCCTTGCCGAGAAGCCGCTTGGCATCCTCGCGCTCTTCGGCAACGGCCCCGAGGCGACGGTCGGTCTCGGTGTCTACCCTGCTCACGAAGAAGGAGGCGACAGAGGCGACGTGGCTCGGGTCCCCGCCCTCGGCCACGAGGCGCTCGAGGCCACTCAGGTAGGCCTCGATGACCTCCTCGTATCGTTCGATCGAGAAGATGAGGGTGACGTTGATCGAGCGGCCCTCTGCGATCATCTGCTCGATGGCGGGCAACCCCTCTTTCGTGGCGGGGATCTTCACGAGGACGTTGGGCTCGTCGATCCGCTCGTGCAGGCGGCGGGCCGCCTCGATCGTCCCGGCGGTGTCGCGGGCCAGGTTCGGAGCCACCTCGATCGAGACGAAACCGTCACCGCCGCCGCTCTCGTCGTAGAGGGGCCGGAAGGCGCCGAGGGCGCCCTCGACGTCGTCGACGACGAGGTCCCAGTAGGCGTCGATGACGTTGCCGTGCTTGCGGTAGGACTCCTTGAACTGCTCGTCGTAGTCGTCACCCTCCTCGATGGCCTTGGCCATGATGGTGGGGTTGGACGTGAGCCCCCGCACACCCTCGGCGATCAGCTCGGCCAGGTGGCCCCCGGTCAGCCAGGAGCGCTTCAGGTTGTCGACCCAGGGGCTCTGGCCGGCCTGCTCGTATAGATCGTGCAGCCTCGTCACGTTCCTTCTCCTTTGGCTCTAGTTGGCGTCCTCGTCGAGGAGCTGGATGGCCCTCGCGACGACGTTCTCGACTGTGAAGCCGAACTCGGCCATGTTCCTCTGGCCGGGTGCCGAGGCGCCGAAGTGGTCGATCGAGACGACGTCGTCGGCGTAGCGGTCCCAGCCGAAGGAGGCGGCTGCCTCGACGGCGAGGACCGGGACGTCGTCTGGGAGCACGCTCGCCTGATACCCCTCGTCGGTGGCTTCGAAGAGGCCCCAGGAGGGGAACGAGACCACGCGGGCCGAGATGCCCTGGCGGGCGAGCTCCTGGCGGGCGGCGACGCAGAGCTGCACCTCGCTGCCGGTCCCGACGAGGACGATGTCGAGACCGTCCTCCTCGTCGCAGAGGATGTAGGCACCCCTGGAAAGGCCCAGGCGGGCTCGCTCCGCCGTCCCCTCCAGCACGGGCACGTCCTGGCGGGTGAGGATGAGGGCCGTCATCGTGTCGGCCTCGACAGCCACCTGCCAGGCCGCAGAGCACTCGTTGGCGTCCGCCGGCCGGATGAGGAGGAGGTTCGGCATGGCCCGGAGCGAGGCGAGCTGCTCGATCGGCTGGTGGGTGGGTCCGTCCTCGCCAAGGCCGATCGAGTCGTGGGTGAAAAAGCAGATGGCATGGGCCTCGGACATCGCCCCGATGCGGATGGCCGGCCTGCAGTAGTCGCTGAAGACGAAGAAGGTGCCCCCGACGGGGAGGACGCCGCCGTGCAGGGCCATGCCGTTCATGGCAGAGACCATCCCGAACTCTCGGATGCCGTAGTGGAGCTGGCGGCCGCCGGGGTTGGCGGGCGACATGGCGTCGTCGAGGTCGAGCTTTGTCCCCGTGTTGCCCGTCAGGTCGGCCGCGCCGACGACGAGGCCGGGGATCTTCTCGGCCGTGGCGACGAGGACGGCGTTGATCGCCTTGCGAGTGGCGGCCTTCTCGCCGGTCTGGAAGACCGGCAGGTCCTCCTCCCAGCCTTTCAGCCCCTTGCCCACCCGGCAGGCCTCGAAGCGCTCCCGCTCCTCCTCGCCGAGGGTGTCCAGGCGGGCGAGCCACTTCTCGCGCTCGGGGGCGCCCCTTCGCCCGGCTGCCCGGTAGTACCCGAGGACGTCGTCTGGGACGTAGAAGTCCTCCTCGGGCGGGAGGCCGAGGAGCTTTTTGGTCTCCCGGATCTCCTCGGCGCCAAGGGGGTCCCCATGGGCCTCTTTCGTGTCGGTCCGGTGGGGAGCGGGCCAGCCGATGTGGCTGCGCAGCACGATGAGCGAGGGCCGCTCAGCCTCGGCCATGCCCTGGCGCAGCCCGTCCTCGATGGCCTCGAGGTCGTTGGCGACGTCGCCGAGCTGCACCACGTGCCAGCCGTAGGCCTCGAAACGCTTGGCGGCATCGTCGTGGGTGGCGAGCTCGGTGGCGCCGTCGATCGTGATGTGGTTGTCGTCGTAGACGAACACGAGCCGCCCGAGGCCGAGGTTGCCCGCCAGGGAGGCCGCCTCGTGGCTGACGCCCTCCATCAAGTCGCCGTCGCCGCAGATGCCGAAGACGTGGTGGTCGCAGAGGCCGGGACCGAACTGGTGGCGGAGCCGGCGCTCGGCGATGGCGACACCGACGCTCTGGGCGAAGCCCTGCCCGAGCGGGCCGGTCGTCACCTCGATGCCGGGCAGGTGGTGGACCTCGGGATGGCCCGGCGTCCTCGAGCCGAACTGGCGGAACTGGCGGAGGTCCTCCAGCTCGAGGCCGTATCCGGTGAGGTACAAGAGCGAGTACTGCAGGATGGAGGCGTGGCCGTTGGAGAGGATGAAGCGGTCCCGGTCGAACCACTCGGGGTCGGTGGCGTCGTAGCGCATCACCCGCGTGAAGAGCACGTGGGCGAGGGGGGCAAGCGCCATGGCGGTGCCGGGGTGGCCGGAGTTCGCCTTCTGGGGGGCGTCCATGGCGAGCCCGCGGATGACGTTGATGCCGCGCTCTTCTATCGACTGCTCTGGGACAAAGTGGCTCACCGGCGCAGCCTAAGGCAGGAGACCCGCCAAAGCCGCGCCAGGCCTCGCCACCTCTAGCGGGCGGCCACCGGGGCGTCGGGCTCCGGCTCGAGGACCTCGGGCAGGGCTTCGCCCACCCGCGGGGTGGCCAGGCGGAGGGAGCCGAGGCGGACCTTGGCCTGCCCGGTCCGCACGAGGAGGCTGATGACCCACCAACCCGGGTCGATCTCCCCCTTGGCGTGCGAGAGGCGGGCCGAGGTGGGAGCGGCGTGGTGGTTGTTGTGGAGGCCCTCGCCGGCGGTCAGCCAGGCGAGCCACTGGCTGTTGCGGGCGGTGTTCTCGTAGATCTTCTTCCCGAACATGTGGCCGACGGCGTTCACCGCCGCGTTGATCGCGAGGTAGATGACGACGTGGAAGCCGGCAGCCATGAGGCCGACCTGCCAGCCGAAGGCGAGGCAGAGGAAGGCGAGGCCGAGGCCGAGGCCGAGCACGCCGTGGTCGAAGAGGGCCCGGTCCCACTTGTCCGCCGGCAGGTCCTTGGCGTAGCGGCGCACCACCTCGCCGTCGCGGGCGCACTTGCGGTAGAGCTGGACGTTGCCGAGCTGCACCTTCCAAAAGCCGAGCAGGAGAGGGGAGTGCGGGTCGCCCTCGACGTCGGTGAAGGCGTGGTGCTTGCGGTGGACAGCCACCCACTGGCGAGGCCGGATGCCCGTCGACACCCATGTGACGAGGCGGAAGGCGAACCGGGCGCCGGGTGAGAGCGAGAGCGCTCTGTGCGAGAGCGCCCTGTGCAGGAAGACCGTCGTACAGACGACGGCGATCTGGGAGGCGACGAATCCGATGATGAGCGCAGACAACACCTGTGGCACGGAGCCACCCTAGCAGTCCCTACCTGCCGGTCGGTAGGTGAGCCGGGGGCCAAGTAGGGTGGGGCGATGGACTTCGGGGCGCTCGCCGCGCCAGAGGGCGCGCCGGATGGGGAGCCGGCCGGCCCGGGCGAGGCGAGCCCGCCCCACAAGACGAGAGAGCTCATCTTGCAGGCTGCCCTCTCCTGCTTCGCCGAACGGGGATATGAGGGCACCTCGCTCAACGACATCGCCGGCCGGGTCGGCATCCGCCGCCAGAGCCTGCTGCACCACTTCCACTCGAAAGAGAGCCTCTACCGCCAGGTGCTGGAGGCCTCCTTCGCCGACTGGGTGCGGCGGGTGGCCGAGGCCATCGACAAGCCGAGGGACGGCTGGGAGCAGGTGGACAGGGTGCTCACGATCGGCTTCGCCTTCTTCGCCGACAACCCGGACTTCGTCCGCCTCGTCCGCCAGGAATCGCTGGCCGGCGGCGGCCGGCTCGCCCAGGAGATGGGGGAGGCCGTCCGGCCCATGCTGGAGCGGGCCGTCACCTTCTTCGAGCGCCAGATGGATGCCGGTCGCTTCAGGCGCCATGACGCCGAGCAGCTCATCTTGACGGGCTGGGCCGCCCTCGCCACCTGGTTCAGCGACGTCCCCTTCCTCGAGGCCGTCCTCGGGCGCGACCCCCTTGCCGAGAGTGAGCTGGAGCGGCGCCTCTCTCACCTGCGCAGCTTCTTTCGGGCGGCCCTCGAGCCTTGAGCGCCCTCCAGATCCCACCGAACTGCGACCTCACGCTCGGCATGGTCTGCGTCGAGCGCTCCGAGCCGGGCCGCACCCGCTGGCAGATGCGGGCCGATGAGCGCTTCTCGAACCCGGCCGGCATCCTGCAGGGAGGCTTCCTCGCCGCCTTCTGCGATTCGGCCATGGGTGCCTCGGCCGTCACCTTCGCCACCGCCCGGCCGGGCCGCAAGGTCTTCGTCGCCAACGCCGAGATGAAGACGAGCTTTCTCCGCCCGGTAAAGCCGGGCTTCCTCCTCAGCTGCGAGGCAGTCGTCGTCGCCGGCGGGGAACGCCTCTGTTTCTGCGAGGCGGACGTGCGCGACGAGGTGGGCAGCCTGCTTGTGCGGGCCAGCTCCACTTACGTGATCAGCGAGCGCCACTGATTGCTAGTTTGTTCGGGCGATGCCAGACCCCAAGGCCAAGGCGGGCGAGACCAAGCACGAGGCTGTCGAGCTGATCGGCCTCCTCCGGGCCTACCTCGTGCAAGAGACCGTCGAGCCGCTCAAGACCATCGCCCGCAGCCTGGCTTTCGGGGTGGCGGCCGCCCTCATGTTCGGCCTGGCGGCCATCCTCTCGCTCGTCGCCCTGCTGCGGGCGCTGCAGGGAGAGACGGGGACTCTCTTCGCCGGCGAGTGGAACTGGGCCCCCTACGGCCTCACGGCCATCGCGGCTGTCGTCTTCCTCGGCCTCGCCGCCGCTTTCACCCTGAGAAAGAAGGGAGCCGAGCTGTGAGCCAGCGGGTGAGCCTCGAGGACATCGAGTCGAAGTTCCGCCAGATCACAGGGAGCGCCCAGTCGACGGCCGCCGCCGCCGCCTCGACGCCTCCCGTGGCCGCCATCGGGGCCGTCGCCGGAGTCCTCGTCATCGCCGCCATCTACCTGCTCGGGCGGCGCAGGGGCCGCAAGTCGGCCCCCGTGCTAGAGATCCGTCGCATCTGAGCTCGTGAACCCGAGCGCACCACCTCGGGCGGGGAGGCTTTCGTGAAGGGCCTGGCCGACCGTCTGACCCGCGCCGCCGTCCGCCGGGGGCTGCGAAACGGGCTGCTCGCCGGCGATGGCAAGTGGCTCGCCCTCGGGGCCGTCGCCTGGCTCGTCCGCTTCCTCGCCAAGCGCCAGGAGCCAGAGACGGTCCGTGAGACCCTCGGCGTGGGCGAGACCATCACCGTCACCAACCTCGGCCCACCGCCGAGGCGCCGGCAGGCGCGCCGCCAGCGGCGAGCCGACCGGGCGGCGGCCGAGACAGCCTGAGCGATGGGGGCGGCGACGGGGGGCGCCGGCGGCGAGCAGAGCGGCCGCCCCTTCGCGGAGGGCGAGCGGGTGCTCCTCATCGATCGGAAGGGGAGGAGCAAGCTGCTGCGGCTGCGCGCCGGGCGGAGCTACCAGTCCCATGCCGGCGTGGTCAGTCACGACTCGCTCATCGGCCTGCCGGAGGGGACGGAGGTGCTGGCCCGCACCAACGACGAGGAGCGCCGCAACCAGGCGAGGTTCCTCGCCGTCCGCCCCAGCCTGGCCGAGATCGTCCTCAACATGCCGCGGGGGGCCCAGGTCATCTACCCGAAGGATCTCGGCGCCATCCTCCTCGCCGCCGACGTCTACCCCGGCGCCAGGGTGCTCGAGTCGGGTGTCGGCTCGGGGGCGCTCTCGATGGCCCTGCTCCGGGCCGGGGCCGAGGTCACCGGTTACGAGCTGCGGGAGGATTTCGCGGCCACCGCCCGGACCAACGTCGATGAGGCGAGAGGTGGTGCCAAGGGTTGGGGGAGCTACTCAGTCGAGATCCGGGACCTCTACGAGGGGATCGACGGCAGCTACGACCGGGTGGTCCTCGACCTGCCCGAGCCCTGGCGGGCCGTCGATCACCTGGCCGGCGCCGTTGTCAGCGGGGGGATCTTCTGTTCCTACCTGCCCTCGATCAACCAGGTTGCAGAGCTGCGCCACGCCCTCAAGCGGGCTGGCTTCGGCCTGGCCGAGACCTTCGAGGTGATGCGCAGGGGCTGGTACATCGAGGGCCGGGCGGTCCGGCCCGAGCTGCGCATGGTGGGCCACACCGGCTTTCTCACCACCGCCCGACGGCTCGCTGGCAGCGAGGCGGCCGGCGACTTCGCCGAGGCTCCCGCCGAGGGGGATGAACTCTAGGAGGAGGCGGTGCTCAGTCGCCCTGGACGATGAAGATGCACTCGCCCGGGCACTCCTCGGCCGCCTCGGTGACGGCGTCCTCGAGGTCTGCTGCCACGTCGGCCATCTGAGCGGAGCCACCCGGCTCGTTGAGGACCGTGTCGCCCTGCTTCACGTAGGCGAGGCCGTCGTCCAAGAGGGTGAAGACCGATGGGCAGATCTCCTCGCAGAGACCGTCACCTGTGCATAGGTCCTGGTCAATCCACACCTTCATCGGCGGCATCTCTCCTTGGCGAATGGTCCGTGGGGCGCATGGCGCGCGGCCCCGTTGTGAGCCGCTTCACGAGCGATCTCCAGTCTAGGTCGGCGCCGGCGAGCCTCGCCCACCCGATACCCGATCGGGGCTCTCCTGAGCCGTGACCCCCTTTTCCCCCGGCCCGGTGTAGGGTCCGAAAAGGGCGGAACGAGTCGCTCTTTACTGCCCGAGGAGGTAACCGTGACGACGGGTTTCCCTTCCGATCCGGCCGCTGGCCGCAGTGGTGAGGACGAGGAATTGCGCCGCCGGGTCGCCGAGGCCGAAGAGGAGATCGGCGAGCTGCGCCGGCGCCTGCACGAGGCTCCTGGGCGGGTGCGCGCCCTCGAGGAGCGGCTGCTCGAGGCGAAGGGTCAGCTCAGCCATGCCGCGGCCCAGAACGAGAAGCTGACCTTCACGCTGCAGCAGGCCAAGGAGCAGATCGCAGCGCTGCGGGAGGAGGTCGACAAGCTGACCCAACCGCCGGCCGCCTACGGCACCTACCTGCAGTCGAACGACGATGGCAGCGTCGACGTCTATGCGAGCGGTCGCAAGATGAGGGTCGCCCTCCACCCCGACATCGACCTCGAGGAGCTGCGCAAGGGTCAAGAGGTCGTGTTGAACGAGTCGCTCAACGTCGTGCTGGCCCGGGAGCCGGACCAGGGGGGCGAGGTCGTGACCGTGGTCGAGCTGCTCGAGGACGGAAAGCGCGCCCTATGCGTCGGCCGGGCCGATGAGGAGAGGGTGGTGGAGCTCTCGGAGTTCCTCGCCGGCGTGCGCCTGCGGGCGGGCGACTCGGTCCTCCTCGACCCCCGCACCGGGTTGCTGCTCGAGAAGCTGCCCCGCCCCGAGATGGAAGAGGTCGTGCTCGAGGAGGTGCCCGACATCTCCTATGCCGACATCGGCGGGCTCGACGAGCAGATCGAGGCGATCACCGATGCCGTCGAGCTGCCCTACATGTACCGGGAGCTCTTCTCTGAGTACCGCCTGCCGGCCCCGAAGGGCATCTTGCTCTACGGCCCCCCGGGCTGCGGCAAGACCCTCATCGCCAAGGCGGTGGCCAACTCTCTCGCCAAGAAGGTCTCCGAGCGGACGGGCAACGTCAACACCCGCAGCTACTTCCTGAACATAAAGGGCCCCGAGCTGCTGAACAAGTACGTCGGCGAGACCGAGCGCCAGATCCGCCTCGTCTTCCAGCGAGCGAGGGAGAAGGCCGAAGAGGGCGTCCCCGTCATCGTCTTTTTCGACGAGATGGATTCGCTCTTTCGCACCCGGGGGACAGGCATCTCCTCGGACATGGAGTCGACCATCGTCCCCCAGCTGCTGGCCGAGATCGACGGTGTCGAGACGTTGCGAAACGTCATAGTCATCGGCGCCTCCAACCGGGAGGACCTGATCGATCCGGCCATCCTGCGGCCGGGCCGCCTCGACGTGAAGATCAAGATCGAGCGACCAGACGAGGTGTCGGCGGGCCAGATCTTCGCCCGCTACATGAGCGCTGAGCTGCCCCTCGATCCCGATGCCGTCGCCACCCTCGGCGGTGGCGACCCGGACAAGGCCGTCCAGGTGATGATCGAGGAGACGGTGAGCGAGATGTACCGGGCCGACGACGAGAACCGCTTCTTGGAGGTCACCTACCAGAACGGCGACAAGGAGATCCTCTACTTCAAGGACTTCTCCTCGGGCGCCATGATCGAGAACATCGTCCGCCGGGCGAAGAAGCTCGCCATCAAGCGGGCGATCAGCGGCGAGGGCCAGGGCATCCGCCTCGAGGACCTGATCGCCTCGATCCGCCAGGAGTACAAGGAGAACGAGGACCTCCCGAACACGACCAACCCCGACGACTGGGCCAAGATCTCGGGCAAGAAGGGAGAGCGGATCGTCTACGTCCGCACCCTCATCGGCGAGGCGGCCGAGCAGCCAAAGGGCGGTCGGGCAATCGAGCGGGTCGGCACCGGCCAGTACCTCTAGCGCCACCGCCCGGGGGCGGCGATGCTGCTCAGGCGAGCTGGGGCGGCCCGCCAGGCAGGCGAGACGCCGGCGCCGGCGTGAGCCTCGCGCCAGACAGGCGACCGGTCGAGGAGGCGAGCGGCCGGGCGGAGCAGAAGCGAGCCAGCAGACGGGCGCTGCCGGTCCCCGGGCGAAAGAGATGCTGTCGCTTCGCCGCCGGATGCGGCATCAGCGGCGGGTCGGTGGGGTAGCGTCCGAACGTGGCCATAACGAAGGTCTGCGGGATGGAGACCGAGTACGGCATCCACGTCGTGTCGGGCAGCGAGATGAGCCCGACGTCCGCCTCCTCTCTCCTCATCAACGCCTACGTCGCCCGTCTCGAGCGGAGGGTCGGCTGGGACTTCGAGGACGAGTCGCCCGGCCGCGACGCCCGGGGGTTCTCGCGAGAGGGCGCCATGCCCCCAGAGATCGAGACCCACCTCGTGAACGCCGTGCTCACCAACGGCGCCCGCTACTACGTGGACCACGCCCATCCGGAGTACTCGACACCCGAGTGCTCCGATCCGCTCCAGCTCATCTGCCACGACAGGGCCGGAGAGGTGATCCTCGTCCGCTCGATGGAGGCTGCTCGCCACCTGCTTGCACCGGGTGAGGAGATAGTCATCTACAAGAACAACTCAGACGGCAAGGGCAACTCCTACGGCTGCCACGAGAACTACCTTGTGGACAGGGCGGTTCCCTTCAACCGCATCGTGCAGCAGATGACGCCCCACCTCGTCACCCGCCAGGTCTACGCCGGGGCGGGCAAGGTGGGCCTCGAGAATTCCGAGTCAACAGAGAGCGTCGACTACCAGCTCTCCCAGCGAGCCGACTTCTTCGAGGAGGAGGTCGGCCTCGAGACCACCCTCAAGCGGCCGATCATCAACACCCGGGACGAGCCGCACGCCGATGCCCAGAAGTACCGCCGCTTCCACGTCATCGTCGGAGATGCCAACCTCTCGGAGGTGGCGGCCTTCTTGAAGGTCGGGACGACGGCTGTGCTGCTCGCCCTCTTGGAGGACGAGTTCGACGTCGGCCGCGATCTCACGCTGGCGAGCCCGGTCGCCGCCATCCGGGCCGTCTCGCACGATCCCGGGCTGACAACGACGGTCGAGCTCGTGAGCGGGGAGCGGCTGACGGCGGTCGAGCTGCAGTGGGAGCTGTTCACGAGAGCCCGCAAGTACGCCGAGGCAGAGGGGCTGGCCGTCCTCGGGGAGGAGGCGGTCGGAGCCCTCCTGCTCGAGCGCTGGGAGCAGGTGCTGAACGGCCTCGAGACCGACCCCATGTCACTGGCGGGACAGCTGGACTGGGTCGCCAAGCTGCGCCTCATCGAGGGCTACCGGGACCGCCACGGCCTTGAGTGGGGCGACAGCCGGCTGGCCGCCCTGGCCCTCCAGTACCACGACCTCCGGCCGGCCAAGTCGCTCTCGCAGCGGCTCAACCTCGAGCGGCTCGTAGCGCCTGAAGATGTCGAGAGGGCAGTCACCGAGCCGCCGGCGACGACGAGGGCCTACTTCCGCGGCCGCTGCCTCTCTCTTTTTGCTCCCGCCATAGTCGCCGCCAACTGGGACTCGGTGGTGTTCGACGTCGGTACCGACCCTCTGCGTAGAGTTCCGATGATGGAGCCGTTGCGTGGCACCGCCCTCCATGTCGATACGTTGCTTGAAGGATGTGAGAGCCCGGCTGAGCTAGTCGAACGCCTGGGCTCCTAGGAGACGAGATGCCAGAAAGAGAACAGAAGCGGCGAGCTGCTCCGGCCCGCGAGACCGAGGAGGTCGAGACCGAGGAGGCCCCGGCCACCACGGAGAAGGGCGAGAAGCTGAAGGCGGAGATCGACGACCTGCTCGACGAGATCGACGAGGTGCTCGAGGACAACGCCGAGGAGTTCGTCCGCAACTACGTGCAAAAGGGAGGGCAGTAGCAGGCGACGCTGTAGCCTGCCGCCCGATGACCCTGCCGCTCTTTCCGCTCGGGGAGGACCCCGGACCGAGCTTCGCCGACCTGCTCAGCCGCCTCGACCCGAGCGGCGCGCCGCCGCCCGCCGCCGGGGCGCCTCCCCAGCCCCGAGACGGCCTGCCCGGCGTGGTGCACGGCACCACCATCGCCGCTTTGCGCTTTGCAGGCGGGACGGTGGTGGCCGGCGACCGGCGGGCGACAGAGGGCCACTCCATCGCCCATCGTGGCATCGAGAAGGTCTTCCCGGCCGACCGCCACTCGGCGGTCGCCATCGCCGGCGCCGCCGGCCCGGCAGTCGAGATGGTGCGACTCTTCCAGACTCAGCTCGAGCACTACGAGAAGGTGGAGGGCACCCCCCTCAGCCTCGAGGGCAAGGCCAACCAGCTGGCCCAGATGGTGCGGGCCAACCTCGGATACGCCATGCAGGGCCTGGCGGTGGTGCCCCTCTTCGCCGGCTACGACCTCCGCCAGCGAACCGGCCGGATCTTCTCGTTCGACCTCGCCGGCGGGCGTTATGAGGAGCTCGAGTACCACGCCACCGGCTCGGGCGGGCGGGACGCCAAGAACACGATCAAGCTCGGCTACGCCCCCGAGATGGGAGAGCGCCAGGCCGTCGAGCTGGCGGTGCGAGCCCTCTACGAGGCCGCCGACGAGGACTCGGCCACCGGCGGCCCCGACCCGCTGCGCGGCATCTATCCGGTGGTGGCGGTGGTGGACGAGGCCGGCTACCGGCGCCTCGGCGACGACTTCCTCGCCGAGGCCTTCTCGGCCGTCCTCGAAGCCGGCCGGCGGCTCAGCCCGCCCGCTCGCGAAGCTGCTGCCGCCCGCCATGTGCCAGAGGGGAGCGACCAGCCGTGAGCATGCCCTACTACGTGGCGCCCGAGCAGGTGATGAAGGACAGGGCGGAGTACGCCCAAAAGGGCATCGCCCGCGGGCGGGCCCTCGTCGCCGCCAGCTACGACCGGGGCATCCTCATCGTGGCCGAGAACCCATCCAAGACGCTGCACAAGATCAGCGAGATCTATGACCGGGTCGCCTTCGCCGGTGTCGGGCGCTACAACGAGTTCGACCAGCTGCGGGTGGCAGGGGTGCGTCATGCCGACACGAAGGGCTACTCCTACTCCCGCGAGGACGTCGACGCCCGCTCTCTCGCCAACCTCTACGCCCAGTACCTCGGCCAGGTCTTCACCCACGAGATGAAGCCCCTCGAGATAGAGATCCTCGTCGCCGAGCTCGACCCGAGCGGCACCCGGCACCAGCTCTACCACATCGCCTACGACGGCACCGTGGTCGACGAGGTCGGTGTGACAGCCCTTGGGGGAGATGCTCTCACCATCACCTCCCGGCTCTCGGAGGCCTACCGGCCCGGCTGGAGCCTGACCGAGGCCATCCGGAGTTGCGTCGGCGCTCTCGGTGGGCCGGACCGCCAGCTGGCGGCCGATGACCTCGAGGCGGCCGTGCTCGAGCAGGGCCACGAGCGGCGGGCCTTCCGGCGGCTGCGCAACGGCGAGCTCGCCGAGCTGCTCAGCGGCGGCGTGGAACCGGCGGCGGCCCCCGATGCCAGCAGCCACGAGGAAGAGGGCGAGCCGCCCGCCGTGCCGGAGGAAGAAGGGGAGTAGCGGGCCGGGGCTAGCGGCAATACCGTTCAGTTAGGGTCACAGTGGTGTAGTTTGACGGTGTGCCTCGCCACGGTTGGAGGA
>JAJYQK010000152.1 GCA_021794645.1 Actinomycetes bacterium
GCCCGGCCCCCGCTACTTCCCGCCCGGCATGGTGAGCGACGTCCCCGAGGCCTTCTTCGTCGCAGAGCTCGTGCGCGAGCAGCTCATCAACTTCGCCGAGGAGGAGCTGCCCCACTCCATCGCCTGTCGCGTCACCGAGTGGGAGTGGCCCCTCATCCGCTGCGAGATCCTCGTCGAGCGGGAGTCCCAAAAGGGCATCGTGATCGGCCGGGGCGGGCAGGTGCTGAAGCGGGTGGGGACAGCGGTGCGCCAGCAGCTGCCCGCCGGCGCCTACCTCGAGCTCTTCGTCAAGGTGGAGAAGGGCTGGCAGCGCCGGCCCGACGTCATCAGCCGGCTCGGCTACTAGGGCTACTTCGGCCGCGTCAGCTCGACGATGGCCGTCAGGTCGGCCTCGCCGTAGCTCGTGGCCGCCGCCTCCTCGTACCGGTCCTTCACCAGCTCGAGCAGGGGGAGGACGAGGCGGGCCTTCTTCGCCATCTCGTCTGCCAGGCGCAGGTCCTTTGCCCCGAGGGCTGTCGTGAACCAGCCGGCGTGCTGCCCGCTGAAGAGGGGCTCGAGCCGGTTCAAGAGCCCTCTGGCGACGAGGGGGGAGGACTCCAGGAAAGACCGCATCGCCTCGTCGTCGAAGCCGACCGCCTGGGCGGCCGAGACGACCTCGGCCAGCGCCGCCAGCCCGGAGAGGAGGAGGGTGTTGGCGAGCAGCTTCAGCTGCGGCGCCGCCTCGATCTCCTCGCCGAGGTACCGCACCTGCTCCGAGAGGGTCTCATAGAGCGGAGCCACCTTCTCGTAGGCGGCCTGCGGGCCGCTCACGAGGTAGGTGGCCTTGCCGGCGCTGACGGCGCTCGGCGCCCCGAGGATGGGGGAGGCGAGGAAACGGCCCGCCGCCTTCTCCGAAAGAGATCGGGAGGTCTCCGGGGCGACGGTCGACATGTCGAGGTAGACCGCGCCCGGTTCCAGCCGGCGAACGAGGTCGTCCTCGCCCGCCATGACCGCCAGCACGGCCGAGTCGTCGGCGAGCGAGGTGATCACCGCCTCGGCACCGGCGACGGCCGCCGCGGGCGACTCCGCCTCCTTGGCGCCCGCCGCCACGAGGTCGTCGGCCTTTCCCCCCGAGCGGTTCCAGACGCTCAGCTCGTGACCGGCCGCCAGCAGGCGGGCGGCCACCTCGTGGCCCATCTTTCCCATCCCGAGTACCGCTGCGCGCAAAGCTCGCCTCCTTGCCTCTAGCCCCCGTCCCTTTCTGGGGGTACCCGCTACGGACCGCCGGCAAAGCGACGGGGCGCCTCCTCCGCGCCGGCGGCGAGGCGGCGGAGGAACTCGAGGGCGACCTGGCGCTCGCGGGTGCGGCGCATGGGCGGGAGGCCCCGCACGAGGTAGCCCGAGTAGGAGGCGGTCGCCAGCCGGCGGTCCAAGACTGCCACCACCCCCCTGTCGCCCGCCGACCTGATGAGGCGGCCGGCGCCCTGGGCGAGGAGGGTGGCGGCCCGCGGCAGGTCGACCTGGCGGAAGCCGGCTGTCCCGGCCGCCTCCCGTCTGGCCGCCAAGAGCGGGTCGTCGGGGCGGGGGAAGGGCAGCCGGTCGATGACCACGAGCGAGCAGGCGGCGCCGGGCACGTCGACTCCCTGCCAAAAGCCCATAGTGGCAAAGAGGCAGGAGCGCTCTTGTTCCACGAAGGCCTGCAAGATGGCCGGCTTGGGCAGGTCCCCTTGCACATAGACGGGCCACGAGAAGGCCTCCCGCAGCGCCTTGGCGGCGAGCTCCATCGCCCGGTGGCTCGTGAAGAGGGCGAGGGTGCGCCCGCCGGCCGCCTCGATCAGCTGGCGCAGCTCCTCGTGCAGCGGCTCGGGGCCACGACCCGAGCGGGGATCGGGCAGGTCGACGGCGCAGTAGATGAGGCCGTTCTCCCGGAAGTCGAAGGGGCTGCCGACGTCGAGCTCACGCACGGCTCTTTGCTCCGCCCCGAGCCGCACCGCCAGCCCGGGGGGCAAGGTGGCGCTCGTGAGCACGACCGGCATCTTCGAGAAGAGCTGCTCGGCGAGGACCGAGCTCACCTCGAGGGGGGCCGAGCGCAGAGCCGTCCGCTCGCCCCCGCTCACCCACACGACACTCTCCCTCCCGGCGGCCAGGCAGAGCTCGAGGTCCTGGCGGCACGAGCCGAGGGCGAGCAGGGCCCGGAGGGCCTGCTGGCCCTCGGCCCCGAACCGGCTCGCCTCGCCCCCGGCCGCCGCCCGCAGGGCCGACTCGAGCCGGCCGAGCCGGCTCCCGACGAGGTTGGCGACCTCGCCCAGCTCGGGGCCGAGGCCGGCAGGCAGGCGGGTGGCGGGGGCACGGGAGAGAGCCAGCTCGAAGCGGGTCGCCGCCTCGAGGGCGGCCTCTGCCAGCTGGTCGGCCGGCTTGTGGAGGCGGGCGAGGGCGGCCCTTGCCATGACGGCGACTCCCCGCAGCCGCCCGGGGCTGATATCGGCCCCGAGGCAGGAGGCGAGGGTGTCCTCGAGGTCGTGCGCCTCGTCGACGACGAGGGCGTCGTGCTCGGGCAGCACCTGTCCGGCGCTGGCGAGGTGGGCGCCGAGGAGGTGATGGTTGACGACGACGACGTCTGCTGCTGCCGCCTTCTCCCGGGCGCGCTCGGCGAAGCACCTCTCGCCCTGCGGGCAGTTCTTGGCGCCCGGGCACTCCTCGGCGGTGACGCTCACAGCTGCCCAGGCCGCCGGCAGCGGCTCGAAGTCGAGCTCGGCCCTGTCGCCGAGCTCGGTGGTGCCGGCGAAGGAGACGAGCTCTCGCACCTGGGCGCCGGCCGCTCCCGCGGGCACCCCGGCCCCGATGTCCATCTGCTCCTGGCGACCGAGGGCCTCCATCTCGGCCAGGCGCTGGCGGCAGAGGTAGTTGGACCGCCCCTTCAGCACCGCCCACTCGACCGGGCGGCTGAGGGCAGCCGCCACGAGAGGGAGGTCCTTCAGGGCGAGCTGGTCCTGCAAGGCCTTCGTCGCCGTCGCCACGACGATGCGGCTGCCCGAGAGGAGGGCGGGCACGAGGTAGGCGAACGACTTCCCCGTCCCGGTGCCGGCGGCGACGGCCAGGTGGCTCGGCTCATCGGCTCCGCTGGCGAGCACCGCCTCCACGGCAGCCGCCATCTGCAGCTGGCCCGGCCGGGCCTCTCCCGCCGGCAGCTGCCCGACGACGGCGGAAAGAGCCCTCGCCGTCTCGTCCGAGCGCTCCTTCACCAGAGGAAAGATAGCTGGGAGGCCTCCTGCTCGAACTGGCCCTCGCCCCGCCCGCCGACGAGGAGGCGGGCCTCCCCGTCCCCCTGCGGAGCGGGCCCCGGAGGTTTTTCCTTCGGGCGATGCCGGGAAAGAAGTACTCGACAAAGACCCCCGCCCGATGAATCGGACGGGCCGGAAAAGTCCTCTGCGGAGCTGGAAAAATGCCTGCGGACCATCTCTTCGTGAACATCACAACTGCAAAGGGACGCCATCTGGTGGAGGTCGAGGGGGAGCTCGACTACTTCTCCTCCGCCCACCTGCGGCGCCACCTCGACGGGCTGGACGGCCGGGACATCGTGCTCGACCTGGCGGCAGTCTCGTTCGTCGACGCCGCCGCCGTCGGCACCATGGTCTCGGTCGACAACCGGCTGAGCGACGACGGCCACCGGCTCCGGGTCATCAACCTCGACCGGCCCCACCGGCGGATCTTCCAGATCGGCCGGGCCTCACACCTGCTCGCCCCCCACCTCGTCTGAGCGACTCGGGCCTGGACGGCTCAGGCCGCCCGCTTCCGCCCCCGCCAGGTCGAGGCCGCCAGGAAGCCGAGGGCGGCGAGCAAGACCACGATGATGCCGGCGGCCGTGCTGGCATGGAGGGCGAAGGCGAGCCCGATGACGAGGGCGACTGCCACGAACAGCTCCGGGGTGTCGCCGACGAGGAAGTCCCACCAGAAGCGGCCGAAGGCGACCAGCAGGCGGCCGAGGGCGCTCACGTGCGCACCGGCTCGCTCGAGGCCAGGCGGGCGTGCTCGGGCTGGGGGAGGGCCCGCTCGAGCGCCTTCACCATCAGAAAGGCCGTGGCGCCGAAGATGGCTATGAGGGCGAGGAGGAACAGGTCCGAGCCGGGCCAGCGGAGGCTGGCGCCCTCGCCCGCCCAGAAGATGCCGAAGCTCGAGAGCATTATGCCGACGCCCATCTTCAAGGCGTTCTCGGGCACCTCCGAGAGCTGGCGGGAGACGACGACGCCGATGCCACCGACGATGACGACCGCCGCTGCCGCCGCCACGGCGGCGAGGCCGAGGTGCTTCGAGCTCGAACCGAGGGTGATGACGATCATCACCACCTCGAGGCCCTCGAGGAAGACCCCTTTGAAGGCCACGGTGAAGCCGGTGGCGTCACGGGGCTGCTCCCGCCACCGGAGCTTGCCCGCCGGGGCCTCGCGGCCCTCGGAGAGCTCGGCGACCGTGCGGGCATAGATGGCGTCCTCGTCGTGGAGCGCCTTGTGCCCGCTCGCCCGCAGGATCGCCTTGCGCAGCCAGTTGAGCCCGAGGACGAGGAGGAGCCCGCCCACGACGACACGGAGGGCCTGCAAAGGCACGACGTGGATGAGCGGGATGCCGATGCCGACCACGAGCGCTGCCAGGACGACCACGGCGACCGCCGTCCCCTCCAGGGCCGAGCGCCAGCCCCGCGAGACGCCCGAGGCGAGCACGATGGTGAAGGCCTCCACCATCTCGACCGAGCAGGCGCCGAATACCGCCAGGGCGAGGATCACGGTGGATGTCACGAGGTCAGCTTACTTGGCTCCTGGCAACATCCTGAGAACCCGGCCGGCCCGAGATGCTGCCCGGCGTGGGGCCAAGGGGTAGTGAACTGCTCACTCAGGTAGTAGCGAGTAGTAGCGAATAGGTGTTCGTTTCCGATATCATGGGCGGTGTGAAGCTCACCGACTGGGCGAGGAT
>JAJYQK010000156.1 GCA_021794645.1 Actinomycetes bacterium
TCCGATCTTCGGCCAGATCGAGGCGGTTGATCAAAGAGGCGATGGTCTCGGCCCCCATGCCGCCCTCGAAGTAGGCGCCGTAGCGGCTCTTCAGCTCCCGCCAGAGGAGCTCGTCCTCGATGATCTTGCGGGCGTGCAGGTCGGCCAGCTCCGAGAGCGCCTTCTTGGCGAGCTCGATCTCGTTGGCGGCCCGCTCCCGCACAGCGGTCACCTCGCGCTCGACCGCCCGCTGGCGAGCCCGCAGCTCGGACTCCTTGGCGCCCTCCTTCTCGAGCTCGGACAGCTCCTTTTCGAGCTCGGCCAGGCGCCGCTCGGCCTCGAGGTCGCGGGCGCGCTCGATCTCGCCGATCTCGGTCTGCAGCTCGGCCTCGAGGTTGGGCAGGTCGGCGTGGCGCTTCTCCTCGTCGACGTAGGTGACGAGGTAGGCGGCGAAGTAGATGACCTTCTCGAGCTGCTTGGCCTTCAGCTCCTCGCGGGCCTCGGTGCCCATGAGGAGGTAGGCGAGCCAGGAGCGCGTGCCGCGCAGGTACCAGATGTGGACGACGGGGGCGGCGAGCTCGATGTGGCCCATCCGCTCACGGCGCACCTTCGAGCGGGTGACCTCGACGCCGCAGCGCTCACAGATGATCCCGCGGAAGCGCACCCTCTTGTACTTGCCGCAGTAGCACTCCCAGTCCTTGGTGGGACCGAAGATCTTCTCGCAAAAGAGCCCGTCCTTCTCGGGACGCAGGGTGCGGTAGTTGATGGTCTCGGGCTTGCGGACCTCGCCGTGGGACCAGGTGCGGATGTCGTCCGCGGTCGCCAGGCCGATCCGCAGCTGGTCGAAGTCGTTCACGTCGAGCACTTAGAAGCTCCTCTCCGCTGCGCGACGAGCGTCTTCCTCGTCGGAGCCACGCTCGGGTCGGCTGATGTCGATGCCGAGCTCCTCGGCCGTCCGGTAGACGTCCTCGTCGAGCTCGCGCATCTCGATCTCTTCGCCTGTGGTCGAGAGGACCTCGACGTCCAGGCAGAGTGACTGCATCTCCTTGATGAGAACCTTGAAGCTCTCGGGGATGCCTGGTTCGGGGATGTTCTCCCCCTTCACGATCGCCTCGTAGACCTTCACCCGGCCCAAGACGTCGTCGGACTTGATCGTAAGCAGCTCCTGCAGGGCGTAGGCGGCACCGTAGGCCTCGAGGGCCCACACCTCCATCTCGCCGAAGCGCTGCCCACCGAACTGCGCCTTCCCGCCGAGGGGCTGCTGGGTGATCATCGAGTAGGGGCCGGTCGAGCGGGCGTGGATCTTGTCGTCGACCAGGTGGGCCAGCTTCAAGATGTACATGTAGCCGACCATGACCCTGTTGTCGTAGGGCTCCCCGGTGCGGCCGTTGTAGAGGGTCGTCTTGCCGTCGGGGCCGATGAGGCGGTTCCCGTCGGCCTCGGGCCGGAGCGTCTCGAAGAGCTGCCTGATCGTCGGCTTGCGCCGCGACTGCTCGGCCTCGTCCCAGTGGGCGCCGTCGAAGACCGGCGTCGAGATCCAGGTCGCCGGCTCCGTCCTCGGCCGGGTCTTGGTCTCGCTGCCGCGCACCGCCTCCTGGCCGCCCTCGAGGCCCTCCCAGCCCCAGCGGGCGGCATAGCCGAGGTGCGCCTCGAGGACCTGGCCGACGTTCATCCGGCTCGGCACGCCGAGCGGGTTCAAGATGATGTCGACCGGGGTGCCGTCGGCCAGGTGCGGCATGTCCTCCAGCGGGAGGATGCGGGAGATGACCCCCTTGTTGCCGTGGCGGCCGGCCAGCTTGTCGCCCTCTGAGATCTTGCGCTTCTGGGCGACGTAGACCCGGACCAGCTGGTTGACGCCGGGCGGCAGCTCGTGCGAGTCGTCGCGGGAGAAGACCCGGACGTCGATCACCTTGCCGTACTCGCCGTGGGGCACCTTGAGGCTCGTGTCGCGGACGTCGCGGGCCTTCTCACCGAAGATGGCGCGCAGCAGCCGCTCCTCGGGGGTGAGCTCGGTCTCGCCCTTCGGGGTGACCTTGCCGACGAGGATGTCGCCCGGGCCCACCTCGGCCCCGATGCGGATGATGCCCCGCTCGTCGAGGTCGGCCAGGATGTCGTCGGAGAGGTTCGGGATGTCCCGGGTGATCTCCTCTGCCCCGAGCTTGGTGTCCCGGGCGTCGACCTCGTGCTCCTCGATGTGGATCGAGGTGAGGACGTCGTCCCGCACGAGCCGCTCGGAGAGGATGATGGCGTCCTCGTAGTTGAAGCCCTCCCAGGGCATGAAGGCCACGAGGAGGTTCTTTCCGAGCGCCAGCTCGCCGTTGTGGGTGGAGGGGCCGTCGGCCAGCACCTCGCCGGCCTGGACGGACTGGCCCTCCTCCACGAGCACCTTCTGGTTGATGCAGGTGTTCTGGTTGGAGCGGCGGAACTTCGCCAGCGGGTAGACCCGCCGGCCGAGCTCGATGCCGTTGCGGTCCTTCGTCCCGGCCTTGTACTCGACCGAGATGTGGTCGCCCGAGATCTCGCTCACGGTGCCCTGACCCTCGGCCAGGATCACCTCGCCGGCGTCGCGGGCGGCCCGCGCCTCGATGCCGGTGCCGACGTAAGGCGCCTCGGGGACGAGGAGGGGCACCGCCTGCTTTTGCATGTTGGCGCCCATGAGGGCCCGGTTGGCGTCGTCGTGCTCGACGAAGGGGATGAGCGCCGTCGAGACCGAGAGGATCTGCTTGGGCGAGACGTCCATCAGGTCGACATCGGCCGGCGGCACGAAGTCGACCTCGGAGGTCGTGCCATAAGAGGTGGAGGTGGCCCCCACCCTCACGCCGGCGCCCTGCGGGCCGCGGCGGACGAGCACCCGCTCGTCGACGAAGCGGCCGCTGTCGTCGAGCTTGGCCGAGGCCTGGGCGATGACGTACTCCTCTTCCTCGTCGGCGGCCAGGTAGACGATCTCGTCGGTCACCTTCCCGTCGGTCACCTTGCGGTACGGCGTCTCGATGAAGCCGTGCTGGTTGACGCGGGCATAGGTGGCCAGGTGGCCGATGAGGCCGATGTTCGGGCCCTCGGGCGTCTCGATCGGGCACATCCGGCCGTAGTGGGAGGTGTGCACGTCACGGACCTCGAAGCCGGCCCGCTCCCGGCTGAGGCCACCCGGCCCGAGGGCCGAGAGGCGCCGCTTGTGGGCGAGGCCCGAGAGCGGGTTGTGCTGGTCCATGAACTGGGAGAGCTGGCTCGTGCCGAAGAACTCCTTGATGGCGGCGACGACCGGGCGGATGTTGATGAGCGTCTGGGGCGTGATCGCCTCGACGTCCTGGGTCGTCATCCGCTCCCGGACGACCCGCTCCATCCGGGAGAGGCCGATGCGGACCTGGTTCTGGATGAGCTCGCCGACCGAGCGGACCCGCCGGTTGGCGAAGTGGTCCTGGTCGTCCAGGCGGTAGCCGGGCTCGCCGTTGGCGAGGTGGAGCATGTAGGTGGCCGCCGCCAGCACCTCCGACGGGGCGAGGACGCCCTGGTTGGGGTCGGGCCGCTCGAGGGGCGTCTCGAGGATCTCCTCGAGACGCTCGATCTCCGGGCCGAGCTTGCGGTTGAGCTTGTAGCGACCGACGCGGGTGAGGTCGTAGCGCCGGGGGTTGAAAAAGGCGTTCTCGAAGTAGGCGCGGGCGGCCTCGAGCGAGAGCGGCTCACCCGGGCGGGCCCTCTTGTAGATCTCGAGCAGCGCCTCGTCCCGGGTCGGGACGAGCTCGTGCTCGCGCTCCCACTGCCCCTCGAGGAAGTCGAAGTGGCGGACGAAGCGGTTGAGGAGGGCCTCGTCCTCGTAGCCGAGCGCCTTCAGCACGACAAAGAGGGAGAGACGGCGCTTGCGGGCGACCCGGGTGCCGGCGGTGACGTCTCGGTTCGGCTTGGCCTCGACGTCGAACTCGATCCACTCGCCCCGGTAGGGGTGGATGGTGCCGGTGACGATCGTCTTCTGGTCGCGGCCGGGCTGGAAGATGACACCGGGCGAGCGGACGAGCTGGGAGACGACGACCCGCTCGGTGCCGTTGATGATGAAGGTGCCGCGGCTCGTCATCATGGGGAAGTCGCCCATGAAGACGGTCTGCTCCTTGATCTCGCCGGTGGAGGCGTTCATGAAGCGGGCGCGCACGAAGATCGGTGCGGCGTAGGTGATGTCCTTCGCCTTGCACTCGTCGATCGAGAACTTCGGCGGCGGGCGCAGGTCGGGGTCGGCCGGGTCGAACTCGAGCTCCAGGCGGAGCTGGTCGGTGAAGTCCGAGATCGGGCTGATGTCCGCGAAGGTCTCAGCCAGACCGTGCTCGAGGAACCACTGGAACGAGTCCCGCTGGACTGAGATCAGGTCCGGAAGGGGAAGGACCTCGTCCAGGTTGGCGAACGAGTAACGCTCCGGCAGGCGGGAACGAGAGGGCAAGGGTCTACTCCTCGGGAAAGCAGTCGGGCCGAAAGAGGGCAGACCGTGTCTGGGCGCGCGTCAAGGCGCTGAAAGGATCACGTCAGGACGCGAGGAGGGCACGGCAACCGGATATCTTACCCGCGCGATAGCGCGCGAGCAACACCCCAGGGCTCTTGCCCCGGGGAAGGGTACGGGAACGGGCGCCCGGCGTCAAGGCTTCTCGCCTGGCGCCGGGCGGCCGCCGCCCGTTTCGAGTCGGGTGCTACTTGAGCTCGACGGCAGCGCCGGCGCCCTCGAGCTGCGCCTTCGCCTTCTCGGCGTCCTCCTTGGACACCTTCTCGAGCACCGGCTTGGGGGCCCCGTCGACGAGGTCCTTGGCCTCTTTCAGGCCGAGGCTGGTGAGCGCCCGCACCTCCTTGATGACCTGGATCTTCTTGTCGCCCGCGGCGGTGAGGATCACGTCGAACTCGTCCTGTTCCTCCGCCGCAGCGGCCTCGCCGCCACCGGCGCCGGGCGCCGGCGCCGCCGCCACCGCCACGGGG
>JAJYQK010000105.1 GCA_021794645.1 Actinomycetes bacterium
GCGGCCTCTTAGCTTGTAACTAAACCTCCGCTTCGGCCTCGAGAATGAGGTTCGTCGCCTTTTCGGCGACCTCGTGTAGCTCGTCGATGAGCGCGCGGAGCTTCCGATCATTGCCGATCCACTCGAGATAGCGCTCGGCCTCGCGATCGGAGAGTCGTCGGTTGACGGTCTTGCCGCCGACCTTCGCCGTCCATTGCCAGTACGGCCCGTGCGGTTGCGGAGGGTCAGCGTGGCAGCGACAGCTCGGCGTGCCGCAGTAGTTGAAGCGCTTCGCGACTGAGCCGGACCGGACGAACCCGATCTCGCCGATCTCGCCGAGCAGCTCGCGATAGCGCCGCTCGTGCTCCTCGATGTCCGGTGTCTTCGTTCGCGCCACGTCGCCAGTCTTCCGCGAGGAGGGGATCCACCAGGTAGATCCCGATAGTAGGCAGACTATCGTGCATGGTCTCCGCCGAGAAGGCGACGCTCCAGTCGTTTCGTCGCGATCTCTACGCGACGTTCGAGCGGTGGGGCGACGCTTTCTTCGAGTTGACCGACGCGCTGGTGTGCACTTCCGGGCCCGTCACCTCGCTGCCCGCTCTCAGTCTCGAGCCGGAGTTCTCCCGCAGCCACGGCAGCCTCTACAAGGCGCTCGAACGCGGACGGGTCGACGAGGAGGCGCTGCGGTCGCTGCTCGTCGCCAACCGACCAGACGAGTGGCCGATGGTGTTCGCCGTCGACGCATCGACCGTGGAGCGCTGCGACGCGGAGTGCAGCCCCGAGCGCGGCTTTTACTACTCCGCCTCGCGGCACTCAGCCGGCCAGCCGATCGTCGCTGGGTGGCACTACCAGTGGATCTGCCAGCTCTCGTGGGCACCGGACAGCTGGACGGCGCCGGTGGATGTGCTGCGCCTGCCCCTCAGCGTGGACGAGACCACCGCGACCGTCTCCCAGCTCCGGCGTCTCGTCGCGCTCTTGCCCCGAGAGGGCGAAGTGCCGCTGTTCGTGCTCGACGCCGGCTACGACCCGATCGCGATCGGCCACGACCTCAAGGACGAGCGGTGCGAGATCGTCTGTCGCGTCCGCGATGACCGCGTTTTCTATGCCGACGCGCCGACGAAGCCGAACCGACCGCCGGAGACCGGCGGGCGCCCGCCGCGCCACGGGCGGCGATGGAAGTGCTCCGATCCCGACAGCTGGCCCGAGCCGGACGCGCACCTCGTCATCGACGACACCCGGTACGGGACGATCACCGTCACCGCCTGGCACGATATGCACCCGCGACTTTCCGGACGCGGCCACTGGGCCGGGTGCGCGAAGCCGCCGATCGTGCGCGGCTCGGTGATCCGCGTCGACGTCGAACACCTGCCGCGCCCGACGTCGCGTGCGAAGAAGACGTTGTGGCTATGGTGGTCCGGCAAGGGCGAGCCCGACCTCGAGCGGTGCGTGCGCGCCTACCTCCGCCGCTTCGACATCGAGCACACCTTCCGCTTCATGAAGCAGTCGCTCGGCTGGACGGCCCCGAAGGTCGAGACACCCGAACAGGCCGACCGCTGGGCATGGCTCGTCGCCGCGGCGCTCACCGAGCTCCGGCTCGCCCGCGGTCTCGTCGGTGATCTCCGACTCCCCTGGGAGAAGCCGCTCGCGCCCATGAAGCTGACACCTGCACGGGTCCGGCGGGGGTTTCGACGACTTCGTGCAACGCTCGGCACGCCAGCCAGTCCGCCAAAATCCCGAACACCGGGGCCCGGGCGGCCGAAGGGGACGCGAAAGCCACCGAAAGCGCGCTATCCCGCGATCAAAAGGGCTGCCTGAGCAGGGCGTACTGGTTTAGTTACAAGCTTAGGCGAGAGGCTCGGCGGGCCGACTCAGGCTCGGGCCACCTCGGTCTTAGAGAGAGCGGTCCCGAGCTCGAGGGCGAGCGAGAGCAGGCGGGCGGCCTCGGCGGCTGTCCTGCTCGGGCAGTGGAGGGCCTCGAGGTTGAGGCGGAACCGGGCCGGGCGCAACAGCTCGGTGTCGAAGTCGGCGATGGCAAGCAGCTCCGTCAGCCGGTCGGCCTGAGAGAGGCTCGGCTCGAGAGCCAAGCGGAGGGCGGCGCCAACGATCCGGTCGATCGTCCTCGCCGGCCGCGCCATTTCGTCATCTCGTCCGGTCGTCGGCTCTCTCGTCAGCATCGGGCCCATCTCCCGCTCTCGAGCCCCTGGAGAGCATCGCTCACCCGCTGGCGAGAGGTAAGGGCCGAAAGGCCTGAGCTCGGTGGCCTTCGGCCCTAGCAAAGGCGAGACCGAGCCAGCAGCATGACTGGGAGAGGCTATGAGGAGGCGGTGCCAGATGGAAGAGAGATCGCCGGGCGGAGAAGGAAAGTCTCCGGCCGGCCGGCTGGTGGTCGGCGTCGACGACTCCGAGCAGGCGCGGCGGGCCCTGGCCTGCGCCGCCGCCATCGCCGAGGAGCGCGGCTGGGAGCTTCGCATCGTCCATGGCTGGCACATCTCCTATCCCGCCGCTCCCTTCGTCGTTCCTCCTGTCGACATACAGCAGGCGGGCCGGTCCGTCGCCGACTCAATGGTCGCCCGCCTCGAGCTGGAGGTGCTCGGGGAGACCCCGGCGATCGAGGTGAGCCGACGCGTCGAAGAGGGCTCGCCGGCCGGGCTGCTGGTGGAGGAGAGCAGGAACGCCAGCCTGCTCGTCGTCGGGAGCAGGGGCCGGGGCGGCTTTGCCTCCCTGACGCTCGGCTCGGTGTCGAGCGCCTGTGTTCACCACGCTCACTGCCCCGTCCTCGTCCTGCGAGGCAAGTGAGGGCTGGCGCTCAGACCGCCCCGGCCGCCCCGGCGGGAGCGGCCCGCCCCGCCCCGACTGTCACTGCGTTCCCATCAGGACGAAAAGTGCGATTGCGATGAGCCAGAGGAAGTGCTGCCAGGCCGGCCGGGGGGCGGCGCCGTCGGCGTGCCCGACTGGGGCGGCGGAGGCGTCTCGGCCCTCCTGGTCACAGCCGGCCCTCTCCGTCCGCCACCGGAGCCGAGGCCGTCTGTCGCCGGAGCGACGGCCGGTTGGGGAGGAGGAAGAGGGCGGTGAGAGCGGCGGCGGTCACCACACCCGAGGCGACGACGAGGGCCAGGTCGTAGCCGCTCACGAAGGCCTGCCGGGCGGCGGCCGCCAAGGCGGTCCCGAGGCGGCCGCCGATGGCCTCGGCCACTGCCATGGCGCCCCCCAGCGACCCCTCGACCAGGTGGGTGACGGCAGCGGGCGCCTTGTGGGCCGCAAGCACCGGCCCGAGGCGGGCGGAGTAGCGGCCGTTGAGGAGCGAGCCGAGCAGGCCGACACCGAGTGAGCCCCCCGTCTGGATGGCAGCGCCGTTGGTGCCGGCTCCGATGCCCGTCTGGTTGGGCGGCAGGCTCCCCATGACAGAGTCGGTGCAAGGGGCGAAGGAGAGGCCTGTGCCGGCGCCGATGAGGAGGAAGCCGGGCAGCGAGTCGCCGTAACCGCCCGCCACGCTCGTGTGGGAGAGCAGCACGAGGCCGATGGCGATGAGGGCCATGCCGGTGAAGACGACCGGCTTGCTCCCGAGCCGGCGGGTGATGAGCGTCGAGACCGGCGCCAGCACGAGCAGCGTGCCGGCCACCGGGAAGACGCGCAGCCCAGCCTGCAGCGGGGTGTAGCCGAGGGCGAACTGCAGGTACTGGGTGAAGAGGAAGAGCCCTCCCATGAGGGCGAACATGACAAGGCCCATGGCGCCCATGGCGACAGAGAAGCGGCGGGAGGAAAAGAGCGAGAGGCGGAGCATCGGGTGGTCGGTCGCCCTCTCGTGCAGCCCGAAGAGCAAGAGGGCGAGCAGCCCGCCGGCCAAGGTGGCGAGGATGACAGGCGAGGACCAGCTGCGGCTCGGGGCCTCGATGATGGCGAAGAGGAGCGAGGCCATGCCGAGCATGGACAAGGCGGCGCCGAGGGGGTCGGGGGGAAGGGCCCTCTCGTCGCGTGAGTTCGGCACGGCGAAGGCGGCCGCCACGAGGCCGATGGCGATGATGGGCACGTTGACGAGAAAGACCGAGCCCCACCAGAAGTGCGCCAGCAGCCAGCCGCCCACGACCGGACCGAAGGCGACACCGAGCCCCGTCGTGCCCGACCAGATGCCGATGGCCCGCGAGCGCTCCTTCGGGTCGCTGAACACGCTCGTGAGCAACGAGAGGGTGGCAGGCATGATGGCAGCACCGCCGAGGCCCATCGTCGCCCGCGTCGCTATCAGCCATCCGGGCGAGCTGGCGAAGGCGGAGGCCGCCGAGCCGGCGCCGAAGACGAAAAGGCCTCCCAGCAGGAGCCACTTCCTCCCCAGCCGGTCGCCGAGCGAGCCGGCGACGAGGATGAGCCCGGCAAAGACGGTGATGTAGGCGTCGACGATCCACTGCAGCTGCGAGGAGGAGGCCCGCATCTGGCGGGCGATGACAGGCAGGGCGACGTTGAGGATCGTGTTGTCGAGGCTCACGACCAAAAGCGAGATGCAAAGGATGGCAAGGATCGAGCGGCGGCCGGGCTGCCGCCGCTGGAGCGTCCGGCCCGGCGGCTCCTCGGTGACGACCGGCTCCAGGGCGGCCGTCGTCTTTTCAGCGGCCATCGTCCAAGCGAGCTCGGGCAGAGTCGAGCAGCCCGACCACCTCGGCGAGCAGGCGCCGGCGACGCCGCAGCCGCTCCTGGCAGAGGCCGGCCTCGCTCGAGGCCATGTCGCGGGTCGTGGCTAGGACCGACTCCTCGAGGACGCCGAGGAGGGCCTCGGCCTCCTCGCCTGTCAGCACCAGCTCGACCATGACCGCGACCTCCTGCAGAAAGGATCGCCGGGAGCACCGGGCCGGGCTAGAGGCGAAATCCCTTCCACTGGGTGAGGGCTGCTGCTCGCCCGGGCGGCCCATGTCGCAGGGCGACTGCCGCCAGAGCCTGTCTGGGCCGGGCGAGCCCCTGTTAGCCTCGCAGCCAAGACCACGCTGTTTCCAGCTGGGGCTGGCCGGAAGGAGACTGCCTGGTGGTTGAGGGAGAAGGGCTGGCACCAAGCGGCGCCGACGCCGCCCCGGAGAGCCACGAACACGACGAGATCTCGGCCGGGCTCTTGTCGGCGGTGATCTCTCTCATGCCGGACGCTGCCGTCGTCGTGGACGGTGAGGGCAGCGTCGTCGCCGTCAACTCACGGGCCGAGGAGATGTTCGGCTTCGAGCCCGGGACGCTGCCCGGGGAGCAGATGGAGGTCCTCGTCCCCGAGCGGCTTCGTCTTCGCCACCGGGGCCACCGGGCCTCCTTTGCCGCTGACCCCCAGACACGCCCGATGGGGGTGGGCCTCGAGCTCACCGGCCGGCGCCGGGACGGAAGCGAGCTGCCGGTGGACATCAGCCTGGCCCCACTCGCCGGCGGTCTCGTGGTGGCCTCGATCCGCGACATGACCGAGCAGCGGGCCGCCAGCGCCGCCCAGGCCCAGCTGGCGACGATCGTCCGCTCGTCCCTCGACGCCATCGTCTCGACGACCCGCGAGGGCCAGGTGACCAACTGGAACCCGGCCGCCGCTGATCTCCTCGGCTACGAGCCCGAGGAGATCATCGGTGAGCACATCTCCCGCATCGTCCCGCCCGAGTCGGAGGCCGTCCTCGAAGAGCTCCTCGACGCCGCCTTCACGGCCTCGGTCGCCGGGGCCCGGGACACCGAGTGGCGCACCAAGAGCGGGGAGCGGGTGCCCGTCGCCGTCTCCGCCTCGCCCCTGCAGACAGACGACGGGCGCGTGGGCGGCTTCTCTTTCGTCATCCGCGACATACGAGAGAGGAAGGCGGGCGAGCAGGAGCTGCGCCGGCTGCTGGCAGAAGAGCGCAGGCTCGAGCGCCAGCACGCCGCCACCTCCGAGATCCGGCTCGCCCTGCTCTCGGGGCGGGACCTCAACGACTCGCTCACCCTCATCTGCGAACGGGCCATCGAGCTCGTCGGGGCCGACATGGCGGCCCTTGTCATGCGCGACGAGGGCCCATCCCGCGTCGTGGCGGGAGCGGGCATCGCCCCCGAGATGTTCGAGATGGAGTTCCCCCTCGAAGACACCGTCGCCGATGCGGTCATGGCCGAGGAGCAGCTGCTGGCGGCACCCCACCGCGGCGACATCTCCAAAGTCGAGCTGCCCCCCGAGCTGCCAGAGGGCGCCGTCCTCGGCGTGCCGGTACTCGCTGCCGGGCAGGTGACGGCGGCGCTCACTCTCGTCCGCCACGAGGGCGAGCCCGCCTTCTCGAACGCCGAGCAGCTCTTCGCCGAGTCGCTGGCCGCCCAGGCGGCGCTGGCGATCGAGCTCGAGCGGGCGAAGAAAGATCGCGAGAACATGATGCTCATCGGGGACCGTGAGCGCATCGGTCGGGACCTGCACGATCACGTGATCCAGCGCCTCTTCGCCGCCGGCCTCGGCCTGCAGGGCTGTCTCCCCCTCGTCGAGCGGCCGGAGGTGAGAGAGAGGATCGCAGAGGCGGTGGAGGCTCTCGACGAGACCATCCGCCAGATACGCAACACGATCTTCGAGCTGTCGGCCCCGCCGGGGACGACGAGCCTCCTTCGCGTGCGGGCGCTCGAGATGACAAAGGAGATCGAGGGCGCCCTCGGCTTCGCCCCCACCCTGCGCTTCGTCGGCCCGATCGACACGGCGGTACCCGAGAGGGTCATCCCCCACGTCCTCGCCGTCCTGCGCGAGGGGCTCTCCAACGCCGCCCGCCACTCCGGTGCGAGCAAGGTCGAGGTCGTGCTCGAGGTGACGGGAACCTGGCTCAAGGTGACGGTGAGGGACAACGGTGTCGGCATAGGTGAGGTGCGCCGCCCGAGCGGGACGGCCAACCTCGCCGAGCGGGCTCGGCTGCTCGGCGGAACTTTCGAGCTCTCCCCGAGAGAGGGCGGTGGCACCGAGCTCTCCTGGCGAGTGCCGATATCGTCTTGAAGCCTCCCCGGCCGCTCCAGCCGACGGCGCGGATGGCAGGTGGCCCAGGTCTCAGAGCTGGTGGGCCCTGCTGGCGACGAGGATGCCGGCGCTGTCGCTCAGCTCTGGGCACTCCCGCGGGCTTGCTCTGAGCGGGCCGAGCCGTGGCCCGGGAGGAGCAACCGGTCGAAGACGGCCGTCCTCAGCCGGCCTGCTCACCGGGCGAGCTGTCGACGAGCACCTCCTCGAGGGGCCGCCTTGGTGTCGAGGGCCGGCCGCTCGCGTAGCCGAGGCGCAGGAGCACCTGCGGGTGCCCCACGAGGTCGAGCTCATGGGAGAGGAGCTCGCGGGTCGCCTCCACCTCGAGGACCTGGGTCATGGGCGAGGCGGCCACCCCCTCGGCCGCCGCTGTCAGCAAGAGTCGGCCGAGCGCCCGGCCTGCCTGCAGCCAGTAGTAGTAGTCGTCGCCCGGCGTCCCGAGCAGAGCCACGAGAGGATGCTCGGGCGGCGGGGGCGCCTCCTCGGCCGGCGGGACCGCTCGGCCTGTCTCAGCTCCGAAGCCGCGCAGCTTGAACGAGCTCGCCCGGCCGGACATCTTCTGGCGCTCGAGGTAGGCGGGCACACCGTCTGGCCGCCCCGGCTCCTCCCTCGTCCAGCCGGCCGCCTCGGCCTCGTAGTCGGCGGACGAGGTCTCGATCTCGTCCGCCATGGCGAGAAGGACCGCGGCGGCCGTCTCCTCTCCGCCCGGCCCGAGCACCTTGAAGAACGCATCGTAAGGGACGACGCACTCCCGCAAGCGCTCGACGAGCGCGTCGGGGATCGGCCGGTCCTCGAAGCGACCACGCTCGGTGTAGCGCTTGGGGATGGCCTGGGCGAGCGCCAGGTCCGTGGCCGTCGGCAGCTCCTCGCCCTCGAAGGCGAGCCGGGCGAGGTGGTCCTCGTCTGAAGTCTCGGGCAAGAGCTGCACCCTGCACTCGAGGGCCAAGGAGCGGGCGGCCACTCGGGCGAACTCGATGGCGGCACCGCAGCTGATGTAGAGCTCGCGGCCGTTCGGGTCCGCCACGGCGAGCAGCCTCGAGCGGTCGGCGTAGAGGTCGATGCTGCCGGTGCTGGCGGGTCCGGCGTGGACGGCGAAGCGCCACGGCTGGGTGTTGTGAACAGAGGGCGCCAGCACGGCGGCCTCGACGACACTGATGAGCTCGTCTCGTTTCATGCCGCCTCCTCGAAGCGATGGCCGTCCCGCCCCCCGGCAGGAGGACGACTCAGTGGACGACCAGGACCGGGAGGTCGGAGAGGTGCAGCACCTTGTGGGTCGTGCTGCCAAAGACGATGCCGGCCAGGCTGGAGAGCTCCCGGCTGGCGATGACCACGACCCCGGCGCCCCACTCGTGCGCCTCGGCGAGGATCTCGGTGGCGACATGGCCCGGCTTGGCCTGGCGCAGGACGCCCGAGACCTCTACGCCGTGGTCCTTCAGGTCCGCCCCACCGGTGTCCAAGATGGCGACGGCGTCGTCCGGCGTCTCGATGGGGGGCACCGGGCTCGTCACCTCTCTCACGTGAACGACCCTCACCTCTCCCCTGCCCTGGCGGGCGGCGTCGGCCGCCGCCTCGAGAGCACTCTCGGAGTACTTGGAACCATCGATGGCGACCAGCACCTTCTCGAACATCACAGCCCTCCTCCTGGAGCCGAGGCTGAATTCAGTCCTTGTCGAGATGCTGCTCGCCCGGCGGCCCGCCCCCTAGGGTCGAAGGTCAGGTATCTGGTGTCCGACCATCCCGGCGCCTCGTTCCTGCAAGACTGTCGCTGTGATACGGGTGTTCCTGCTTGATGACCATGAGGTGGTCCGCTCGGGAATCCGGGCCCTGCTCGAGTCAGAGGGCGGGATCGAGGTGGTCGGCGAGGCCGCCACGGCACGTGAGGCCATCTCCCGCATCCCGCCGACCAAGCCGGACGTGGCGATCCTCGACGTGCGACTGGAGGAGGGGAGCGGGATCGAGGTCTGCCGGGAGATCAAGTCCCGCATGCCTGAGCTCGCCTGCTTGATCCTCACCTCCTTCTCCGATGACGAGGCGCTCTTTGCCGCCATCCTCGCCGGTGCCGCCGGCTACCTGTTGAAGCAGATCGGCGGCACGAGCCTCGTCGAGGCGGTGCGCAAGGTGGCGGCGGGCGAGTCGCTCATCGACCCGGCCCTCACGGCCAAGGTCATGGACCGTCTCCGCAACGGCACCCCCGAGGACGAGCACCTGGCACGCCTCAGCAGCCAGGAGCGACGGATTCTCCGCCACATCGCCGAGGGCAAGACCAACAGGCAGATCGCCGCCGAGATGTTCCTGGCGGAAAAGACTGTCAAGAACTATGTCTCCAACCTCCTCGCCAAGCTCGACATGTCACGCCGGAGCGAGGCCGCTGCCTTCGCCGCCCGGCTGCAGGAGCGCCAGCGCCACCCCTACTGAGCTCCTGTCGTGACATTCGGCCCTGGGGGACTGCCCCGGGTGCCGCCATCATGGACGGAAGGGAGCTCCGACCTTCCAAAGGGCAGTCGTAGCTAGGTGGGAGGACCGATGGCGCCAAGAGACGAGAGAGGGGCGGCGGGCGAGGCGGCGGCGCCCTACGGGCGAGGCGGCACGGTCCTCCTCTCGGACTTCGTCTACGTCGACTGTCCCTACCGCCAGCTCGGCCCCGTCCTCCTCGAGCCCGAGGCCCCCTGGTTGTCGCGCCTGCCCTCGCTGGCGGGGAAGCGGCCCGTCTGGCGCACCGCCAAGGCCGGCGCCTGGGGCGAGGCGGCGGCTCTCGTCCGCCTCGGGCGGGGACCGAAGGGACTTCGCCCCCTGGCCGTCCTGACGCTCGGCACCGCCCGCCAGGTGAGCGGGTCGGTCATAGTGCCGCTTCGCTGGGTCCCCGTCTCGTTCGAATTCATGCTCCCCAAGCTCGAGGGCGACATGCAGGCGACCCAGCTCGAGGCGGCGGTGAGCCGTCTCGAGCTGCGGGCGACCTACCGTGCCCCCTTCCACAGGATCGGTGAGGGCCTCGACCGGCTGGCCATGCACCGGGCTGCCGAGGCGGGCGCCCGCGGCTTCCTGCAGGAGCTGGCCGGGGTGCTCGCCCGGCCCTTTGAGCAGGCATCGGCGTGAGCACAGTGCCCTCGCCCGACGGCGCCTTCCCGCAGGACCTCGTGGCTGACGTCTTGTTGGCCGACGGCAGCGTCGCCGCCGTTCGCCCGATCCGCCCGGCCGACAAGGAGGCGCTGCGGGCCCTGCACGACGCCCTCTCAGAGGAGAGCAAGAGGTTCCGCTACTTCTCCTACCACCCTGTCATCTCCGAGGAGGAGCTCGAGAGCTCGGTGACGGTGGACTACGTCTCCCGGCTGGCTCTCGTCGCCCTCCTGGCGGGCGACCTCGTGGCGGTCGCCCGTTACGAGAGGACCACTGCCGCAGAGGCCGAGATCGCCTTCGCGGTGCGAGACGACCTGCAGGGCCGGGGGCTCGCCACCTTGCTCCTCGAGCACCTGGCCGCTGCCGCCATGGCGCGGGGTATCACGACCTTCATCGCCGATGTGCTGGCCGAGAACCGCAAGATGCTCGAGGTCTTCCGGCAGGCGGGCTTCGAGGAGACGGCCGCCTTCGAGGGGGGCGTCATCCGCGTGACGTTGCGGCTGCGGGCCTCTGAGCACTACCGGCGGCGGGTGCAAGAGAGGGACCGGCGGGCGAGCGCCCTTTCGATGGGGCGGCTCCTCCGGCCGGGCTCGGTGGCTCTCATCGGGGCGACCAACCGGGCCAACTCGATCGGCCGGGCACTGCTCGAGAACATCTTGAGCTGCGACTACTCCGGTCCCCTCTATCCGGTCAACCCGAGCGGGGGGGAGATCGCCGGCCTCCCCGTCGCTCGCTCGGTCACCGAGATCGCCGGCCCTGTCGATCTCGCCGTCATAGCGGTGCCCGCCCGCTTCGTCGCCGGTGTGCTCGAGGAGTGCGGCAGGAAGAAGGTGGCAGGCGCGGTGGTGATAAGCGCCGGCTTCGCCGAGACCGGACCAGAGGGGGCCGCCCTCGAGCGGGAGATCCTGGAGGTGGCCCGGCGCTACGGCATCCGCGTGGTGGGGCCGAACAGCATGGGCGTGGTCAACATGTCGGCCTCGGTGCGGCTCAACGCCACCTTCGCTCCCGTGCCGCCCCGGGCCGGTCGGATCGGCTTCTCCTCGCAGTCGGGCGGCCTCGGCATCGCCATCCTCGAAGAGGCTGCCCACCGCGGCCTCGGGGTCTCGACCTTCGTCTCGGTCGGCAACAAGGCGGACGTGAGCGGCAACGACCTCCTCCTCTACTGGGAGGACGACCCGGAGACCTCGGTCATCCTCCTCTACCTCGAGTCGTTCGGGAACCCCCGGCGCTTTGCCACCATCGCCCGGCGCATCTCGAGGCACAAGCCGATCGTCGCGGTGAAGTCCGGTCGGTCTTCGGCCGGCTCGAGGGGGGCCAGCTCGCACACAGCGGCCATCGCCACCTCCGACGCCGAGGTCGACGCCCTCTTCCGCCAGGCGGGTGTCATCCGGGTTGACACCTTGGAGGAGCTCTTCGACGTCGCCGACTTCCTCAACCACCAGCCCCTCCCGGCCGGCGACCGCGTGGCCATCGTCGGCAACGCCGGCGGTCCCGGCGTGCTGGCCGCCGATGCCTGCGAGCGCTACGGGCTCGAGGTGCCGGTCCTCTCGCCTGCCACCCAGGCAGCGTTGCGGAGCTTCCTCTCGCCTGACGCGGCCGTCTCGAACCCGGTCGACTGCATCGCCTCGGCGAGCGCCGAGGACTACCGCCGGGCTCTCGAGACAGTCCTGGCAGACGAGCTGATCGACGCGGCGATAGTCATCTTCACGCCGCCACTAGTGACCGCGGCCGACGACGTCGCCGCGGCCGTGGCCGAGGTGGCGGCCGAGGCGACCAAGCCGATCGTGGCCAACTTCCTCGCCGTCGGGGGCGTCGTGAAGGCATTGCAGGAGGGGAGGCGCCGCATACCGTGGTTCGCCTATCCCGAGTCGGCCGCCCGCGTTTTCGGCAAGGTCGTGCCCTACGCCCTCTGGCGGGAGAGGGGCGAGCCCCCGGCCCATCGCCTGCTCGGAGCCGACCGGGGGCGGGGCCGCCTCCTTGTCGAGAGCACCCTCGCCGCCAAGGGGGAGGGTGCCTGGATGGACCCGGTCAGCTTGAGCGAGCTCCTCTCGTGCTACGGCATCGACCACGTAGAGACGGTGCACGCCACCACTGCCGAGGAGGCGGCGGCTGCCTCCTTGCGCCTCGGCCTGCCGGTCGCTGTCAAGGTGGACGCCCCCTCGGTGCTGCACAAGAGCGACGTGGGCGGAGTGGCCCTCGACCTCGCCAGCGTCGAGGCGGTGAGACAAGAAGCTGCCCGGCTCCTCGCCCGCTTCGGGCCAGAGGCTGCCGTCGTCGTCCAGCCGATGGCCCCTGCGGGCGTCGAGGTGATCGCCGGGCTGGTGCAGGATGCCAGCTTCGGCCCGGTGCTGCTCTTCGGCATGGGGGGCGTCGCCACCGAGCTCCTCGGCGACCATGTCCTCTCCCTCGTCCCGCTCTCGATGAGGGAGGCGAGAGAGCTCGTCGGCTCGCTCCGCCTCTCGCCGCTGCTCGAGGGATATCGGGGTGCCCCCGCCGCCGACCTCGAGGCATTGGCCGAGTTCCTCTGCCGGCTCGCCCTCCTGGCCGAAGATCTGCCCGAGGTGGCCGAGATGGACCTCAACCCGATCCTGGCCGGTCCGGCCGGCCCGGTGGCGGTCGACGCCCGGGCCCGCCTCTCCAGGCAGGTCTCCCGGCCGCTCTTCGAACGTCGCGAGCTGCGGCCGCTGCCGGCGCCAGGACGGGGCTGAGCCGACCGGTCCGCCTCAGTGGACGACGAGCACCGGGCAGTTCGAGAGGTGGAGCACCTTGTAGGCGTTCGACCCGACGACGAGGGCGCTCAAGGCCGAGAGGCCCCGCGAGCCCATCACTATCAGGTCGGCCTGCTCTGCCTCGGCCCGCTCGACTATGACAGTGGCGATCTCGCTGGCGAGGCCCTTCACGACCTCCCCCCTCACCGGGCCGCCGAACTCCCTCGCCGCCTCGGACTCCCTCGCTATCAGCCGCCCGGCCTCGCCCGGCTGCTCGAGGCCGCACTCGCCCGGCCCGCCGCCCTCGCCCGGCAGGCCGAGCGCCTCCTCGACGTGAAGGAGGACGATGCTTCCCTTCGAGAGGGCGGTGAGCTCTCGAGCGGCCAGCACCGCCCGGTGCGACTGCTGGCTGCCGTCGACGGCGACGAGCACCTGCTCAAAGGGCATCGCCCGATCCCTTTGCTCGCTGGGCGGCCATCTGCTCTGCCACCGCCTTGATCCGCTCGAGGAAAGACGAGGCGGCCAGCTGGGAGATGCGGCGGCCCGCCAGCCGGTCGGCGAGCAGCCCGAGGGGTCCGCCGGGCGGCCGGTAGCGGGCCACGAGCGAGAGCTCGCTCGTCGAGGCCGAGCTGCCCGGGCGGACGGCGAGCTCCCCCTCACCGGAGGGGATGAGATGGCGGTGGCGGGTCGGCCGCCAGCTGACCCGCAGGGCTGTGCCGGCCGGCGTCGTCTCGGTGACGCTCGAGAAGTCGAAGACGGCGCCGTAGTGGCCGACCTCCACCTCGCCCCGGCTGAACAGGGGCAAGGTCGTGCCTTCCTGCTCTTGTGAGTCGAAGGCGAGGTGCCAGAGCCGGTTCGGCCCGAGCCGTATCTCCTCCTCCAGCTCGGCGGCCGGGCAGTCCACCTCTCGGGAGAGCGACAGGTCTGGCCGCCTCGCGGCCGTCACGCCGCTCTCACCGCCTTGGGCCGGGGGCGGATTATGACGAGGTTGCTCTGGCAGTGATGGGCGAGCTGAGAGCTGACCGAGCCGAGCAGCATGCCATGCAAGCCGCCGTGGCTCCGGCTGCCGACGACTACGAGGGCGGCTTCTTTCGACAGGTCCTCGAGGAGGCGGGCCGGGTGGCCCTCCAGCACCAAAGCCTCGAGCTCGCAGCCCGCTTCATGCCCGAGGACCTCCGCGATCAGCTCTGCGAGCGCCTTCTCGGTATCGGTCATGAGGTCGCCCACCGACCAGGCGACCGGCCAGCCATAGGAATGGGGCAGCTCGAAGACCCAGACCACCTTCAGGCGGCTGCCGGTCCTCCTCGCCTGTTGGGCTGCCCACGCCAAAGCGGCCTTGGAGCCCTCGGACCCGTCGACGCCGACGAGGATCGTCGTCGCCTCCTTCTCCTTGCCTCTCATCTCGCTTCGCCTCCTCGAGGGCGCTCTCCCATCTGAGCGCCCGGCCTGTCCCAAGGATGGGACGGCCCGGGGAGAACCGGTAGGGGAGAAGGTCCTCGTCCCGCTCCCCCTTAGAGGGCCCGGCCCAATGGGTAAGGGGCGCTACACAGGCATATCTCCTGTGCAAGCTGGGTATCTGTCACCAGGAGTAGCAGGAGACCGAGGGAAGATTTCCGATTGCCAGCGTTTGCTCTCAGTGACAGGGGACAGCAGCGGCGCGACCACCTCTTCTACGCCGAGGAGAGTGACTTCATGGTCGACGTCGTCAGCCACCTCGTCGGCGCCGCCCTGCGGGGCGGGGCCGGGGTCGCCTTCGTGACGCGCCAGCACGAGGCAGCCTTGCAAGAGTCGATCGACAGCGCCGAGCTGGCCGACAAGGGTGGCGGCCGGATCCTCTTCTCGTCGGCCGAGGAGACCCTGGGCGAGCTGCTCGTCGAGGACAGGCTCGCTCACGACCGCTTCCCAGATGTCATCAACCCCGTGCTGGACGAGGTGGCGACGCCCGGCGCCCCCCTCCACGTCTACTCCGAGCTGTCGGGGCTCTTGTGGGAGAAAGAGGAGTTCTCCGCCGTCGCCGAGCTGGAGAGCCTCTTTGCCGAGCTGGCCGCGACGAGGGGCTTCAGCCTCCTCACCGGCTACATGCCCCCGAGCGACGGTGTCGGGCGACCGCTCAGCAGCTTCGAGAAGATGCTCGGGCTGCACGCCTCCCTGCTCGCCGCCCCGGCGGGGGAGCGCGCCCCAGGACGGATCACCCAGGCCGCCAGCAGCTACTTCTCACCTGAGGCGAGCGCCCCGGCCAAGGTGCGGGCCTTCGCGAGGGAGGTGCTCGCCCGCTGGCACGTGGCTCCAGTCGACGACGCCGTCCTCGTCGCGAGCGAGCTCTCGACCAACGCCGTCGTCCATGCCGGCTCCTCCTTCTCGGTCATGCTCGCCCGTCAGGGCGACGGGATCAGGGTGGCTGTGACGGACCAGACGGCCTTCTCGGACGAGCGCGACCCAGACGTCGACGAGCACCACGGCCTCGGCATCGTCGCCCAGCTCTCGCGCCAGTGGGGGATCGAGCGCCATGAGGGCGGAAAGAGCATCTGGTCAGAGCTGGCGGTGCCGACCGCCGCTCGCTGATCCGGCCGAGCGCCTCTTGCTGGCCCCCTCGATCTCTTCTGGACCAGCTCCTCGGCTACCGGGCCGCACCGACTGAGATGAGCGGCGAGGGCCCGTCGGCGCCGGGCGAGGCGACGCTCGAGCTCCTGCAAGAGGGCGAGGAGCAAGAGCTCTTCTCCGCCTACGCCCGCATAGTCGCAGACGGCGACGGCTTTCCTCACACCCCGCCGCTTGGCTGGGGGGAGTTCGCCGACTACTGGCTCGCCCACAGCGCGGCCGTCGTGCTGGCCCGGGAGGCCGGGCAGCTCATCGGCGCCTACTACCTGAAGCCGAACTTCGTCGGCCGGGCAGCCCACATCGCCAACGCCGGCTACTTCGTCGTGGCGGCCGAGAGGGGTCGGGGCATCGGGCGGCTCCTCGTCACCGACTCGATCCGGCGGGCGCCGGCCCTCGGCTTCGACGCCTTGCAGTTCAACCTCGTCTTCGCCTCGAACCCGGCCCGGCGCCTCTATGAGGAGCTCGGCTTCGAGGTGGTCGGTCGCCTCCCCCGGGCGGTCGAGGGCGAGGACGCCCTCATCTATTGGCGGACCCTCCCCCCAGCCTGAGGAGTGCGGCTCCGCGCCGAAACGGGGTAATTCGGCGATGATTGTCTCTCGCCGTGCCCGAGCCCTGCGCCGGCCGCCCGGCGGGCAAGATGTAGTGGCCCTCACATGCACGATTAGCCGACCGGGAAGGTGAACGATCTCGAAGCTGGGCGCTGAGTTGGAGAAGCTGACCCGCGCCCGGCCGGTGGCGCCAGACGAGCGCGCCCGTTCGGGGGTGCCGTGCTGACGAGCTCGGTCCTCACCAGGGCGGCCACGAGGGACAGAGCCACTGCCCCGGCAGCCCGACGCTCCCTGCTGGCGGCCGCTGCCAGCATCGGCCTGCCGACTCTCGTCGCCGTCCTCCTCACCTCCTACCAGCTGACCACGAGGAGCATCTGGCTCGACGAGTCGGCCACCATCGCCATAGCCAGCCAGAGCGGGCGCGCCCTGTGGGCCGGCATGGCCCACGACGGCGGGAACATGCTCGTCTACTACGCCCTCCTCCACGTCCTCATGGGCTGGTTCGGAAAGAGCGTCCTCGTGCTCCGGCTCCCCTCTGTGCTCGCCACCGGGCTGACGGTGGCGACCGTCTCTCTCATCGGGCGCCGCCTCTTCGGGAACCGCGTCGGGCTCTACGCCGGCCTGCTGGCAGCCGTCTCGGTCCCCCTCGTCTACTGGGGCCAGAACGCCCGCGCCTACTCGTTCCTCTTCGCCTTCGTCGCCACCTCCTATGCCGGCTTCCTCGCCCTCGTCATGGGGGAGTCGTCCCGGCGGCCCGGCCGGCCGCCCTGGTGGGCGGTCGTGCTCTATGCCGGCTCTCTCGTGCTGGCGAGCTACATGTCTTTCATCGCCCTCCTCGTGGTCCCGGCCCAGCTGCTGGCGCTCTACTTCTGGCGTCGCCGGGTTCGGACGGTCATCGTCTCGCTGGCGGCGGTCGCCGTCGCCGTGCTGCCGATCGTCGTCCTCGCCCACCAAAGAGGCGCCGGCCAGCTCTTCTGGGTGCCCCGTCCCAACTTCGGCACTGCCGGCGCCCTCTTCGAGGCCCTCACCTCCTCGGCCCTCTCCCCGAACTTCGCCCTCACCGCCTCGAGCCTGCCCCTCCTCGCCATCACGGTGATCTTCTGCGGCTTGATCGCCTATCGCTGCTGGGGCTGGACGAGAGCTCACCCGCGGGAGCGGGCCGGCTCGCCCGAGTACTTCCTCGGCGCCCTTTTCGCCGGCTGGCTGCTCGTGCCGAGCCTGCTCGACTTCCTCGAGTCCCTCGTCGGCCAGTCGGTCTTCGAGTCCCGCTACCTGCTCATCTCGGCGCCCGCGCTCGCCCTCGTGCTCGCCTGGGGCATCTCACGCATCGAGCTTCCCAAAGAGGGGCTCTTGCGCTTCGGGGCGCCGGCCCTCGTCGGCCTCCTCGTCGTGCTCCGCGGCCTGCAGGTGCTGCCGACCTACGGCGTCTCGCCGGAGAACTGGCGGGCTGCCGCCCGTTACGTGCTCGAGCGGGCGCTGCCGGGTGACTGCATCGCCTTTTACCCCTCCGACGGCCGGATGGCCTTCGACTACTACCTGCGCTCTGGTGACGGCATCCCGGCTGCCGTGCCCACCCCGGTCCTGCCGAGACTGACCTTCGCCCGCTATGAGCCCTTCGTCGAGGTCTACAAGGCCCTCACCCCGGCCGAGGTCAATGCCGTGGCCAGCAGCTGCCCTCGGCTCTGGGTGGTCTCCTCCCACATAGGCGGGGTGCAGGAGACGGCCCGCACCGCCGTGCACTACGACCGTTACCGGAACATGCTCGGCTTGCTCAGCCTCTCTTACTCCCAGCAGGTCTGGGCCCACTTCGGCTATGCCAGCCAGATAAACGTCGGCCTTTTCGGCTCCCACCTGGGGAGCAACAAGGCTGCCCTCGACGCCTTCGTCTCCCCCCGCTAGCGGGGGCGCCCGCCCTAGGGCCGGAGGAGGCGGCCCATGTAGGTGATGGCGCTCAGCCCGATGAGACAGATCCAGTTGAGCCAGAGGTTCCAGCGCCACCACCGCCCGACGAAGCGCTTGGCGTAGACGGCCACGACCGGGAAGGCGGTGATCAAAAGGCGCGGGTTGGGCGGCACGTGCAGTGAGGTCACCATGAGGAACGACATGGCGGCGGTGAAGACGATCACCTCGATCGGCAGGCTGGCGCGGTCCTTCCAGAGCCAGAAGAGGCCGAAGGCGAGGAAGACCGAGCCGACGAGGGCGACCGGGACGTTGACGTTGATGTGGGAGAAGTGGAGGCCGAAGCCGATCTCCTTCAGCAAGACGCCGGCCTGGATCGGGACCGCCAGCGGGTTGGTCGACTCGTGCCAGCCGTCCTTCTGGGCGATGAGGTTGGCGAAGGGAGAGCCGGTCCAGTCCCAGAGGAAGGCGGCGAAGCCGATCGCCCCGAGCGGCGAGAGGAGGGGGGCGACGAGGCTCTTGAGCGTCCGGCGGTCCCGCCAGCCGTGGTGCCTTATCGCCACCACGGCGGGGGCGGCGCAGGTGGGCACGATGGCGAGGGCGTCCGGCCCCACCCCGGTCGCCAGGCCGGCGAGGAGGCCGGCGAGGAGGTAGCGCTTGCGGCTCAGGGCGTAGAGGCAGCCGGCGAGAAGTGGGATGAGGAGGCCCTCTGAGTAGTCCATCGAGAAGACGACCGAGCCGGGGAAGATGCAAAAGAGGAGGACCGCCTTGCGCGCCACCTCCGGGCCCCACCACTGGGCCACGAGCCGCTCGACCAAGAGGGCGGAGACGAGCCCGCCGATGCCGGAGATGAGGAGGCCGGCCACCACGTAGCTCGAGTGGAGGGCGTGGGCGACGAGCCACATCACCATCGAGTAGAGCGGGAAGAAGCCGAGCGTCGTCTGGGCGTGCGAGACGTAGGCCGGATAGCCGTAGGTGGCCAGGTGGACGTACCACCAGCCATCCCAGTTGGAGAACTCGCCGCTCAAGGTCTCGCCGTGGGCGAGGCCGGAGAAGGCGAAGTGGCAGGCGACGGCGAGCGCCAGCAGGACCGCCCGCGTGCCGAGGTAGACCACCGTCGGGTAGCGCCAGCCGAGAGAGGTGGGCGGAGGGGAGGAAACAGGGGCAGGTGAGCCCCCGGCGGGCAGCCCCTCGGGACGCGGAGGAGCTAGCTCCCTACTTGCCTCCATGGGCCGTCATTGTAAGTGTGCCGCCCCCCTCTTCTGTGCCTCTGCGGGGCAGGGGAGCGGCTCTCGCCGGTACCTTCGCCAGGGTGACTACGACGGATGAATGGCTCGAGCGGTACGCGGCGGCCCTCGGGGTCGATCCGCCGAGCGCGGAGGAGCTGAACGACCTCCTCGCCCTGGCGGGCGTCGCCGCCCACGCCTCGGAGCGAACGGCTGCGCCCGTCTCGTGCTGGCTGGCCGCCAGGGCCGGCCTCGCCCCGGCCGAGGCGAGAAAGCGGGCGAGCGAGCTGGCCGAGGCGCTCGCCGGCTGACCGTGGCCGACCAGGTGGCCGGCCTCCTCCTCACCGGCGGCGCCAGCAGACGGATGGGGCGGGAGAAGGCGACCCTTCGCCTCGGCCCGGGCGGCGAGCCGCTCGCCCGCCACCTCGGCCGCCTCCTTACGGCCTGCTGCTCCCCGGTGCTCGAGGTGGGCGGGGGTCGCTCGGGTCTGCCGGCGCTCTCCGACAGCCCCCGGCAGGGCCCGCTCGGGGCCGTGGCGGCCGGAGCCGCCGCCCTTTCCTCCGTCGGCCACGCCGGGCCGGCGCTTGTGCTCGCCACCGACCTCCCCTTCGTGAGCGGCGCCTTGCTGGCGGCTCTCGCCGCCCATCCCGCCGACGCCGCCGTCTCGGTCGTCCCCCTCGTCGGGGGTCGCCTGCAGCCTCTCTGCGCCCGCTGGTCGCCGGGCAGCCTGGCGCTCGCCGCCGAGCTGGTGGCGGCGGGCGAGCGGCGGGCTCAGGCGGCCTTCTTCGGGGCGTCGAGCTTCCTCGCCCTCTCGCCCGAGGACCTCGGCAGCCTCGACCTGGCCCGTGAGCTCGAGGACCTGGACGAGCCGGGCGACCTCCGCCGCCTCGGGCTGGCGGAGGGCCCCTCGAGCAGCTGAGCCCCCTCCTCCTCGAGGAGGGCGACGACGGCGGCGTCGACCTTGGAGCGGGACTTTGGCCCGAGCTCTTTCTCCTGCCGGGCGAGGCCGGCGACAGCTGCCGCGATCGACTCGCCGGCGCGGTGGCGGTCGAAGACCCGGGGGTCGATGTAAGAGGCGCGACAGACCGCCGGGGTGTTGCCGAGCTTGCAGGAGACCTCCTTGCAGACCGCCGTGACGAGGCGGCGCCCGGCCGTCTCGGAGCGCCCGGGCGAGGCGAGGGCGAGGGCGACGGCGGCCAGCACCGTGGCCGACCAGGTGCGGAAGTCCTTGGCGGAGAACTCCTCTCCGATGTGCTCTTTTATGTAGCCGTTGACGTCCTCGGCGGTGACGTCGTGCCAGCGACCCTTCTCCTTCCAGCAGAGCAGGTCCTCCCCGCCGCCCCGGCGCCGCTCGAGGCCGTAGAGGAGGCGGGCCACCTCGCCGTCTCTCACCGTGACGCGGCGGCGGATCGACCCCTTGGCCGGGTAGTCGAAGTGCATCTCCTCCCCGCTCACCCGGACATGGCCGCGCTCCATCGTCGCCAGCCCGAACGTCTCGTTCTCCTCGGCGTAGGCCTCGCCGCCGATGCGGAAGTAGCCGACGTCGAGCAGCCGGACGGCAGCCGCCAGCACCTTCTGGCGGGGGTAGCCCGCAAGGGCGAGGTCGGCGGCCAGCTGGCGGCGCAGGGCCGGGAGGCGCTGGCCGAAGCGGACCATCTTCTCGAACTTCTCGATGTCCCGCCGCCGCCGCCAGGCCTCGTGGTAGCGGTACTGGCGCCGCCCCGCCGCGTCGGTCCCCGTCGCCTGGATGTGCCCGTTCGGGTCGGGGCAGATCCAGACCTCCTTCCAGGCCGGCGGGATGGCGAGCGAGGAGATGCGCTCGAGGGTCTCGTGGTCAACGACGGGCGAGCCGTCGGCGTTCGTGTAGGAGAAGCCCCGGCCCCGGCGCCGCCTTCTCAACCCCGGCCCGCTCGGGTCGGAGCGGCGCAGTCGGGGCACGGCATCACCATTCCCCCTCAGAGGCCGTAGAAACGCCTCTCGACCACCTGGCGGGCCCGGCGGGTGAGCCGGCGGTAGCGCTCGCGCAGCTCGGTGGGCGATGTGCCGAGCGAGCGGGCCAGCCGCCAGAGGGCCTGGGGCGAGTGGGGGAGGGAGTCCGAGCCGGCCGGGTTGACGAGGCCGCCTCCGCCCGCCAGGTAGTTGCCGACGAGGTGCCAGCGCCCCCGGGTGAGGTTCAAGAAGAAGTAGGCCTCGCCGAGGCTCTTCGCCTCCCCCTCGGAGAGGAGGCCGGCCTGGCGGAGCCGCTCGATGGCGGTCCCGGTCGCACGGGCCGGCGTCCCCGAGGTGAGCTGCAGCAGCTGCACCGTCCACTCGACATCGGCGAGCGAGCCCCGTCCGAGCTTCAGGTGGAACTGCGGGTCCTCGCCCGCCGGGATCCGCTCCCGCTCGGTCCTCGCCTTGAGGCGCCGGATCTGGCGGAGGTCCTCCTCGGTCAGGGGGTGGTCGAAGAGGCTCTCCTCGACGAGGTCGGTGAAGGCGGCCAGCAGGTCCGGGTCGCCGGCGACCGGGCGGGCCCGCAGCAGGGCCTGGCGCTCCCAGGCCGATATCCAGCGTCCGTGGTAGGCCCGGTGGGCCGAGAGCGAGCGGGCGAGGGGGCCCTGGCGGCCCTCGGGGCGAAGAGAGGTGTCGACGGTCCAGATGCGCTCGGCCGGCGTCCTGCCGTTGAGGGCCACGACCACCTCGTCGGCCACCCGGGCTGCCTCCCGGGCGGCCTTCTCGCCCTCTCCCTCGTAGATGAAGAGCAGGTCGAGATCACTCCCGTAGGCGAGCTCCTCGCCGCCGAAGCGGCCCATCGCCACCACACCGAAGTCGAGGGCGGGCTGAGCGCCCTCGAGGGCGACGGTG
>JAJYQK010000117.1 GCA_021794645.1 Actinomycetes bacterium
GCGCCGCATCAGCCGCCTCGCCGGAGTGGCATTCCCCCTCCTTGTGGTCCTTTTCGCCCTAAGCGTCCTCGTCGGGACCTTCCTCGAGCCGACTCCTCCGCTCAAGGTGAGCCGGGTGGTCTCTGTCGAGGTGGACGCCGCCGGCAAGACGCTGCCGCCGCCCTGGCCGGCCACCGGGGAGTCTGCCCTCGCCTCGGGCACGGGCCAGCTGATCGGCACCCATGGCCCCGACCGCGCCGTCCCGATCGGCTCGATCGCCAAGGTCATGACCGCCTACCTGGTGCTGCAAAAGCACCCGCTCAAAAGTGGCCAGTCGGGCTTCAACATGACCGTGACGGCCTCGGACTTCGCCTCGATGGCGCTGCGGGAGGCCGAAGGCCAGTCCATCATCGGCGTCTACCAGGGCGAGGTGCTGAGCGAGCGCCAGGCCCTCGAGGCCCTCCTCATACCCTCGGCCGACAACATCGCCGACTTCCTCGCCGCCTACATCGGCCCCACCCAGCAGGCCTTCATCGCCGAGATGAACTCGACCGCCAAGCGCCTCGGCCTCACTCACACCCACTTCGCGGACGCCAGCGGGTACAGCCCCGGCAGCCGCTCCAACTCGACCGACCTCATAAAGCTCGGGCTGCTGGCGATGAAGAACCCGACCTTTGCCAAGATCGTCGACACCTACACCGTCCGGCTCCCGAACGGCGTCCCCGGGGCCGCCCCGATCAAGTTCACCAACTACAACGGCCTTCTCGGCTCGGGCGGCTTCGACGGCATAAAGACCGGATCGACCCCGCAGGCCGGCCAGGCCCTCTTGTTCTCGGTGCGCCGCAAGGTGGGAGGACACGAGGTCTCGATCGTCGGCGACGTCCTCGAGCAGCACGGGCCGGGCGTGGTCGGCGGCGCCCTCAGCGCGGCCCAGTCCCTCGTCGACGGCTACTTCGCCCGTCTCGGCCTGCGGACCGCCCTGCCGGCCGGGACGGTCGTCGCCCGCCTCTCGAGAGCGGGCCAGACCGCCTTCCTCTCGCTCAGGCGACCGCTGCAGGTCTGGTCGCTTCCGGGCGAGAAGACGGCGATCTCCTTCAAGCTCGACACCAGGGACACGGTCCGGGGAGAGAGCGCCCGCGTGAGCGGGCTCGTGCCGGCCTTCCCTCCTGCCACTGCGGTGGCGCGGGCCAAGCCCCTCCCGCCACCCGGCTTCTTCTGGAAGCTGGAGCACTTCTTCTAGCCACCACGCCGCCCGCCCACGTCACCGCCGCCCCTGAGGATCTAGCCTCATGCAAGGGGAGGGCGAGATGATCTGTGCGAGCTGTGGCGGCGAGACCCCGGAGGGAAAGAGGTTCTGCAAGGACTGCGGCGCACCGCTCGGTGGCCACTGTCCCTCCTGTGGCGCAACGACCATCGCCGGCAGCCGCTTTTGTGCCGACTGCGGCCAGCCGCTCGAGTCGACGACAGGCTCGGAGTGGCCCGCAGCCCCCGTCTCCTCGACGGGAGACGGCGCCGCGCCAGCCGGCCAGCTCGTCCGGCCCCAGGAGCTGCGACACGTCTCTGTCCTCTTTTGCGACCTGGTCGGCTTCACTCCCCTTTCTGAGTCCCGCGACCCGGCCGAGATGCGCGAGTTCCTCTCGGGCTACTTCGAGGTGGCCCGGGCGGTGATAGGCCGCTATGGCGGCGTCGTCGAGAAGTTCATCGGGGACGCCGTGATGGCCGTCTGGGGCGCCCCGGTCGCCAACGAGGACGACGCCGAGCGGGCGGTGCGGGCAGGGCTCGATCTGATCGACGGCATCTCCCAGTACGGCCGGGAGGCCGGCCTCGCCCTCGAGGGGCGGGTGGGCATCGTCACCGGCCGGGCGGCCACGGCCGCCAGCGACGCAGAGGGACTCGTCATCGGCGACCGAGTGAACACAGCAGCTCGAATCCAATCGGTCGCGCCGCCCTCGTCCTGCTATGTCGACGAGACGACGAGGACAGCCACCTCGGCCGCCATCGCCTATGCCGACGCCGGCGCACACGAGCTGAAGGGGAAGGCCGAGCCGGTCCGCCTCTTCCAGGCCCTCAGGGTCGAGGCAGCCGTTGCCGGCTCACAGCGAAGCGGCATCCTCGAGGCCCCCTTCACCGGACGAGAGCACGAGCTGCGGCTCTTGAAAGAGCTCCTGCATGCCACCCTCGAGCGCTCCTCGGCCCGTCTCGCCCTCGTCTCGGGCGTGGCCGGCATCGGCAAGAGCCGCCTCGGCTGGGAGCTGTTCAAGTACGTCGACGGCATCGCCCAGGAGCTCTTGTGGCACGACGGCCGCTGCCTCTCCTACGGCGACGGCGTCAGCTACTGGGCCTTGTCCGAGATGGTGCGAGCCCGCCTCCAGATCGGCGAGCAGGACACGCCCGAGGTGGCGGCCGAGCGGCTGAGGGCCGGGCTCGAGCGCTGGATCCCCTCGCAGGCGGACCGGGAGTTCATCGCCCCCCGCCTCGCCCAGCTGCTCGGCATCCCGAGCGACAAGAGCCTCATGCGCCAGGAGCTCTTCGCCGGCTGGCGCCTCTTTTTCGAGCGCCTCTCGGAACACCTGCCGGTCGTGATGGTCGTAGAGGACCTGCAGTGGGCCGACCCGGGTCTCATCGAGTTCCTCGACCAGCTGCTCGACTGGTCGGCCGACCACCCCATCTTCCTCCTCGTGCTCACGCGGCCGGAGGGGATAGAGAAGGCCGGCCCGATGCTCTCGCGGCGCAACACCACCAACCTCTCGCTCGACCCGCTGCCCGACGAGGTGGTGGGCGAGCTCTTGGACGGCCTCGTCTCCAACCTGCCGCACGAGGCGCGCGCTCGCATCATCGAGCGGGCCGAAGGCGTCCCTCTCTATGCGGTCGAGACCGTGCGGGCCCTTATCGACCGGGGCGTGATCGACCGGCGGGACGACGGCTTGTACATGGCAGGCGAGCTCGGTGCTCTCGACGTCCCCCCGGAGCTGACGGCTCTCATCTCCTCTCGCCTCGACACCCTCGGGCCGAAAGAGCGCCAGCTCGTGAAAGAGTGCGCCGTCCTCGGCGACAGCTTCCCCCTCCATGCGGTCCAAGCGGTCACCGACCTCGAGCTCGTCGAACTCGAGGCTCTTTTGCCCATGCTCGTGCGCCGGGAGGTGCTGACGGTACGAGCCGACAAGCTCTCGCCCGATCGAGGCCAGTACGCCTTCACCCAGTCCCTCATCCGCCAGGTCGCCTACGAGATGCTGACCGGTCCGGAGCGAAAGGCCCGCCACCTGCGCACGGCCCGACACCTGCAGGCCGCCTTTTCAGGTGAGGGAAACGAGATGGCCGAGGTGATCGCCGCCCACCTGCACGACGCCTACCGGGCGGCCGGACATGACCCCGACGCAGAACAGATCCGTGCCGAGGCCGAGCGGGCGGCGGTGGCGGCCGGTGAGCGGGCCGAGGACGTCGGGGCCAACGAGCAGGCGGAGGCGGCCTACCTGCGAGCTGCCGAGCTGGCAGCCGACGAGCAGGCGAGGGGCCGCTATGTCGTGAAGGCCGCCCTGATGGCAAACGAGACCGAGGACCACGAGAAGACGATCGCCCATGCCAGGCGGGCCCGACAGATCTTCGAGTCGCTCGAAGACCGCGCCGGGGCCGCTTCGGCCGAGCTGGCTCTCGGCATCGGCGTCTACTTCTCGGGCCGGCCGGCCGAGGCCATCGAGATCCTGCAGGCTGCCATCGCCTCGATCGAAGAGGTCGAGGTACCGCCGGCCGACCGAGCGAGCCTGCACGCCTATCTCGCTATCGCCTCGGCCTTCATAGGCCGCTACGACGAAGCAGAGACGGCCCTCGACACGGCGCTTCTCATCGCCCAGCACTACGAGCTCGACGATCTTCTCGCCCTCTGTCTCAACATTGCCTCGATGGTCCACGGGGCTAGAGGTCGCCTCACCGAGAGCCGGCTCTATCTCGAGGCGAGCGTGGCGGCGGCCAAGGAGGGGAGCAAGCTCGAGGCGATCACCGAGAACAACCTCGGCTGGTTCTACGCCGGTCATGATCTGCCCGACGCCGAGGACCACCTGGTGAAGGCCCTCGCCATAGCTCGTCGGCGAGGCTCACGGTTGGCAGAGGCCGCCTCGGCGGACAGCCTCCTTGCCGTCCTCACGGTGCGGGGGCGGATGACAGAGGCACAGGCCCTGGTTGATGAGATCACGCTGGCAGCGCCGACCGCCCGCTTCGGCACCTCGGTCTATGTGCGAAAGGCCGTCCTGCAGGCACTGCGGGGTGAGGTCGACCAGGCGAACGAGACGCTCCTGGCGGCGGCCGAGATGAAGAGATCGCCCGAGCTCCAGCTGAAGAGCCATTACCTCTGGGCCGAGGCTCTCGTGCGACTGGCGAGCGGGGACAACGCCGGGGCCCTCGACTCGATCGAGCAGTACAAAGAGGTCGCCAGGGCGCAGGGCAATCACTCCGGGGAGGGCGTGCGAGAGGCCGTTCCGATAGCCGTCGAGGCGGCGCTCGCCCTCGGCAGCCCCGAGCAGATAGAGCCGCTTCTAAGTGAGATAGGCGACCGGCCCCCCGGGGTCATCCCAGCCTCGGTGAAGCTGCAGCTGCAGCGGGCGAGAGCGCTGCTGGCGGCGGCCGCCGGAAGGTCCGAGGGGGTGGCGGAGTCCCTCGCCGAGGCAGAGCGGGGCTTTGCGGCCCTCGGCTACCCCTACTGGCAGGCACGGCTCTGTCTCGACCTCGCCGAGTTCTTGCACAAGGTCGGCCGGTACGAAGAT
>JAJYQK010000098.1 GCA_021794645.1 Actinomycetes bacterium
GGCTCGCCCCTCGAGCACGGCGATCTGGGTCGCCTCCGGCTCGACATGGACGCACATGAGGTAGCGACCGGTCGTCCGCCCGGCCCTCTCGCGCCCGCGGCGGGGGCGGGGTGGCCGCTCGCTTCGGCGGGCGGGTGCGGGCTGGGCCTCGGCTGGCACCGCCTCGGCCGCCTCGGCGCCACCGGTCTCTGCCAAGGCGGCGGGCCGCGCGGGCTTGCCGCTGCCCTCCTTCTCGGCGCCCTCGGCGGGGCTGTTCTGGGCCGAGCTGCTCGGACGACGCCTTCCCCGGCCGCCCCGACGACGGCGGGCAGACGAGGAGCCGGACTGTCCCCGTCGCCCCTCTCCCCCAGCGGGGCTCTCGCCCGAGCGGGCAGCGGGCTCAGAGGGGGCGGTCCCCTGCTCCGGCGGGGCCGGGCGGGTGTCTCCTATCTGGGGGCGGCGGGGCCGCGGCCGGGCTTGCTCAGCTGGAGCCGCCAGGCCGCTCGAGGAAGAGCCGTCGGCCGCCGGGCGGGGCGGCTGACCGTCGGCAGAGGCGCCGGGCGCGGCAGGTGCGTTCTGCACCTCCCGCTCGGTGCTTGGGTCGGACATGAGGAAGATCCCTTCTCGCGGGCGCGCGTCGAGGGCGCGCCGACGACGGCTCGGCCCCCGGGGCTGCGCACCGAGGTGCCGCGGCGCGACCGGTCGAGTCGTCACGTTCCAGGCGGAGCGGTGTGTCCTCGCTCTCCTCGCCGATCACGATCCCGAGGGCGCTCGGGCCGATGAGGACACAAAGGACGGAGCAGACGGCCACAGCGGGTGCTGACCGGAGCCAGCTCGGCGCGAATCGGGCGGTCGTCATCTCAGCCGACAGCTTACCGGGGGGGCGGCCCGGGACCGTGAAGGTCAGCCGGCCCCCTGCGGAGCCGAGGGCCGCAGCTTCGGAAGCGGGTGGTGGATGAGCCACTCGAAGATGTGGAAGACGACGGGAGCGGCGGCCCCGGCGCCGTAACCGGCCCGCGGGATGACAGCCGCGATGCAGTAGGTCGGGTGCGACACCGGGCCGAAGGCGACGTAGAGCGAGTCGGTCAAGTTCGGGTTGGTGGCGCTGACGTTGGAGGTGCCGGTCTTGCCGGCGATCGGCATCTGGGCGTAGGGGTAGTGCAGGCTGACGAAGTCCTGGTAGGCGGTGCCGCCGGGGGTGAGCACCTCGTCCTCGAAGCCTTGCAGCATGGCGGCGTGGTCGGCGGGTGAGAGCGGCACATGGCCGAGCACCTTCGGCTTGATCCGCTTCACGACCTTGCCGCTAGGCGAGATGATCTCGGCCGCCAGGCGGGGGGCGTAGCGGGTGCCGCCGTTGGCGAAGGTGGAGTAGGCCTCGGCCAGCTGGATCGGGCTCACGAGTGTCTCGCCCTGCCCGAAGGCCGTCTCGAGGGCGTCGCCCGGGCCGTAGTAGGTGTAGGGGTAGGCCTTCGGGGCGAGCCGGTGCAGGTACTGGCGGAGCTGGGGAGAGTCCACCTGGCCGGTGTTGGCCGAGCCGGGCGGCAGGTCGATGCCGGGTTGCCGGCCGAAGCCGTACTGGGCGGCGGCCTTCTGGATCGGGTCGGGACCGTACCGGCGCTGGTTCACGAAGAAGTCGAAGCCCATCGTGTAGAAGAAGACGTCGTCGGAGATGGCGATGGCCTTGGTGACGTTGCAGTAGCAGCCGCCGCTCTCGGCGTCGATGAAGGTGCAATTGCCGGTGCAGTTCGGGATCGTGAACGAGCCCGGGTCGTTTATGTAGGTGTAGGGCGTGATGAGCCCGGTGCGAAGGGCGGCCGTGGCGGTGGCGATCTTGAAGGTCGAGCCCGGGGTGTACTCGCCCTGGATGGCCCGGTTCAAGAGGGGGTCGCTGGCCGACAGCGAGGTCAGGTAGCGGTAATGCTGCTCGGAGATGCCGCCCACCCACCACTGGGGGTTGTAGCTCGGGAGCGACACCATGGCGAGGACGGCGCCGTTCTGCGGGTCGAGCACGACGACCGAGCCCGAGGTGGCGCCGGGGTAACCGGTCGCCTGCAGGGTGCTCAGCTCCTGGGCGAGGTAGCTCTGAGCCGTCTTCTCGAGCGCGAGGTCCATGTTGAGCACCACCTCGTCGCCCGGCTTGGCGGGTGTGACCGACTTCGTGCCGACCGGCACCCCGGCGGCGTCGACGAGGATGTTGCGCACGCCGGGCTGGCCCCGCAGGAACTTCTCGTACTCGGCCTCGATGCCCGACTGGCCGATGACGTCGCCGGCCGTGTAGCCCTGTTTCTGCAGCGCCTGCAGCTGAGCGGAGTTGATGTCGCCCACGTACCCGAGGGTCTGGGCGGCCAGGCTCTTGTAGGGGTACTGGCGCTCGGCGACGTCAGAGACGCTGACGCCCGGGAAGAGGGAGCGGTGCTCGGCCAGGTAGACGACCGAGCTGGCCGGCACGCCCACCTCGACGGGCACCGGCTGGTAGATCGAGTTCTGCTGGTTGGCTAGGTCCGCCTTGATCTGGGCGACCGGGATGTTGAGAGCCACAGAGAGCCGAGAGATGACAGCCGGGTCGTTTGCCGCCACCTGCCGGTTGAGGGTCACCACGGGCTCGACCTTGTCCGAGACGACCACCTGGCCGCCGCGGGCCTCGATGAGGCCGCGGGGTGGGGTGACCGTGACGGGGCGGGTCGTGATGGAAGTGACGCTCTTAAGGGCCTGGGAGGAGTTGAGCACCTGCAGGGACCAGAGGCGGAAGATGACGGCCGAGAAGAGCCCGAGGATGACCACTCCCATGAACGAGAGGCGCAGGCCGGCATGGACGCTCGTCGTCCGCCGGGCGAGCTCCTTTTCTTCTTCCTCGAGGCGCTTGAGCGAGCTCGCCGGCGGGCGGGCAGCCTGGCGGAGGAGGTGCTCCTGGTCCTCTTCCAGCCCGGGAGAGCGCTCGATCGGGCGGGGGGCGCGGGGGGAGCGGCCCGGACCTGGGGGCCGGCGGCCGGGCGGGCGGGGCGGCGTCACCTGAGCGGTCCGTGGGCCGGGGCGACCTGCCGCCCGAGGCGCCGGCCGGGCAGGGCGAAGATCCAGCGCAGCGCCCAGACTGCCGGGACGGCGAGGATGGCGTTGGCCACCGAGACGACGACGACGACGTCGACGAGCTCGGCGCGGGGCAGGTGAGGCTGGCCGAGGAGGGCCATCAGCACCTCATAGAGAAGGGTGCCGCCGATGCTGCCGACAAAGCCCGTCGCCACCTGGAACAGATGGGGTGCCCGGTCGCCCTGCAGGGGCCGGACGAGGCCGACGCCGAAGGCGACAAGCACGTAGCAGAGGGCCGAAAGCCCATAGGGCGTCGGCATGAAGATGTCGGCCACGAGCCCGACGACGAAGCCGACGAGGGCGCCGAGCTGCGGGCCGGCCACGAGGCCGGCACAGACGGCCATGAGCAAGAAGATGTCGGGGTGGGCACCGAGGAAGACGAGCTGCTGCAGGGCGCAGACCTGCAGCAGGACGACGACGAAGCCGACGACGAAGAGGCGGCGCCAGACGCGAAGGGTCACAGCTCGATCACGGCGCGGGCAGCCACTGGATCACGTCGACGTACTGCAGGTTGCTCAAGGAGGCGACCGGCTCCATCTCCACCTGGCGCGTGAGGGCGCCGCCACTTGTCTTCACCGCCGAGACCGTACCCACCGGCAGGCCGGCCGGGAAGGTCGCCCCCTGCAGGCCGCTCGTCACGACGAGCTGTCCCTTCTTCGGCCGCGGGGCCGACGAGGTGATGTCGGCGAGCGAGAGGGGCTCGCCGAGCCCCTGGCCGTCGGCGACGGCGATCGTGCCGTCGGGCAGGCGGACGCCGATGTGGGAGTCGGGGTCGGTGATGAGCCGCACGAGGGAGGTGGTCGAGCCGGCGCTCACCACCGTGCCGATGAGGCCGGCGCCGCTCACCACGGGCATGCCCGGACCGACCCCGTCCGCCCGGCCCCGGTCGATCTCGACGGTGAGGGCGAAGTTCGAGCTCGAACTCGAGACCACCTCGGCCACGACGGTCTTGGAGTTCTGCAGGAAGGGCAGGTGCTGGACCGACAAGAGCTCGTTCAGCTGCTGCTCGGCCCCGGCGTTCTCGAGGGCCTGGCGGCGCAGCTGGCCGACCTCGTTGCGCAGCTGGGCGTTGGCGCTCACCACGGCGCCGTAGTTGACCGCCCCGGCGAAGAAGTCGCCGACGGGCCGGAAGAGGGCAGAGAGCCCCCGCTGGATCGGCGCAACGGCGTCGCGGGCGCTGTTGCGGACCGAGCCGATGGCCGAGGAGGCCGGGCCCCGGTAGTCGAGCGTGATCGCCGTTATCGAGGCGAGGACGAGGATGAGGAGGGTGAGCCGCTGGCTGTTCTGCCGCCTTGACGTCGCCAAAGCGACCCGACTCAGCGGTTGGAGGACGAGCTGAGGACCTGCTTCAGCGCCTCGAACTCCTCAAGGCACATGCCGCTCCCGAGCGCCACGCAGTTGAGCGGGTCGGGCGCCACGACGATCGGCATGTGGGTCTCGGCCTGCAGGCGGACGTCGAGGCCGTGCAGGAGGGCCCCGCCGCCTGTGAGGACGATGCCCTGCTCCATGATGTCGGCTGCCAGCTCGGGCGGGCAGCGGTCGAGGGTCACCTTGACGGCGTCGACGATGGCCGCCACCGGCTCCTCGATCGCCTTGCGGATCTCCTCGGTCGTGGTGACGACCGTCTTCGGGAGGCCGGTCACGAGGTCGCGTCCGCGGATCTCGGCGTGCAGCTCCTCCTCGAGCTCGCAGGCAGAGCCGAGGGCGATCTTGATCTCCTCGGCCGTTCGCTCCCCGAGGGCGAGCGAGTACTCCTTCTTCACAAAGGAGATGATCGCCTCGTCGAGCTCGTCCCCGCCGATGCGGATCGACTGGCTGACGACGATGCCGCCGAGGGAGATGACGGCCACCTCGGTGGTGCCGCCCCCGACGTCGACCACCATGTTGCCGGTGGGCTCGTGGATGGGGAGGCCCGCACCGATGGCGGCCGCCATCGGCTCCTCGACGATGTAGGCCTTGCGGGCGCCGGCGAACTCGGCCGCCTCCTGCACGGCCCGCTTCTCGACCCCGGTGATGCCAGAGGGGACGCAGATGACCATGCGGGGCTTGGAGAAGCGGCGGGGATGGACCCGGCGGATGAAGTAGCGGAGCATCATCTCGCAGATCTCGAAGTCGGCGATCACCCCGTCTTTCAAGGGACGGATGGCCTGGATGTTGCTCGGCGTGCGGCCGATCATCCGCTTGGCCTCGGCACCGACGGCGAGAGGATGGCCGTCTTTCACGTTGATGGCGACGACGGAGGGCTCGTTGAGCACGATGCCCTTGCCGCGGACGTAGACGAGGGTGTTGGCGGTGCCGAGGTCGACGGCCATGTCGCGGCCGATAAACGAGAGGCTGTTCTCGGACATGAGAGGGAAGGCTCCTTTGCAGGATCCCGCCAGAGCGGGTCTGTATCAGGCTAGGGGATTCAAAGCAAGCATTTCAACGCGCCCCGCGCGGGCGCGGAACCGCTACGAGAGAGCTGGGAAGAAGATACCGATCTCGCGGGCGGCCGAATCGGGGCCGTCCGAGCCGTGCACGAGGTTCTCGGTCATGACGGTGCCGAAGTCGCCCCGGATGGTGCCCGGAGGCGCCCCGGCCGGGTCGGTCGGGCCCATCAGGGTGCGGACGATCCTCCAGGTGTCCTCTGGACCTTCGACCACCATCACGAAAGAGGGCGAGCGGGTGATGAAAGAGATGAGGTCGCCGTAGAAGGCCTTCCCCTCGTGCTCGGCGTAGTGGGCGGCCGCCGTCTTGGCGTCGATCGTGCGCAGCTCGCCTGCGACGAGCACGAGCCCCTTTTGCTCGAGGCGGCGCACGATCTCCCCGACGAGGCGGCGTTCGACGGCGTCGGGCTTGGCGATCACAAGGGTCCTTCTCACGAAGCGGGCAGGCTACTACCGCCCGCCGGGCCTCAGCTCCGGCGGCGCCGGGCCGAGTAGAGGGAGCGGGCCGCCCCCACCACGTAGAGCGAGCCGCTGACGAGCACGAGGTCGTCCTCGGCGGCGAGCCGCCGCCCCGCCTCGATCGCCTCCAAGACGTCGTCCACGACGCTGGCGGCAAAGCCCATCTCCTCGGCAGCCGCCGCCAGGAGGGCGGGGTCCTGGGCGCGGGGCGAAGGCGGCCGGCAGCAGACGACGTGGGTCAGGCGGGCGTCGGCCAGGCCCTCGAGCACCTCTTTCGCCGAGCGGTTGCGGAGACAGCCGATCACGAGGACGATCCGCCTCGCCCCGGCGAAGTCCTCGGCGAGGGCCTCGCCGGCGGCGGCGGCCCCGGCCGGGTTGTGGGCGCCGTCGAGAACCACGAGGGGCTGGCGGTCGACCACCTCCATCCGCCCCGGCAGCACGAGGGAGGAGAAGCCCTCCCGCACGACCTCTGCTGGGAGGACGTCCCCGACGAAGGCCTGCACGGCGGCGAGGGCGACAGCGGCGTTCTCGCACTGGTAGCTGCCCCGCGCCGGCACGAAGACCTCCTCGTAGGTGGCGGCAGGGGTGCGCAGGTCCGCCACCCGCCCCCCGACGGCCAGGCGGACGTTGTCGGCCCCGAAGTCGCGCCCCCGCCGCCAGACGGCGGCAGCGCCCACGGCGGCCGCCTCCTCCTCGAAGACCGCCGCGATCTCATCGGTTCTCTCCCCGATCACGGCCACGGCGCCGGCCTTGATGATGCCGGCCTTCTCGCCAGCGATGAGGCGCCGCGTCCCGCCGAGCAGCTCGGTGTGGTCGAGGTCGACGTTGGTCACGACCGCCACCGCCCCCCGGGCCACGTTGGTGGCGTCGTAGCGGCCGCCGAGGCCGACCTCGACCACGGCGGCCTCGACCGCCTCGTCGGCGAACCACCTGAAGGCGGCCGCCGTCATCAGCTCGAACCAGGTCGCCTTGATGCCGAGGAAGGTCTCCAGCTCGGCCAGGGAGGCGAGCTGGGCGGCGAGGTCGTCGTCGGAGATCGGCTCGCCCGCGATCGAGAGCCGCTCGTTCAGCGCCTCGAGGTGGGGGCTCGTGTAGGCGCCGGCCCGCACCCCGACGGCGGCGAGCAGAGAGGCCGCCATGCGGGTGACCGACCCCTTGCCGTTCGTGCCGGTGACGTGCAGCACCGGGTAGGCCTCCTGGGGCGAGCCCATGGCGTCGGTGAGGGCGCCGATGCGCTCGAGGCTCGGCGCCCCGTGGGCGCCCGCCTTGCCGGCCTCGATCGCCTCGAGGTTGATGTGGCGGTCGAGCCAGGCGAGCGCCTCGCCGATGCTCGCCCCGCTCGGACCGTCGGCCGGGGGCGAGAAGGGGCCGGTCTCGCTCAGCTCTTCTCCCGCCCGCCCTGTCTCAGGAGGCGGCCCGGCGCGAGCGCTCGGGCTTCTCCGGGGCTCCTCTCGGCACGAGGGAGGGGGCGACGTGCTCGAGGACGACGGAGCGGTCGACGACGCAGCGCCCGATGTCCTCCCGGCTCGGCAGGTCGTACATGACGTCGAGGAGGACCTCCTCGAGGATGGCTCGCAGCCCGCGGGCGCCCGTGCCCCGCAGGAGTGCCTGGTCCGAGATGGCCTCGAGGGCGTCCTCTGTGATCTCGAGCTCGACGTTGTCGAGCTCGAAGACCCGCTTGTACTGCCGCACGAGGGCGTTCTTCGGCTCGACGAGGATGCGCACCAGCGCCTCCCGGTCGAGGCTCGAGACCGCCCCGATGACGGGCAGCCGGCCGACGAACTCGGGGATGAGGCCGAACTTCAAGAGGTCTTCGGGGAGGACCTGCATGAGCAGCTCGCCCTCGTCCCAGCGCTTGCCCCGGCGCACCTCCGCCCGGAAGCCGATGCCGGCCCGTCCGATGCGGTTCTCGATGATCTTGTCGAGCCCGGCGAAGGCCCCTCCGCAGATGAAGAGGATGTTCGTCGTGTCTATCTGGATGAACTCCTGATGGGGGTGCTTGCGCCCTCCCTGGGGTGGGACCGAGGCCGTCGTGCCCTCGAGGATCTTGAGCAGGGCCTGCTGCACCCCCTCACCCGAGACGTCGCGGGTGATGGAGGGATTCTCGGACTTGCGGGCGATCTTGTCGATCTCGTCTATGTAGATGATGCCCGTCTCGGCCTTCTTCACGTCGTAGTCGGCTGCCTGGATGAGCTTCAAAAGGATGTTCTCGACGTCCTCGCCGACATATCCCGCCTCGGTGAGAGCCGTGGCATCCGCGATGGCAAAGGGGACGTTCAGCATGCGGGCGAGAGTCTGGGCGAGGAGGGTCTTGCCGCAGCCGGTCGGCCCGAGCACGAGGATGTTCGACTTGGCGATCTCGATGTCGCCCTCTTTGTAGACGCCGGCCTGCACCCGCTTGTAGTGGTTGTAGACCGCCACCGAGAGGATCTTCTTCGCCTGCTCCTGGCCGACCACGTAGTCGTTCAGGAACTCGAAGATCTCCTTCGGCTTGGGCAGCTCCTCGAAGCTGACCTCGCTCGGCTCAGCCAGCTCCTCCTCGATGATGTCGTTGCAGAGCTCGATGCACTCGTCGCAGATGTAGACACCTGGCCCGGCGATCAGCTTCTTCACCTGCTTCTGCGACTTGCCGCAGAAGCTGCACTTAACGAGCTCGCCCCCGTCGCCGAACTTGGCCACCGTTTCCTCCCCGATCAGGCAGCGCCGACAGCAGCGATCGTGCTGGCAGCTTCCCGCGTGCTGATTACCTCGTCGATGACCCCGTACCTCATGGCTTCATCGGCGCTCATGACGAAGTCGCGGTCCGTGTCGGCGTGGATCTTCTCGATGGGCTGGCCGGTGTCGTCGGCCAGGATCTTGTTGAGAAGGTCTCTCATCCGCAGTATCTCCTTCGCCTGCAGCTCTATGTCGGTCGCCTGCCCGGCCACCCCGCCGTAGGGCTGATGGAGGAGGATTCTCGCGTGCGGGAGAGCAAAGCGCTTGCCTTTCGTCCCGGCCGCAAGGAGGACTGCCGCCGCCGAGGCCGCCTGCCCGAAGCAGAAGGTCGACTTGTCCGGGCGGACGAACTTCATCGTGTCGTAGATGGCGAACAGCGCCGTGATGTCCCCGCCCGGGGAGTTGATGTAGACGTTGATGTCCTTGTCGGCGTCCTCCGACTCCAAAAAGAGCATCTGGGCGCAGACGAGGTTGGCGATCGTGTCGTCGATCGGCGTCCCGATGAAGATGATCCGCTCACGCAGGAGGCGGGAGTAGAGGTCATAGGCCCTCTCACCCCTGCTCGACTGCTCCACGACAGTCGGGACGAGATAGCTGGACGCGCTCAAACCGATTCCTCCTCGCTCTCGTCCTGGCCCCCTCCGACCGTAGCGGCCTCGGACGGGAGCGGTGCCTCCTCGTCGGGGGCGGCAGCGGCGGATGCCTCCTCATCGCTAAGCAAGGCTTCTCTGTCCATCGGATTCCCCTGCTCGTCGACGATCTCGACATGCTCTATGAGCCAGGTCACAGCCTTCTGGCTCCGGATCTCCGAGCGTAGCCTCTCCAGTACGGCGTTCTCGGCGAACTGGGCGGCCACCTCCGAAGGGCTGCGGCCGACCGAGGCGGCATAGCTGGCGATCTCGCTGGCGAGGTCCTCGTCGGTCGCCTGCAGGTCCTCTGCCACCGAGAGCGCCCGCAGCGCCAGGTCGGCTCGCACCTGCTCGATCGCCTGCGAGCGCATCTCGCCCACGAGCTGCTCGGCGTCCTGGCCGGTCGCCTCGAGGTAGTGCTCGAGGCGCACCTTGCGCTCGGAGAGCTGCTCGAGGAAGTGGCCCTGCAGGTGCTCGAGCTCCTGGTTGACGAGGGTCTCGGGCATCTCCTCTTGCACGAGGCCCGAAAGGGCGGCGATGGCGGACTCGCGCAGCGCCAGCCGGGCCTGCAGCCGGCGCATCCTCCTCATCTGCCTCTCGATGTCGGCCCGCAGCTCGGCGATGGTGTCGAACTCGGAGGCCTCGGAGGCCCAGTCGTCGTCCGGGTCGGGCAGCACCTTCTCGCGCACCTGCTTCACGAGCACCTTCAGGCTGGCCGCCCCGCCCGGGGCGTCGGGCGCCTCCACCTCCACGATCTCGCCCGCCTTGGCGCCTGCCAGCTTCTCGTCGAGACCGGGGGCCACCATCTGCGAGCCGACCTCGTAGACGAAGTCGGTCGTCGAGAGGTCCTCGGCCGGCGCGCCGCCTCTCGTGCCGGTGACGTCGACGGTGACGACGTCACCTGTCCGGGCGGCCCGCTCCACGTCGTTCAGCTGGGCGAACTGCTCGCGGAGGCGGTCGATCCGCTCGGTGACGTCCTCCTCTGCCACCTCGATGGAGGGCAGGGTGACCTGCAGCCCCTCGTAGCCGGCCACCGAGACCTGGGGGCGCACCTCGACGAGGGCCTCGAAGGCGAGCGGCCCGCCCTCCTCGCCGGCGGTGATGTCGATGTCGGGCGGCGCGATCGGGTCGAGGGCGGCCTCCTCCACCGCCTCGGCGTAGTACTCGGGGAGGGACTGGCGGATGACCTCCTCCCGGATCACCTTCGGGCCGAGGCGGGACTCGAGCAGCCGGCGGGGGACCTTGCCCGGCCTGAAGCCGGGCACCCGCACCTCCCGCTGGAGGCGGCGCACGGTCTTGCTGACAGCTTCCTCGAGCTCGTCCTCGCCCACCTCGACGGAGAGCTTGACCTTGTTGCCTTCGAGTTCCTCGGCCGATGAGCGCATATGGCTGGAAGATCCTACCGGTTACCGTGGCAGCGGAGAGCCGGGAAGCCTGGTCGGCAAGGACTGCCAAAGCCCGAGGAGGAAGCCTTGCCCGCAGCCGTCCCAGCCGAGCTCGTGCAGTTCGTGCTCGCCGGCGCCGCCAGCCTGGCCGCCAGCCACCTGCTCACCTCCCGCATCGAGCGGCTCGGCGGGCGCATCGCTCTCACCGAGGCGCTGCTCGGGCTCGTGACGGCGCTCGCCGCCGACAGCCCGGAGATCACATCGGCGGTGAGCGCCATGCAGAGCGGCCAGCACACCGTCGGGGTCGGGGTCGTGCTCGGCTCGAACGTCTTCAACATCGCCGCCCTCCTCGGCCTCGGCTCTCTCGTCGCCGGCCGCATCCACCTGCACCGCGACGTCGTCGTCCTCGAGGCGGTGGTCGCCGGAGTCGTCGTCGCCGTCACCCTGGCCGTCACGACCGGAGCGCTCCCGGTCCCCGCCGGCCTCGTGATCTGCCTGCTCGTCGTCCTCGGCTACGGCCTCGTGCTCGGGCTCGGCTCGGCACGCCTGCGGCGCCTCCCCCTCCCTGAAAGGGCGGTCTCTCTCCTCGACCAGGCTGCCTGCGACGAGTGCATCGAGGTCGGCCCGCCCGAGCGGTCGCCGGCCGGCACACCTGCCTGGCAGGATCTCGCCCTCGGCGGGGCCAGCCTTCTCGTCGTCGTGGTGGCGAGCTTCTTCATGGAGAGGGCCGGGGTCGTTCTCGGCGGGAGGGCCCATCTCCCCGCCGCCGTCACCGGCGGCCTGGTCCTCGCCGCCGTCACCTCGCTGCCGAACGCCGTGGCGGCCGTCTACCTTGCCCGCCGGGGCCGGGGGGCGGCCGTGCTGAGCGAGGCCATGAACTCCAACGCCCTCAACGTCACTGTCGGCCTCCTCGTCCCTGCCCTCATCGTCGGGGTCGGTGCCAGTGGCTCCGGGGGGGTCACCGTCGCCGCCTGGTACGGCGGACTGACGCTCGCCAGCCTCGCCATCGCCTATCTCTTCCGGGGCATCAGCCGGCCGGCAGGAGCTGTTCTCATCGGCGCCTACGGCCTTTTCGTGGCGCTCCTCCTCGCCCAGAGCGGGCGGGTCGCCTAGCCACCCCGCCGCGCCGGGCAAAGGATGTCGCCTCGGCCTGCAGCCCTCGGTGGCCACCGGGCCCCTTGGCCGTGGGCCGGGGCCCGCCGGCAGCTGCCAGTAGGGTTTGGGCGTCGACGGGGCGTGGCGCAGCTTGGTTAGCGCGCCTGCTTTGGGAGCAGGAGGTCCCGGGTTCGAATCCCGGCGCCCCGACGGAGGCCACGGTGAAGCTCAAGTTGGACCTGCACGAGATCTACAACAAACGGAGCGAGCTCGAGGCCGCCCTGCAGGCGGTGATGGACGAGGCCGAGGAGAAGAAGGCCTCGGTCATCGAGATCATCCCGGGAAAGGGCTCCGGGCAGCTGAAAAAGCACGTCCTCCGCTTCCTCGACCAGCCCGAGATGAAGGCCCGCTACCACCGGGTCGAGAAGGACTCGAAGAACTGGGGCCGGATCTTCGTCCACTTCCGGTGGAAGTGACTTCCGGCGCGGTCGCCCTCGCCCCGGCCGGCCCGCTCGCCGAGGCGCTGGCGCCGGCCGTCTCGGCCGGCGGCGCTCTCCTGACAGAGGACCCGCGAAAGGCTGCCGCTCTCGTCTGGTGCCATCACCGCCCCGGGCCGCTCGCCGAGCTGCTCGCGCAGGCGCCCGGCCTTGGCTGGGTGCAGCTCCCCTATGCCGGCATCGAGGAGTTCCGTGGCCTGCTCGACGACAAGCGAGCATGGACCTGTGCCAAGGGGGTCTACGGGCCGGCCGTGGCCGAGTTCGCCCTCGGCCTCATGCTGGCGGGGTTGCGCAGGATCGACCGGTACGCCCGGGCCCGAGAGTGGGAGCCGCTGGCGCAGCGGACGCTCGCCGGCGCCCGCGTCGCCATCCTCGGAGCAGGCGGCATCGGGCAGGCCCTCGCCCGGCTGCTCGGCTGCCTCGGCGCAGAGGCGATCCTCGTCTCCCGCTCGGGCGCCCCGCTGCCGGGCCTCGACACGCGGCCCGAGAGCGCCACGATGGAGGTGGTGGCCGGCGCCGACGTCGTCGTGCTGGCGCTCCCCCTCACGCCCGAGACGACCGGGCTCGTCGACGCCTCCTTCCTCGCCGCCATGAAGGAGGACGCCTACCTCGTGAACGTCGCTCGGGGCCAGGTGGTGGAGACGGCCGCCCTCGTGGCAGCCCTCGAGGAGGGCCGCCTCGGCGGCGCCGCCCTCGACGTCACGGACCCCGAGCCGCTGCCGGCCGGTCACCGCCTCTACGAGCTCGACAACGTCATCGTCACCCCGCACGTGGCCAACACGCCCGAGATCGGCACGGCGGCCCTGTTCGCCCTCGTCAAGGAGAACACCCGCCGCTTTCTCAGCAACGAGCCGCTCCTCGGCCTCGTCGAGCCAGCCTTGGGCTACTGAGCCTCGGCTGGGGAGGGCTAGCCGAAGCGGGAGACGGCGAGGCCGGCGGCGGCCAGCACCACGAACCAGCTGAGCAAGACGAGGGCCCGCTCGAGCGGGGCGAGCAGGTAGGCGGTGTCGACCTCTTCCACCTCGCCACTTCTCGCCACGACGCGGCCCTGGGCGCTTTGCACCGACCGGCGCAGGTGGCGGGCCCGGGTGCTCAAGACGCGCTGGGCCGCCGAGAGGAAGAAGGCGGCGGCAGCCGCCAGCACCGCCGCCAGCGAGACGGAGCGGGCCTCGGCTACGTAGGCCGCCAGGAGGGGGAAGCTGCCCCAGCCGAGGGCGAAGGTGGCGTCGTTGTGGAGCCGTCCCTGCCACAGCTCGAGGTTGTAGGCGAGGGCGAGGAGGGTGCCCGCCGCGATGAAGGGCACGAGGACAAGGCCGAGCTCGACCACTCCCACGATGCCGAGGGCGACGGCACCGAGGAGGGAGAGCACCGCCACGGCGACGAGCGCCCGCGAGGAGATGGAGGTGCCGAGCGGCCGTCCCTGCAGCTCGTCGAGGGCGTGGGCGCCGATCCCCACTGCGAGGAAGAAGGCGCCGAGAGCTCCGAAGAGAGGCGCCAGGTCACCGCCGGGCGCCAGCGAGGCGCCGATGACCACATAGGAGAGGTGCCAGGCCGTGTAGGGCGGGTGGAGGAGCGTCCACCACTCCCGCCACCTGCTGCCGGGACGGGCGGCATAGAAGGCTGGGCGGGCGTCCGGCTCGGGCAAGGGCTGCCTCAGCCTCCGCTCGCTGGGCGCCGGCCCCACATCACGATTCCGCCGCCGAGGCTCATCTGGCGCCAGCCGACCTCGACGAGACCGGCCGCCTCGAGTGCCGACACAGTCCAGTCGATCGGGTAGCGGCGGTAGTGCTCAGAGATGCTCGGTCCGAGGAAGCGGCCCACCTCGTACCACTCCCGCCCGCCCGTCAGCCGCCCGGCTGCCGGCAGGACCGCCCGCGTGTAGAACCACCAGGCCGCCCTCCAGGCCCGGGCGGGAGGGACGGCGAACTCGAGGGAGGCGACCGTGCCGCCCGGTCGCACGACCCGTACGAGCTCTGCCAGCACGGCGCTCGGGTCGGGCACGTAGCGGAGCAGGTAGGTGAAGCTGAGGGCATCGAAGGAGCCGTCCGGGAAAGGGAGCTGCTCGGCCGTGGCCCGCACGAGCTTTACCCGCTCGGAAAGACCCGTCCGCTCGAGCGCCGCGCTCGCCTGGCGGAGCATGGCGGCCGTGACGTCGAGGCCGATCACAGTGGCGCTCGAGCGCCTGGCTATATGGCGGGCCACCCCGGCAGGGCCGGTGGCGACGTCGAGCACGAGCCGGGGGGCTCCCTCGAGAAGGTGGGAGACCATCTCTTTCCTCCAGCGGGAGTTCTGGCCGAACGAGAGGAGGTCGGCCAGCAGGTCGTAGCGGCTCGGAAGGGGAGAGAAGAGCCCCTCGGCGAAGCGGTGAGAGCGGCTCTCCTCGAGCGCGCCGGGGCGGAAGACCACGACCTCCAAGGTTGGCACAAGCCCCGGCCGGCCGCCGACATCCCCGGTGCTAGTAAGTGCCATGGAGTTCAAGGAGGTCATCGGTCGCCGCCGCATGGTCCGCCACTTCACCGACGAGCCGCTCGAGGCCGAGGTCGTCGAGCGGATCCTCGCCGCCGGTCTGCGCGCCCCCTCGGCCGGCTACAGCCAGGGCTACTCCCTCATCGTTCTCGAGGAGGGGAAGGACAGGGAGCGACTCTGGGCCACCCACTCCCCCTCCGACACCCCGGCGGGCTGGGCGCCGGCGGTGCGCGACGCCATAAAGAAGGCCCCCCTCGTCGTCGTCGTGCTCGCCTCCAAGGTCACCTACCTCGCCCGCTACGCCCAGCCGGACAAGGGCTGGACCGACCGCGACGAGGCGCGCTGGCCCGTCCCCTACTGGTACGTCGACGCCGGCTGCGTCGCTCTCTTGCTGCTGCTGGCCGCGGTCGACGAGGGGCTCGGGGCCCTGCTGTTCGGGGTGGCGGCGGCCGACATGGCGCGGTTCAAGGAGGAGTTCTCCATCCCCGCGGACTGGGACGTCGTCGGCTGCGTCGCCGTGGGCCACGAAGACCCCTCCGCACCCCGGCGGGACCTCTCCTCCCGGCGGCGCCCGGCCGAGGAGCTGATCCACCGGGGAGGCTGGTGAGTTGAGCCGGATCAGAGCAGCGGCCGCCGGTGACGGGCGCGCCGTCGGGCGGGTCCACGTCGCCGCCTGGCAAGCGGGCTACCGGGGCCAGCTGCCCGACGAGGTCCTCGACTCGATGAGCCCCGAGCAGAGGGGCGAGGCCTGGGAGCGCCTCTTGCAGGCCGGTGGCGGGCGGGGCCGGGTGATCCTCGGCGAGAGCCCCGCCTCGGTCCTCCTCGCCGAGAACGACGCCGGCGAGATCGTCGGCATCTGCGCCTACGGCGAGGCGCGTGGAGGCGAGCTGGCCGCCGGCGAGGCCGTGCCCGAGGGGACGGGCGAGCTCATGTTCATCAACTTCGAGCCGGGCTCTTGGGGGACCGGGCTCGCCCGCCAGCTCCTCGATGCCGCCGTCGCCGGCCTGCGCCAGCTGGGCTACAGGCAAGCCGTCTTGTTCGTGCTCGACTCGAACAGGCGGGCTCAGCGCTTCTACGAGAAGGCGGGCTGGGGCCCAGACGGGGCGGTGAAGATCGAAGAGCGCCCGGGGCTGGTGCTCCGCGAGCTCCGCTACCGGACCGAGCTGTGAGCGCTCTCAGCCGAGCCGCTTCATCCAATTGACGCTCTTGCCGGCGAGCTCGAAGCCGAGCAGCTCGTTCACCGCGATCATGGGTCCGTTCGCCGCCGCGTTCCAGGTGAGTATGCGCTTTGCTGCTGGCACCGCTGCCAGCAGGTGGCGGAGGTTGGCGGCCTTGACGAGGGCGCCGAGCCGGTGGCCGCGATGGGCCCGATCGACGACGGTGTCGAGCTGGTAGCAGGTGGCCGGCCTCTGGCGGGGCACGCTCAGCTCCGTCACCGCCACGAGCCTGCCGGTCCCGGCGTGGCGGGCGCCGGCGCAGTAGAGCTCTCGGCCCATCTCCTCTGCCGTCTTCTCCTCTCGTCGGACCCGGGCAGCATCCCACCTCTCCTCGTCCTTCTCGAGGCTGCCCTGCGGGGCGTCTGTCGAGATGGTGGAAAAGAGACTGGCGAGGTCTTTGAGGAGCGGCTCGGGGCAGGCGCCAAACCACGTCGTCACCTCGTAGCCAAGCGCCTGCGGGCCGAGCTCTCGCTCGAGGCGATCGAGCAGGCCGGGCGCCGGCGGGAGGGCAAGCACCCGTCTCTCCTCTGAGAGCGCCGCCTCGAAGCCGTGGGCACGAGCGAAGCGCTCGCCTTCCGAGCCCTCCCTCCCGAGAGGCGACTCGGTGTGGGCGACCAGCTTGGTGCGGCCGCGGCGGCGGGCCTCTGACTCGGCGTGGGCGAGGAGGAGACCGCCGGTGCCGCGGCGGCGCTTCTCCGGGACGACGGCGAGCCACATGTCTGCCACGTCGGTGTTGTCGAGGCGGGGGAGGAAGAGAGAGACCGACCCGGCGACCGACCCGTCCTCCTCCCGGGCGACGGCGAGGATGACCTCGCCAGAGGACTGGTCCCTGTTCCTGGCGGCCAGCTCCTCGTTCGACCATCCCGGCTCGTCAGGCCAGTCGAAGGCCTCGGCGGCTGCCTGGGGCCTGTACCAGTCGAGGTGGTCGCTGTCGTCGTAGGGGTCGAGGGCGGCGATCCGCACGGGCTTTCTCAGGTGATGGGTGCGGGGGCGCCGCCGGTCATCTCCAAAAGGGCCCCGAGGGTGGTCTGGAAGACGGCCTCGGGCGCCCCGGCGGCCGCCCAGAGGACTTCGAAGCGGGCGAGGCTCTCGTCGACGAGCGTCTCGAGCTTGCCCGGATGGCCGATGGGCGAGACGCCGCCGATGGCAAAGCCGGTGGCAGCCCGCACCCTCTCCGGGCTCGCCATGACGACGGGGGAGCGACCGGTCGCCCTCTCCACCTTGGCGGGGTCGACCCGTCTGTCGCCTGCCACGAGCAGGAGGAGTGGTTCACCGGCAACCTCGAAGACGAGGGACTTCACGATCTGTCCGAGCTCGATGCGGAGCGCCGCGGCGGCCTCCGCCGCCGTGCGGCCCGGGGCCTCGAGGAAGACGACCCTCGCCGGCGAGCCGGTGGCCGCGAGCGCCTGCTGCACCCTCTCGGTGCTCGTGGTCGCCGCCATGGCACCAATCGTGCCACTGCCGAGGAGGGCCACCGACCACTTCCGGGGTGTTTAGGAGCCAGCCGATGGCGGTATGAAGGGCGGACCGTGGCTCACCCTGGCGCGGGATGGAGGGTGCCGGTAATGCGACTTCCCTCACTCGACCAGCACGCCCTGCTGGTGATGTGGGTCCAGCTCGTCGTCGTCGTGGCCGTGGCGCGCCTCCTCGGCGCCGTCATGCGCAAGATCGGTCAGCCGCCCGTGGTCGGCGAGCTGCTGGCCGGGGTGGTGCTTGGGCCCTCGGTGCTGGCGAGGGCCTGGCCGGCCGCCGGCCACCTCCTCGTCCCGACCCGGGCGACGCTGGCGGCGCCGCTCAACGCCATCGGTTGGGTGGGCGTGGCCTTCCTCCTCGTGCTGACCGGCTTCGACACCGACCTCAAGCTGATCCGTCGCCTCGGCCGCCCGGCGGCGGCAGTCTCTGTCGCCGGACTGGCAATACCCTTTGCCGCCGGCATCGGCGTCGGTCTGCTCATGCCCGGCTACTTCCGGGGCGGCCACGGCACCGCCGTCGCCTTCGTGCTCTTCATCGCCATCTCGCTCAGCATCTCCTCCATGCCGGTGATCGTCCGCGTGCTTGAGGAGCTCGGGTTCATGCGGCGGAACTTCGGCCAGCTGACCATGGCAGTCGCCATCGTCAACGACCTCGTCGGCTGGCTGGCCCTCGGGGTGATCGCCACCCTCGGCCGCACAAGCCAGCTCTCGCTCCTCGGCGTCGCCGCCCCGATCGGGGCAGTGGCGGTCATCCTCGTCCTCTCTTTCACCGTCGGCCAGCGCATCGTCGACGCCGCCTTGCGCCGGGTGAGGCAGAAGGAGCAGGACCGGTACGGCTCTTTGGCTGTGACCCTTCTCGTCACGCTCGTGCTGGCGGCGGCCACTCAGGCCGCCCGGAGCGATGCGGTCCTCGGCGCCTATGTGGCCGGCATCCTCGTCGGCCGCTCAAAGTTCTTCCAGCGGCGGACGCGCGAGCAGCTGGAGGCCGTCACGACCTCGGTGCTCGCCCCGGTCTTCTTCGCCACCGCCGGCCTGCGCCTGGACCTCGCCCGTCTCGCCAACGGCCAGGTGGCGCTGTGGACAGCCCTCGTCATCGTGGCGGCGATTGTCGCCAAGGTGACAGGAGTGCTGGTGGGGTCCCGCATCGGCCGGCTCGATCGCCGCGACGGCAGGGCGCTCGCCATCGCCCTCAATGCCCGCGGAGCGGTCGAGGTGGTGATCGCCACAGTCGGCCTCACGATCGGGGTGCTGAGCGACAGCGCCTACACGGTCATCCTCGTGATGGCCGTGGTGACATCCGTGATGGCACCGCCGTTCCTTCGCCTGGCGGCGCGCAACTGGCGAGGCGGCTCAGAGGAGGTGGAACGGCTCGAGCGAGAGGAGGCCCTCGAGCGCAACCTCCTCATCCGTCCGGGCAGGCTGATGATCCCGAGCCGGGGAGGAGTGGGCTCGCTGGCGGCGGCACGAATCCTCCATGCCGCCTGGCCGCCCGAGGCGCCCGTCAGCGTGCTCTCTGTCGAGGGCGGGGCCGGCGTCGAGCTCGGTCCGATCCTGGCGGTGCTCGATGGGCGAGAGGTGGAGGTTCGCAAGCTCGAGGAGGGGGACCTCAGCCGAGCGATCCTCGCCGAGGCGAAGCTCGGCTACAGCGTCGTCGGGCTCGGCATGCGCGACGAGCCCGGCCCGCACGGCACCCTCGTCTCCCCCGTCGTCGACGGCGTGCTGGCCGAGTGCGACGTGCCGATGGTCATCGTCCGCCAGGCTCGCCAGCCCGCCCGAAGGCCAGCTGGCACCCTGAGGATCCTCGTGCCGATCGCCGGATCGCCGCCGTCGCGGACGGCCCAGGAGCTCGCCTACTCACTGGCTCGTGCCACCGAGGCTGAGGTGGCGCTCGCCCACGTCATCACACGGCCTGAGCTGGCAACCGAGGCCACCTCGACGCCAGCGGGGGGCGAGGCCCAGCTGGCTGTCGCGACCGCAGCCGCTGGCGTCGTCGGCCAGGCCGTCGACCACGCCCTCGAGCACGATGTCTCGGTGCAGCCCCGCGTTCGCAGCGGGCCCTCGGCTGCGGCGGAGCTGCTCCGCGAGGCCCGCGAGCAGGGAGCCCACCTCATCGTGCTCGGCACGACTGTGCGCCGGCTAGAGGGGCGGCCCTTCCTTGGTCACACCGTCGAGCATGTGCTCGACGAGGCAGAGGCAGAAGTGGTCGTCGTGGCGACGCCGGACACACTCGTAGCCGGCGGTGTCAGCAGCCGCGAGGCCTAGGCGAGGGAGATGCGCCGAGAGGACGCGGCCCGGCACACATTGCCTGAGCTGGCCTCGGCTAGGCTCGGGGCTCCCGCGGGCGTAGCTCAATGGTAGAGCTCCAGCCTTCCAAGCTGGCTATGCGGGTTCGATTCCCGTCGCCCGCTCTCTCGCCCGCTCTCGAAAATTTCGCTGCTGTCATCGCCGGTCAGCGCCGTAGCAAGACGCTGACAGTCGATGGGAAGCGAACCGAGGGCACGATGGCCCCCGAGCGCCGGTATCCAAGCGAGCACTCTCCGCCTCCGCGTATATCGCACCTGGTGGATCTGGATTAGGAGATGCTCGACTCGGCGCACGCTGAGCTCGGTACGACCACCATCAAGGACCCGGTCAACGAAGCCCTGCGCAGAGCGACGAGCCGCCTGGAGCACAGCGTTGCCACGGCGTTGGGCGTACTCGCTCGCGCTCACCTCGACGACCGAGCTGACGCGTGGCGCTGAGGTTCCTGCTCGATACCAGCGTGGTGAGGCGGCTCCAGCACCTCGATGTCCGCAGTGTGATCGAACCGTTGGCGGCCGCGGGTGAGCTGGGGCTGCCGAGCATCTGCGATCTCGAGGTGGGCTACTCGGCACGCAACCCGCAGGAGTGGGACCAGCTCGTCGGGGCGCTCGATGCCTTCCAGGCTGTCGATACCGCTGCTGCCCATCTGCGCCGTGCGCTCAGGTCCAGCCGCTTGCTGGCCGCTCGCAGCCAGCGGGGCCGCAAGATCCCAGACCTCTTGGTAGCCGCTGCCGCCGAGGAGCTCGGGGCGATCGTCCTCCACTATGACGCCGACTTCGATCTCATCGGATCAGTCACCGGGCAGCGCTGCCAGTGGGTGGTTCCGCCCGGCGGCACTCCATGAGCACAGCCACCAACAGAGGCTCTGCTCAACCCCAGGCATCTGCCAGCAGACAGCGGAGCCGGCCACACAGCTCACTCGGGTTCTCTATGAAGAGGGACCGATTGTCAAGGCTCGTGTGCGCCAGCCGGGCGCGCTGTCGCGGAGCCGGGTCAAGGGTAACGGGCGGAGCTCGGCGTCCCGGAGGAACCCGAACTGACGGGTGACACGATGCGCATGGACCCGCCTGCGAAAAGACCGTTCTTCGCGTTGGAACCGTTGAGATCCGTGGACATGCTCACTTCGGACGGTAGACATCGCTTCGATGATCGACTCGATCGACGTAGACGATGCGCTCGTCCTCGTCGATCCAGTAGATGACGCGATATGCCCCGACTCGCGCGCTGTACCAGCCGTCGAGCTCCCGTCCGAGCGGATGCCCAACTCGGTGAGGGTTGGCGATCAGGCGGCCAAAGCAGAAATCAACTACGGCCCCTACGACTCGTGGTGAGGAAGTCGCGAGACGGTCGAG
>JAJYQK010000183.1 GCA_021794645.1 Actinomycetes bacterium
GGCGCCCCCGTCGCCCGGCTCACCGAGCGGCTCGCCGGTCTGAAGGAGCGGCTCGGCCCCGTGCTTTTGCAGCTCCCGCCTAACTTCCCGGCCGACCTGGCGCTCTTGCGGGAGACGCTCTTCGCCTTTCCCCCCTCGGTGCGAGTTGCCGTTGAGTTCCGCCATGACAGCTGGCACTCGCCCGCGTGCCAACAGCTCCTCGAAGAAAGGGGCGCGGCCCTCTGCCTCACCGACACCCTCGGGCGGCGCTCGCCCCTCTGGCGCACCACCGACTGGGGCTACGTGCGCTTCCATGCGGGGCAGGCGAGCCCCTCCCCCTGCTACGGCAGGCGGGCTCTCGCCAGCTGGGTCGAGCGGATCGCCACCCTCTATGGCGCCGGCGAGGAGGTATTCGCCTACTTCAACAACGACCCGAAGGGCTGCGCCCCGAGAGATGCGGTCGTCTTCGGGCGACTGGCAGCCCGAGCAGGGCTGTCCCCCACCCGCCTCCCGGCCTTAAGCGAGGTGCCGGCCGGCTGATCCCTCAGCCCTGGGGGGGCTGGGTGGTCGTCGTCGTGGTCGTGCTCGTCGTCGAGGAGGTGGTCGTCGGGGGGGACGTGGTCGTCGTCGTGGTGGTCGAGGAGGTGGTCGTCGGGGGGCGCGTGGTCGTCGTCGGCCGGGCGGTCGTCGTCGTGGTGGTGGTAGTGGTGGGAACGGGCGGGAAGGGGGCGGCCGCCGGCACCACGAGGGGAAGGGCGGTCCCGAAGCCGTAGAGGTCGAGGCGGAGCGAGACCGGGCTCGGGGAGGTGCCCTTCAGCTGGGGGAGGAGGAAGTCGACGCGGTGGATGAGGCCGTACTGACCGGTCCAGGCGGAGACCTCCACCCGTCTCGCTCCAGCCAGCAGGGCGAGCGTCGTGAGGAGGTGGCCGGTGAGCGGCGACCTCTTGGCGGCTGCCAGCAGGTTGACCCGACCGACATAGGGGCCCTCGCCGCTGCGAAGCCTCCTCAGCCGGGCGGTCGGTCCGCTCGTGGCGGCGAAGCTCTTCAGCGCCTCGAGGGACCAGCCGGCCGCCGTCACGAAGGAGAGATCCGAGCGGAGGCGGGGCGGCAGGGCGGCCTGCAGGGTCGGGGTGTAGCTCAGCCAGGCGGCGGGCCGCTCCCCGAGGCGTCTCTCGAGGTTGGCCGGCAGCAGCACGTAACGACCGCCCCGCGCCCCGGCGTTCAGCACCTTGATCGGCCTGAGGCCGGGCAGCTCGATCGTGAGGGTGGCAGCTCCCCCGGTCGTGGAGAGCCGCCCGCTGCCGCGAAGGAGCGTCTGGCCCCGGGCCTCGCTCACGAGGCTGAAGGTGACTGCGTAGCTCCTCTTCGCCGTGGTGGCGGCGAGGGCGCCGGCCACGAGCCGGTCCGCTGCCTGCTCTCCCAGCCGCTTGTCTTGGGCCTTTGTGAGCGGGCTGATGCCGACCGCCAGCAGGCTCGGCGTGGCGGCGGCCAGCCGGCGGGCGCCCGCCGCCGCGTAGAACCTCTCCCAGGCCGAGACGAGCCCCAGGTAGGCCCGGGAGTGGTTGTAGGCGAGGACGGCTGCGTCAAAGTCCTTCCTCACCGCCAGGTCGCCGCCGTTGGCACAGAGGTAGGCGCCTGCTGCCAAGGCTGCATCCCAGAAATTCTGCGGGCTGGCAACGCCGTCGTGAACGATCCCCTTGCCGTACTCCACCCAGGTCGAGGGGAGGAACTGCATCGGCCCGACGGCCCGCTCCCACCGGCCGCCCTGCTCGAGGCGGCCGTGGTCGGGCGTCGGGTGGGCCGGGAAGCCATCCTTGCCGTCGAGCAGCGGCCCGAGGATCGGCGGGGTGAGCGTGCCGGCCGGCGAGACACGGGCGGCGCTGCCCCAGGTGAGCCCGTTGTCGGACTCGACCCGCCCGATGGCAGCGAGATCGGCCCAGGAGAGGTGGCAGGAGCGGTCGCTCCTGGCGAGGACGCGGGCGGCGTTCTCGTAGGCAGCGACGGCTATGGCCGGCACGGCGGCGCCGCCGAGCCCGCTCATCCTTGCCGGCGGCCGGGTGACATAGAAGGGCCGGCCGGCCGTGGCGTGGCTGCCGTGCGGGAGAGAGCGCAGGTAGGCCGGCGAGAGCCGGCTCGTCGAGGGGCGAAGGGGCGAGGCCAGCGCCGAGGGAAGGAGCTGGCGCCGGGCTGTCAGGTGAGCCCTCGGGGCGGCCTGGGGCAGCAGCAGACCGATGCTGAGCGCCCCGACCACCGCCGGAACCGCCAGGGAGAGGGTGACGTGCCGCCGTGGTACGAGCTCGCGTATCCCGCCGAGCATGGGCAAGATCTTGCCCTCCCGACTGGCTGCAGTCCAACCGGGGGCCGGCTCTACCTACACTCGGCACCGTGCCAGAGCCCACCGTCGGCCGCCGCGCCTTCCTGAAGGGCTTCGGCGCCCTCGTCGGTTCCGCTGCCCTGGCGGGCTGCACGGACCAGTCGAGCCGGGCCACCTCCACCACGGCGCCGGCCCGGCCGAAGGCGGAGCCTGCCGTCCACTTCGACAGCGAGGGCCTCCCCATCGCCGAGTGGGTGAGGCGGGAGAACGATCGGGAGGGAACCGTCGACTGGCTCGTCTCGGGCACGCCGCCGGGCGGCCTCGAGGGCTTCTTGGACAGGGTGAGCGCCACCGCCGGCGAGCAGCTCACCCTCTACATGAAATCGAGCGGACGGCGCCTCTCGGTGAAGGCCTACCGGATGGGCTGGTACCAGGGCCATGGTGCCCGGCTGGTGGCGGATCTCGGGAGCTGCCCGGCCACCGAACAGCCGCCCCCCCACTTCACGCCGGGGATCAACATGGTCGAGTGCCACTGGAAGCCGACGATGCGCTTCCACGTCGGCTCCGACTGGCCGCCCGGCTACTACCTGCTGCGGGTCGAGTCCGACCAGGGCTGGAGCCAGTGGGTGCCGTTCGTGCTGCGCGACGACTCCTCCCACGCCCACTTCGTCGTCCAGTCGAGCGTCACGACCTGGCAGGCCTACAACCTCTACGGCGGTTACAGCCTCTACTTCGGGGCCTCCCCGGGCGGACAGAGCTACGCCAACCGCTCCCGGGTCGTCTCTTTCGATCGTCCCTACCCGCCCGGGGACGAGGACGGCTCGGCGGACTTCTTCGGCAACGAGTACCCCCTCGTGGCTCTCGTCGAGCGGCTCGGGCTCGACGTCACCTACTGGACCGACATCGACCTGCACGCCCGCCCCGAGCTGTGCGCCAACCACGCCTGCCTGGTCAGCCTCGGCCACGACGAGTACTGGTCCGCCCCGATGCGCTTCGGGGTGCAGGGCGCCGTCGACCGCGGGCTCAACTTCGCCGTCTTGGGGGCGAACTGCTGCTACCGGCACATCCGCCTCGAGGACTCGCCCCTCGGGCCCTATCGCCGGCAGATCTGCTACAAGGACCCGACCGAGGACCCGCTCTACGGCAAGGACAACGCCGCTGTCACGGCGAACTGGCCCGACGGCCCCGACCCCCGGCCCGAGAGCAAGCTCATCGGGATCATGTACCAGGCCTACGGAGGAAGCGGTGACCTCTCGGTCGTCGACTCCTCCCACTTCCTCCTGCGCAACACCGGGCTTCAAGACGGCTCGAAGATCCTCTCCTCGCTCGGCTCGGAGTTCGACCGCTACGTGCCCGGGCCGCCCTCGCCCACCAACGTGACCCTCCTTTGCCACTCCCCCACCCAGAGCGTCATCGGCCCTTCCTACTCCGACATGAGCTACTACACGGTCAAAGGCGGTGGCGGCGTCTTCGCCAGCGGGACGGCCGCCTATGTCGACCGGCTCTGGGACAACACCGGCGGCCTCGCCAACAGGCGATTCGCCCCCGGCCCCCGCCCCGGGGCGACGGAGTACCTCATCCAGATCACAAAGAACGTCCTCGCCGCCTTCGCCGAGGGGCCGGCCGACCGCCACCACCCCTCGCAGGCCAACTGGCAGCACTTCTACGCCCCCGGCTCGGCCGCACCACCGCCGGTTGACGCCGGCACGACCGGCTGAGCCGAGCCGGCGCACTCGTTGCCATGGCCGGCTGGACAGCGCCCGCCGTCTCAAGGCGCCAACCCCGGCTCGTCGCGAACGAGCGGGAGGCGCTAGAGGAGTGGCTCGATTTCCACCGGGCGACACTTCTCTCGAAGTGCAGTGGCCTTGCGCCCGCTCACCTCTGTGAGCGAGCGGTCCCGCCCTCCAACCTCTCTCTTCTCGGCCTCGTTCGGCACATGACCGAGGTGGAGCGGTTCTGGTTCCGCCGGCACGTGGCGAGAGAGGAGGTCGGCCACCTCTACTGCTCGCCCGAGCAACCCGAGGCCGACTTCGAGCTGCTCGAGGAGGAGAGGGCACGAGAAGACCTCGCCCGCTTCGAGGCCGAGGTGGCGCTGGCTCGGGCGGCCGCCGCCGCCCACGATCTCGACGAGCAGTTCCCGAGCCGGGGGCATCACCCAGAGCGGGTGCGCGACCTCCGCTGGATCTACCTCCACATGCTCGAGGAGTACGCCCGCCACAACGGCCATGCCGACCTCCTTCGCCAGGCGATCGACGGCTCGACGGGCACCTGAGGGGCGGCAGCTGGCACCGCTGGCTCGGTGTGAGAAGATCTTGACCGCACGGCTCGAAGAGGGGGGAGTCCGATGTCCAAGGTCCGAGTTCTCGTCGGCACCCGCAAGGGTGCCTTCATCCTCGCCTCGGACGGGGCCCGCCAGGACTTCGAGGTCTCCGGCCCCTTCTTCGGGGGCTGGGAGGTCTACCACCTGAAGGGCTCGCCGGCGGATCCGGACCGGCTCTATGCCTCTCAGTCGAGCGGCTGGTTCGGCCAGCTCATCCAGCGCTCCGACGACGGAGGAGCCAGCTGGAGCCCGGTCGGCAACGACTTCGCCTACGACGGCGTACCCGGCACCCACCAGTGGTACGACGGCACGCCCCACCCGTGGGAGTTCGCCCGCGTCTGGCACCTCGAGCCCTCCCTCGAGGACCCCGACACCGTCTACGCCGGGGTCGAGGACGCCGCCCTGTTCTCCTCGAGCGACGGCGGTCAGAGCTGGCACGAGCTCTCCGGGCTCCGCCAGCACGACACCGGTCACCTCTGGCAGCCCGGCGGCGGCGGGATGTGCCTGCACACCGTCATCCTCGACCCGAGCCGGCCCGAGCGGATCTACGTCGCCATCTCGGCGGCGGGCGTCTTCAGGAGCGATGACGGCGGCAAGAGCTGGAGCCCGATCAACCGCGGGCTCGTCTCTGGGGGCATCCCCGACCCGGACGCCACGGTCGGCCACTGCGTCCACCACGTCGCCATGCACCCTTCGGCCCCTGACGTTCTCTTCATGCAAAAGCACTGGGACGTCATGCGCAGCGATGACGGCGGCGACAACTGGACAGAGGTGAGCGGCGACCTGCCGACCGACTTCGGCTTCGTGATCGACGTCCACGCCCACGAGCCCGAGACCGTCTATGTGGTGCCGATCACCTCTGACAGCGAGCACTTCCCCCCGAACGGCGCCTTGCGCGTCTACCGGAGCCGCACCGGAGGAGGCGAGTGGGAGCCGCTCACAAAGGGACTGCCCCAGGAGAACTGCTACGTGAACGTGCTGCGCGACGCCATGGCGGTCGACTCCCTCGACGACTGTGGCCTCTACTTCGGCACCACCGGCGGCCAGGTCTACGCCTCGGCCGACGGGGGCGACAGCTGGCAGGCGATCGTGCGGGACCTGCCGGCCGTCTGCTCGGTCGAGGTGCAGACGCTGCCGTGATCCGGGTGGTGCTGCCGGCCCACCTGAAGACGCTCGCCCAGGTCGAAGGCGAGGTGAGCCTCGAGCTGGGCGGGGAGGCCACGGCTCGGGCTGTCATCGACGCCCTCGAGTCGACCTTCCCGGCCCTGCGGGGCACGATCCGCGATCCCGCCTCGGACAGGCGCCGTCCCTTCATCCGCTTCTTCGCCTGTGAGGAGGACCTCTCCCACGAGCCGCTCGACCTCCCGCTGCCGGCCGCCGTCAGAGAGGGATGCGAGCCATTCTGCATCGTCGGGGCAATGGCAGGCGGCTAGAGGGCAAAGTGCGTCTCCTCGTCCTCGGCGGCACCGGCTTTCTCGGGAGAGAGGCGGTACGGGCCGCCCGGCAGGCGGGCTGGGCCGTCACCACCTTCAACCGGGGCCGGGGGGTGGACGAGCCCGGGGTGGAGACGGTGCGAGGCGACCGCCGCCTCGACGAGGACCTCGCGCCGCTCGCCCAAAGCGAGTTCGACTGCCTCATCGACACCTGGGCCGGCGCGCCCGAGGTGGTGTCGAGGTCGGCCCGGCTCCTCGCCTCCTCCGTCGACCGCTACTGCTATGTCTCCTCCCGGGCCGTCTACCTGCCGCCCACCCCGGCCGGCATGGACGAGAGCTGGCCGACGGTTGCCGCCAGCCCGGAGGCGGGGCCGGCCGGCTACCCGGCCGACAAGCGAGGTGGGGAGATGGCAGTCGAGGAGGCCTTCGGCGAACGGGCCCTCCTCGCCCGGGCCGCTCTCATCCTCGGGCCGGGTGACGAGAGCGACCGCCTCACCTGCTGGCTGCGGCGAGCCCGCCAGGGCGGCCCGATGGCCGTGCCCGGCCCGCCCGAGCTGCCGGTCCGCTTCGTCGACGTCCGCGACCTCGCCTCTTTCCTGCTCGCCGCCCTCGAGGCGGGGCTCTCGGGTCCGGTCAACCTCTGCAACCGGGAGGGCCACACCACGATGGCGAGCCTGATGGAGGCCGTGACGGCGGTGACGGGCGAGTTGGCCGAGCCGGTCTGGGTGACGCCCGAGCAGGTGGCAAGCGCCCGCACCGACCGCCGGGTCGAGCTCCCCGGCTGGCTGCCCGACGAGCCAGAGCTCGCCGGGTTGGTCCACACAGACGTCGAGCGGGCCCATGCGGCCGGCCTCAGCTGCCGCAGCGCCAGAACGACCGTGGAGGACACCTGGGCCTGGAGCCTCGCCACCAGCAGGTTCACCGAAAAAGGACCCCTCGGCCTCGAGCCCGGCCGGGAGCGGCACCTCCTCGACATGGCAGGGCGGCCTGGCTGAGAGCGGCACCGGGCAATCCCCTGGCGGTGCTCGCCCGTATACAGGGGGCGAAGTGATCTCGGCGCTGAGGAGGCCGCGGGCAATGGAGAAGAAACGTCTTTTGCAGGTGAGCGCACTCGGAGGGGCCCTCGCCCTGGCGGCCGCCGGCTGCGGCTCGGCTGCCGGCGGGGCCGTGCGGCCGACCAAGAGGAAGCTCGATGCCGTCGTCGTCTCCGGCTACGGCAGTGTCATCGCCAACGCCAAGGCCCACTCGACCTACGTGCTCGACAAGAACGGTCGGCCCCTCACCTGCAGTGGCTCGTGCACCGCCATCTGGCCGCCCCTCCTCGTCCCGAAGGGGGCAAGGATCATCAAGGCCAGCGGTGTAAAGGGAAAGGTCACCCTGCGGGCGAGGGGCAAGGGCGAGCAGGTGCTCTACAACGGCTGGCCGCTTTACACCTACAGGGGCGACACGGGGCCCCGCCAGTCCCACGGCGAGGACATAAGGACCTTCGGCGGCACCTGGCACCTCGTCCGAGCATCTGCCGTGAGCTCCAAGGCGACCCCGATCATGGCCCGCTCCTCAGCCAGTGCGGGCGGCGGCGGCGGGGGCGGGGGCGGCTGGTAGCCGCAGCCCGGCTCTGCGACCCCGGGGCGAGAGGGCCCACAGAGAAAGCCTTCTCGCCCCGGGGCTCCTCAGCGGGTGAAGTCGGCCCGGGCCAGGACCGTCCCGCCTGGGCCGACCAGCTCGGCGCTCTCTATGGCCGACGGCGAGACGAGGGCGGGCAGCCTGACCGTCCAGCGCCCTCTCCCGCCCGTGAGAGCGAAGCGGCCGAGGCTCACATCGTGGTGGCCGTCTGTCACCACGCAGTCCACCCAGTAGGCCTGCCCTAGGCCGCTCACCCTCATCACCAACCGACTCGGGGAGCCCGCCGCCACTGCGGCCACGCCGCTGACGCCGCCCTTCGAGCGGAGGACCGCCAGGCGGACGACGCCGGGTTCGGTCCGCAAGCTCCGGCCCGAGCTGGCGGGCGAGGTGGCAAGCCCCCCGCCGATCCCGGCCCCCGCTGCCACCAGCAAGAGCCCGGCGGCGACCCGCCCCAGCCAACGCCGTCCCGGCCGGAGGGCGCCGGCCAGGCGGCCTGGCGCCCGTCCCACGAGGCCCACCTCGAAGCCGACGGGCGGCTCCAGCGACGGCGCCAGCAGCAAGAGGCCATCGGCCGCCGCCAGCAGCTCTGCGAGCTCGTTCCGGCAGGCCTGGCAGCCCTCGAGGTGGGCGAGCAGGGCCGCCCTCTCGGCGCCGTTCAACGAGCCGATCGCCAGCTCGGGAAGGAGGGTGCGCTCCGCGCAACCCCCATGCTCCGAGGGCCCGCTCACTTTGCCTCCTTCGAGCTCGCCTCACCGGAGGCGGTGAGCGGGCCGAGGGCCTCGCGCAGCTTCATGAGGCCGCTTCTTATCCTCGTCTTAGCGGTCCCGAGCGGAATCGACTCCTCTTCGGCGATCTCTTTCGCAGTGAGACCGTAGAAGGCGGCATAGAGGAGGGCCCGCCGCTGCTCGGGAGGCAGCAGGGCGAGGGCGGACCGCACAGCCCGCAGCTCGTCGTGGACCTCGGCCACCGTCTCGGGCGACTCGGTGCTGGCGAGGGCGAGGCGGGCGAGGACCTCCCCGTCGATGCTCAGGTGGTGTCGCAACCTGAGGGCATCGACGGCGAGGTTGCGGGTGATGGTGAGGAGCCAGCCCGCCGCCGAGCCCCGCCGCGGGTCGTAGACAGCAGCATGCCTCCAGGCGCGAAGGAGGGCCTCCTGGGCGATGTCCTCGGCCAGGGCCGCCTCGCCGAGGATCGAGTAGGCAAGGCCGTAGACCCGCGCCTGGTAGCGGCGGACGAAGGCGACTGCGGCCTCTTTGTCACCGAGGGCGATCGCCGAGAGGAGGGCCTCGTCGCTCCGGCCATCGGGTCCCGCCCGCCTTGTGCTCACGCCAGTCCTACGGGAGAAAGCCCGGGGCGGATTGCCACCGGCCAGCGCGCCACGACCCATCTTCTCTTCCGCCGGGTCTCTCGGCAAGCAGTTGGCGGGCCTACCGCCGAGCTGGAAGGCTGCAAAGATGACCGAGCCGAGCTCAGAGATCTCCCTCAGTCGCTCGCTGCCAGAGACCGTGCTCCCGCCCGTGCCGCCCGAGTGGGAGCAGACCCTCGAAAAGGCCCGCTCGAAAGAGGCCTTGGCGGCGCTGGCCCGCTCGCATCCCCGCTACCTCGCCGCCTGGGCGGCGCTCGGCCAGGCCACCAGCGACGATGTCGAGGCCTACGCCTACTTCAGGGTCGGCTACCACCGCGGGCTCGACTCCTTGCGGCAGGCGGGCTGGAAGGGCTCTGGCTATGTCCGCTTCTCCGCCCCCTCCAACCGGGGCTTTCTGCGGTGTCTCGACGGGCTCTCCCAGCTGGCTGGGCGCATCGGCGAGAAGGACGAGGCCGAGCGGTGCGCCCAGTTCCTCCGCCAGCTCGACCCCTCTTTGCAGCCCGGAGCGCTCCCCGCCGGGTAGGGCTGGCCGCCGGCGGGTATGAGGCGGCGGTGAGCGACGAATCGACCAGCGAGGACGCCGAGAAGGACCAGTATCCGCCCGACACCCAGTTCGGCCGGGCGGCCGCCGAGGACGCCGAGAGGGCCGAGGAGGACGAGCAGCCCGCCGGCCACGGCGGGGTGCGGGCCGGCAGCAAGGCTCGCCCGGAGGATGACGATCTCGTCGACGAGCAGTCCGAGGAGTCGTTCCCCGCCAGCGACCCACCCTCCAACCGCTGAGGCTCAGCTCATCGGCGAGACCGCCAGCGCCCCTTCCAGGAAGGCGAGGAAGTCCGCCGCCCGGGCTATGGCCTTGGCCGTCGGCAGGCCGTGACCGTGTCCGCCTGCGGTCTCCACCCTGAGCAGCACCGGCTCGGGTGCGGCGGCCGGCTCGTCCAGCTGGGCTTGGATGAGCGTCGCAGCGAACTTGAGGGAGTGACCGGGCACCACTCTGTCGTCGTGGTCGCCCGTCGTAATCAGGACGGGCGGGTAGCGCCGACCGGCAACGACGTTGTGGAGGGGCGAGTAGGCCCGCACCCAGCGGTACTCCTCTTCTATCTCCGGGTCGCCGTAGTCGCTCTTCCAGGCCCAGCCGATGGTGAACTTGTGGAAACGGAGCATGTCGAGGACCCCGACGTCGGCCACCGCTGCTCCGAAGAGCTCTGGGTGCTGGGTGAGCGACGCTCCGACGAGCAGGCCGCCGTTGGAGCCACCGTTTATGGCGAGGCGCTCGCTGCTCGTCCAGCCCGAGGCGACGAGGTGGCGGGCGCAGTCGGCGAAGTCGTCGAAGACCCTCTGCTTGTTGGCCCGCATGCCGGCCTCGTGCCAGGGCTGGCCGTACTCCCCGCCCCCCCGCAGGCAGGCGACGGCGAGGAGGCCGCCCCGCTCCACGAAAGCGGCCCAGGCCACTGAGTAGCCGGGTGTGATCGAGATGTCGAAGCCGCCATAGCCGTAGAGCAGCGTCGGCACCTCGCCGCTCGGCTCGAGATCGGCCCGGCGCGTGAGGAACAGCGGGAGCTCGGCGCCATCCTCGGCGGCCACGAAGACCTGCTCGGAGACGAAGCGGGCGCTGTCGAATTTCGTCTCAGAGCTCCAGATCACCCGGGTCTCGCCGCTGTGGACGTCGTGGCCGTAGATGGAGCCGGAGTCGAGGAAGGAGGCGAGGCCGAAGTGCAGCAGCGCGCTCCCGGGCCTGCCCGCGATGCCCGACTCGTCCTGGGTCGTGACGATCGAGGAGACCGCCGGCAGCGCCACCTCGTGGGAGAACGACCCATCGCCCTCGAAGAGCCGGAGCCGGCTGCAGGCGTCCTCCAGGTAGTGGCAGGCGAACTTGCCGCCGCAGTAGGAGACTCCGAGCAAGAGGGCCTCCTGCTCGGCGATCACCTCGCGCCAGCTCTCCCGGCCCGGGCTGGCGAGGTCGACCGCCACGAGCCGCTGGCGGGGAGCGCCGTGGTCGGTGAGCAGGTAGAAGGTCTCGCCGAGGTTCGTGACATAGACGGCCTTCGAAGAGAAGTCGTCGACGAGAGGCCGGAAGCCGGCGGCGGGCGCCTCGAGGTCGAGCACGTGCAGCTGCGCCTCGGGCCGCGTGCCGTGCGAGATCGAGACGAGCAGGTAGCGCCCGTCGTCGCTCACCCTCCCGCTCGGGCCCCACTCCGGCTCGTCCGGCGTAGCAAAGACCACCTCGTCGGCCGACTGCGGGGTGCCGAGGCGGTGGAAGCCGACGCGACGGGGCGAGGTCGACTCGAGGTACTCGGCCCCGGCCGCCGGCCGGTCGAGCTGACCGTAGTAGAAGCCCGAGCCGTCCCTTGCCCAGGAGGCGACGGAGAACTTCGACCATTCGACGAGGTCCTCGAGGTCCTCGCCGCTCTCGACGTCGCGGACGTACCAGGTCTGCCAGTCCGAGCCGCCGGCCGACGTGGCGTAGGCAATGAGGCGCCCGTCCTCGGTCACCGCCACGGACTCGACCGCCACGGTGCCGTCCTCGGAGAGGGTGTTCGGGTCGAGCAGCACCCGCCCGGTCTCCCCGGGCTGCTCGGCCACATAGAGGACCGACTGGTTCTGCAGGCCGCTGTTGCGCAGCTGGAACCACCGTCCGCCTCGCTCGAAGGGGACGCCGAACTTGGGGAAGTCCCACAGCTCGACAAGGCGCGCCCTGATCTCCTCGCGGGAGGCCACCCGGGCCAGCCAGCGCTCGGTCACCTCGTTCTCCTGCCTGATCCAGGCGGCAGTCTCCGGCGAGTAGGTGTCCTCCAACCAGCGGTAGGGGTCGGCCACCTTCTCGCCGTGGTAGTCGTCCACCTGCTCGACCCGGGCGGGCGGGAGGTGAGGCGCGGGCGGCAGGGTTCTCATTCGACCTCCGAGAGGGCGCGGGCAAGTGGCTCGAGGACGGCGGGGTCATGGGGCGGTCGCAGCTGGATGATGCCGAGCTCGGCGCCGGCCTCGGCGAGGGAGGCGGCCAGCGCAGCCGTCCTGGCGGCGTCACCGTCGAACTCGACGTGGCTCGAGACGAGGATCTCGCCCCGGTCCCTGCCCACCGCCTCGCAGTGGCCGGCCAGCACCGCCAGCTTGTGGCGCAGCTCCTCGGGACTGCCGCCGACGAAGTTCCAGTGCTGGGCGAAGCGGGCCGCCGTGCGCAGCGTGCGCTTCTCGCCGCTGCCGCCGATGCAGATGGGGGGATGGGGGCGCTGCACGGGCTTGGGTTCGCAGCGGGCGGCCTCGAGGCGGTAGTAGCTGCCGGAGAAGTCGGTCGTCTCCTGGCTGAGGAGGCCGATCACCACCTGGCAGGCCTCCTCGAGGCGGTCGGAGCGCTCCGCCGGTCCCCCGAGCTCGATGCCGTAGGCGCCCGACTCCTGCTCGTTCCAGCCGGCGCCGAGGCCGATCTCGAGCCGGCCACCCGAGATGATGTCGATGGTGGCGACCATGTTGGCCAGCACGGCCGGGTGGCGGTAGTGGATGCCGGTGACGAGCGTGCCGAGCCGGAGCCTTCGCGTCGCCTGCGCCAGGGCGGCCAGCATCGACCAGCCCTCGAGACAGGGCCCGGAGGAGTCGTACCTGCCGATCGGGTAGAAGTGGTCGAAGTTCCAGCCCGACTCGAAGACCTCGATGTCGTCAGCAGCCCGCCAGACCTCGAGCATGTCGGCCCAGGTGGTGTGCTGGGGAGCGGTCTTGATGCCAAAGCGCATCCGGTCAACCTAGGCGGTCGCCCGGGCGGCGACAATGTCTAGGCGAAGGGGCGTGAGAGCTCGATCTGCTCCAGCTCGCCGAGCTGGCCGGCCACCGCCTCGGCCTCCCCGACCACGACTGTGGCGAGGCGGCTCGGCGAGAAGTAACGCCGGGCGGCCGCGTCCACCTCGGACTTCTCGAGGCGAGCGAGGCGGGCCGGGTGGCCCGAGAGGTAGCCCGGGTCGACACCCGTCGCGGCCAAAGCGGCGAGGGTGGAGGCGAGCGAGGCCTGGGTGGCGGTCTGGAAGAGGAACGTCCCGATCAGGTACTTACGGGCCGCCTGCAACTCCTCCTCGCTCACGCCGGCAGTGGCGAGGCGCGCTATCTCGTAGCGCAGCTCGACGAGGGCGGCGGCGGTCACCTCGTTCGAGACGTCGGCCCCGATGCTCCCGCTCGAGCCGGCCCGCATGTGCCGAACGCTCGAGTACGGGCTGTAGGTGTAGCCGTTGCGCTCCCGCAGGTTCTCGACGATGCGGGAGCTGAACATCCCCCCGAGCACGGCGTTCACGGCGGCGACGGCCGGCCACTCCGGCTCCAGGCGGCTCGGCATCGGGCCTGCGATTCTGATGTTGCTCTGCACCGAGCCGGGCCGGTCCACGAGCTCGAGCGGACCCGTCGCCACCGCTGGGAGGCTGGGGAGAGCCGACCGGCTGGCTGGCGGGGTCTCGAGCCACTCCCCCAGCACCTCGCTCGCCAGCCCGGTCGCCCGGGCGGCGGTGAGGTCGCCGACGACGACCAGATGAGCTCCGCTCGGATGAAGGAGCGAAGAGTGGAAGCGCTTCAGCCGGGCGGCCGTCACCGCGGCGACGGCCTCGGGTCGGGGCAGGGGCGCCCCGTAGGGGTGGCTGCCGTAGAGCCGACGGCCGACCGCCTCGGCCGCCAGAGTCTCGGGTCGGCTGAGCACGATCGTCATCTCGTCGGCGCTGCGGGCCCGGTCGGCGGCCACCTCCTCGGCCGGGTAGGCGGCCGTGCAGAGCACCTCGGCCATCAGCTCGAGGAGCTGGCGGTAGCGCTGTGAGAAGGCCGAGCCGTAGAGCACGAAGGTGTCCCCGGCGGCGCTCGCCCCCAGCGTGCCGCCCAGCCGGCCGACCGCCTCGGCGAGCGAGATCCGGTCGTGGCGGGCCGTCCCGGCAAGGATCGCCTCCGAGGAGACGAGCGGGACCGCCGGCCTCAGCATCTGGCGGCCCGAGAGGGGGAAGACGAGGCGGACCTCGACGAGAGGCACCTCGCTCCGTTTCACCACGAGAGAGCGCAGCCCGCCGCCGAGCTCTCGCTCGTCCACCCTCACCTTGCGCAATGCCTTGAGGGGCGTCACCTCGGGCCGGGGCAGGCTCACTGTGCTGCCCCCGGCACGACCTCGACGACCGTCCGCTGCTGACCGGTCAGCTCGCCGGCGGCGGCCGCCACCGCCTCGGGCGCCACCGCCGCTATCCGCCCGGGCAGCTCGGCGAGGAGCTCGGCCCGGCCGTGCACCACCTCGAGGGAGGCGAGGGTGATTGACCTCTCCATGACGGCATCGAGGCTCCGCCAGTAGCCCGAGGAGTAGGCGGCCGCCACCCGCTCGAGCTCGTCTCTCGTCGGGCCCTCGTCCGCCAGCCGCTCGAGCTCAGCGTCGACGAGAGCGAGGATCTGCTCGGTCGAAGAGGCGCCCGGGTGCATGACGAGCACCTGCAAGAGCACCGGGTCGCGCATGATGAAGTTGTCGACTCCGAAGATGCCTAGCTCACAGCTCACATCTGTGACGATCCGCTCCTCGTGTACGAGGCGGCGGCGCAGCCGGCTGGCGTCGCTGCCGGCGAGCACCCCGGCCAGCACGGTGTAGGCGAGGTGATCCTGCAGCCGGTTGACGGGGTCGGGGCTCCGGTAGCCGGCGACGAAGGCGGGCTGGGGCGCGCGCCCGTCGTGCAGCAGACGGTGGCGAGGCCGCGAGAGGGGTGGCTCGGGCCAGGGGCCGTGAGCGGGCACCGGGCGAAGCGGGATCGGGCCGAAGAAGCGCTCGGCGTAGGCCGCCACCTCCGCCGGATCGCAGGCGCCCGCCACCGCCAGCACGGCGTTGGAAGGGGCGTAGTAGGTCTCGTAAAAGGAGGCGGCGTCGGCCACACTCGCCCGCTCGAGCTCCTCGAAGGCGCCATAGCCGTTGTGGGAGTTCGGGTAGGAGTCGAAAGCCGTCTCGGGCAGGACGATCCAGGGGAAGCCGCCATAGGGCTGGTTGAAGACGTTGACGTTTATCTCCTCTTTCACGACAGCCACCTGGTTGGCGAGGTTCTCCTCGGTGATGGCGAGAGAGCCCATACGGTCGGCCTCGAGCCAGAGGGCGAGCTCGAGCCCGCCCGCCGGCAGAGCCTGGAAGTAGGCCGTGATGTCGGCGCGGGTGTACCCGTTGAAGACGCCGCCGGCGCCCTCGACGAGAGCCATGTGCTCCACCTTGGCCACGTTGGCCGAGCCTTGGAACATCATGTGCTCGAACAGGTGGGCAAAGCCGGTACGCCCCGCCGGCTCGGAGCGCCAGCCGACGTCGTAGACGACGGCGACGCCGACGAGCTGGCTGCTGGCGTCCGGCGCCACCACCACCCTGAGACCGTTCGACAGCGCGAAGCGCTCTAGCGCGGCACTCTTTTGTCTGGGCACCGTGGCAACATAACGTCAGCGGACGCCGGCCGGTCGGAACTGCAGGCTTATGCGCGGCCCGACCGGGCGGCATGTCTTCGGCACGGCGTGCTCGAAGGTGCGCTGGCAGCTCCCTCCCATGACGAGGAGGTCGCCGGCGGCGAGGTCGAAAGCGAGGCTGGGGCCACCGCCGCGGGGACGCAGCAAAAAGCGCCTCGTCGCTCCGAGCGAGCAGATGGCGACGAGGGTGTCCTCACTGGCGCCACGCCCGATTGTGTCCCCGTGCCAGGCGACCGAGTCCCGCCCGTCGCGGTACAGGCAGAGCCCGGCCGTCGCCAATGGCTCGCCCAGCTCTCGGCGGTAGTGCCGCTCGAGGAGGGCACGGGCCGCCTCCAGCCGGGGGTCGGGCAGAGCTCGCCCGGGCCCGTAGAAGCTCACCAGCCGCGGGACGGCGACCACTCGGTCGTACATCGGGCGGCGCTCCTCTCGCCATGTCACCTGCGAGACGAGCGCCTCGAACAGCTCGGTGGCTCCGGCGAGAAAGGCCCGCCTCAGGTCGAGGAAGGCGCCCCGGCCGAGCTCGTGGCGGAGGATGCTGCCCGCAAGTGAGCGCGGCCCGGGCGGGTCGCCGAGCTCGAGGAGGGAGGGCTGCAGCACTGCCACTCCCCCAGCCTACACGTTCGCACGAACGTCTGTTCGCTCATCCGCCCTGCACGAAAGCAGCCAGCTCGGCCGACTGTTTGAGGCGGCTCTGCTCGTGGACGTACATCATGTGACCCGCCTCGAAGTAGGCGAACTCGATCTGGCTGCGCAGCTCGGCAGGGATTCGCAAGTGGTTGAAGGTGTGCTCGGCGGCGAAGTAGGGCGTCGCCCCGTCGTAGTAGCCGGCAGCAACGTGCACTCTCATGTGGGGGTTCTGCCGCATGGCGGCGGCCAGCCGGTCGGCGACGTTCACGTGGCGGTTCTCGAACTCCTTGTAGGACCAGGGGCGCACCCGGCTCGTGAGGATCTCGTAGGGGAGGTCGTTCTCATAGCCGAGCTCGGCCCGGACGTAGTGGTTGAAGGCGGCCGAGTAGGGGCCGTGGATGGCCGAGTAGCTCGGGTCGGCCGTCGCCCGCTCCCCGACTGCCTCGGACTCATGGCCAGTGAAGCGACCGTCGAGGCGGCCGATGACCTTGTGCTCGTTTCTCAGCAGCTGGCGGAAGAAGCGGTGGGACTCGATCCTCAGCTCGGAGCGCTCGACATAGTCCGGCTCGAGCCCGGTGAGGGCGGCCGTCCTGGCGACGACTTGGGCCCTCTCCTCCTCGCTGAGCCTGCTCCCGAGCAGAAGGGCGCGGGCGTAGTCGCCGAGGGCAAAAGACTCGGCCTCGGCTCTCACCTCCTCGAGGCTGCGTCCCGGCAGGCGGCCGTGGTAGTGGGCCAGGCAGGCGAAGGTGGGCAGGCCGAGGACGAAGGCGACGTCGTTGTTCTCCTGCTCGTCAGAGCCCGTCGTGAAGTCGAGGACGCTCGAGATGAGCATCACGCCGTTCAGGGCGAAGCCGTAGCGGGTGAAGAGGTGGTCCGCCAGCGCGCTCGCCCGCGTCGTGCCGTAGGACTCGCCGATCAGGTACTTGGGCGAGAGCCAGCGACCGTGACGCGAGGTCCAAAGGCGGATCACCTCGCCCACTGACTCGATGTCGCGCAGGTAGCCGTGGAAGTCCTCCGCCTTGTCCCCGGCCGCCACCCGGGAGAAGCCTGTCGAGACGGGGTCGATGAAGACGAGGTCGGAGCTGGCAAGGAGCGACTCGGGGTTGTCGGCCAGACCGTAGGGCGGCGGCGCCAGGGCGCCGGCGTCACCCATGAGCACCCGCCGCGGCCCGAGCAAACCCATGTGCAGCCAGACGCTCGAGGAGCCGGGGCCGCCGTTGAAGGCGAACGTGACCGGCCGCGAGGGGGGCTGGTCCTTTGCGACATAGGAGGTCACGAAGATCTCCGCCTTCGGGCGCAACCCGCGGAAGACGCCGTCTTCTGTGATCTCTTCTCGCAAGACGACCCGGCCCGCCTCGGCCACGTAGGCGACCTTGCCGCTGGCCGTCTCGAGCTCATGCTCACTCGTGACCAGGTCGTCGCTCGGCTCGGGCGACGGCTGGGCCTTCTCGGGACTCTCGGCGTCTTGGCTCATGGCGAGACGGTACCGAACAACCGGGCTCGGGGGCGGGACCGCCCGGAGGGGCCTTCGGCCCTAGTGGGGCGGGGTGCCCCGGCGGAGGATCGACTGGAGGGCGCCTCCCGGGCGCCGTTGCGGGAAGGAGAGCCATGAAGGCGCTGCGGCTTACCGAGTGGAGGCACGAACCCGAGCTCGTCGAGGTCGCCGAGCCGGTTGCCGGTTCCGGCGAGGCCGTCGTGCGCGTTGCGGCCGCCGGCGCCTGCCACTCCGATCTGCATCTGATGCGGGACTTCGCCCCGGGCCAGCTCCCCTGGGATCCACCCTTTACCCTCGGGCACGAGAATGCCGGCTACGTCGACTCGCTCGGCCCGGGCGTCTCGCGCTTCAAGGTCGGCCAGCCGGTGGCTGTCTACGGGCCCTGGGGCTGTGGGCACTGCAGCCGCTGCCTGGCGGGGCTCGAGACCTACTGCGAGGACCAGGCCGCCGCCCCGGTGGTGGGCGGGGGCGGCGGCCTCGGCCGCGATGGCGGCATGGCGGAGCTGATGCTCGTGCCGGCAGCCGACAGGCACCTCGTGTCCCTCCCCGAGGAGCTCGACCCGGTCCTGGCCGCTCCGCTCACCGACGCCGGGCTGACCTCCTACCACGCCATAAGGCGCTCGTGGCCGAAGCTTGTGCCGGGGGCGAGCGCCCTCGTGATCGGGGTGGGTGGGCTGGGCCACCTCGCACTGCAGATCCTCGAGGCCACGACGGCCTGCGAGGTGATAGCTGTCGACAGCCGCCCCGAGGCCCTCCGCCTCGCCCTCGAGTGCGGGGCGGAGACAGCCCTCGCACCCGGCGAGGACGCCGTCTCCTCGGTGATGGAGGTGACCAAGGGCCGTGGCGTCGACGCCGTCTTCGACTTCGTCGGCTCCGATGCCACCTTGGCCCTTGCAGCAGCGGCCGCCCGCCAGTGCGGTGATCTCACCATCGTCGGCCTGGCAGGGGGCAGCCTCTCCTACTCCTTTTTCACCGTCCCCTACGAGCTCTCGGTGCAGAGCACCTACTGGGGTTCCCGACCCGAGCTGGTCGAGGTGCTCGAGCTCGCAGCCCGCGACCTCTTGCGCCCAGAGGTGACCACCTTCCCGCTCGAGGAGGCGCTCGACGCCTACCGCGGCCTCGAGAACGGCAAGCTGAGCGGGCGAGCCGTCGTCCTCCCCGCCGGGTGATGGCAGCGGCTTTGTAGCCTGCAGCCCATGGATGCCGAAGCCTGGAACGAGCGCTACGAGCAAAAGGAGCTGCTCTGGTCGCGCGAGCCGAACCAGTTCGTCGCTGAGGTGACGGCCGGGCTGCCGCCCGGGCGGGCGGCCGATCTCGCCTGCGGCGAGGGTCGAAATGCCGTCTGGCTGGCCGAGCGGGGCTGGCGGGTCGTCGGCATCGACTTCTCGGCCACCGCCCTCGAGCGGGGGCGGGTGCTGGCCCGTGACGCCGGGGTCGAGGTCGACTTCGTCGAGGCCGACCTCACGAGCTACGACCTCGAGGCTGGCAGCCTCGACCTCGTCATCTTCTCCTACCTCCACCTGCCGGCTGCCGCCATGAGCCACCTGCTCGCCAAGGCCGCCCTCTGGCTCTCGCCTGGCGGCCTTCTCCTCCTCATCGGCCACGCCCGCAGGAACATCGAAGAAGGAATCGGCGGCCCCCAGGAGCCAGCGGTCCTCTACGAGCCGGCCGACGTCGTCTCCTGGCTGGCCGGTCTGCGGGTGGAGCGGGCCGAGAACGTCTTTCGCCAGGTCGAGTCGGAGTCCGGTCCCCGTCAGGCGATCGACACCCTCGTCACGGCCCGACGGCCGGCCCCCTAGAGCCGCTCGAGCGGACGCCGCCTGGCGTCGGCCGGGAACCGGTGGGCGGGCCGCATCGCCATCTCGAGGAGGGCACCCCCGGCTCCGGCCGAAGCCTCCGGTGAAGCGTGAAGACGGCTCCGGGCAACCAGGTGGGACCGTCACCGTCTCGTCGCAAGGCGAGGCTGCCTGACCGTGCTCACGTTTGTGCACGGGACGGGTAACGGTCCTCCCCGTTTGCCCGCAGCGCCGGGTCGTAGCGGTACAGGGGCCAGTAGTCCGAGGTGGCGGGGCGGCGCTGCGTGCCGCCTCGGCGGCGGGGAGCTCGACGCGACGCGAGAGATCGGCCCCGGCCGCCACGAAGACGGCGTCGAAGGAGCCCGCCTCCCGCTCGCCCGCCAGGTTCTCCACCCGGTGATCGAGCGTCATCTTCACCCCGAACCCGATGAGCCGTTCCACCTCGGCCGACAGCACTTGGCGCGGGAAGCGGGTAGGTGGGGATGCCGGAGCGCAGCAGGTCGCCCGGTTCCGAGCCGGCATCTCGGACTTCGATTTCTTGGCCGAGCCGGTCGAGATGATAGGCGGCCGAGAGGCCACTCGGTCCTGCGCAACCCACGAGGACCCTGCGGTTGCTCGCCGGGCCGGGGCCGGCAGCTGCCAGCCCTCTGCTATGGCGAGGTCGCCGAGAAGCGCTCGACGCCGTGGATCGAGACAGCCTCGTCGAGCTGGGCCCGATTGCAGCCCGACTCGCAGACCCGGTAACAGACGCGGCCGTGGACGGCCGGGAAGGGGTTGTCAACCACGAGGCGGCGCCAGGCGGCCTCGCACTCACCCGCTCGTGCTTCCACCAGCCAGCCCTGGATGTCCTCGCCGGCCGGACACGCCTCGTTGCAGGGCGGGAGCAGGTCTACATAGACGGGCCGGCGGCGGCGCACCGGCCCCGCCAGAGGCTGCCCGTGCCCGGGGTCCGGCGCCGCTGCGATGTCACTTTCGATCATCGCTCCAGACCCGGGGCACAGGCGGGACAGTGAGGGCGGCGGAGTGCAAGTGCGAAAGTGCGACCCCGAGCGGGATCAGACCGCGGTGCACGCCCGGCTGGAGGCAGGTCGCGCTTTGGGTCTGTGTTAGCCCCGCGACCGACGTCGAGGAGCCATCGGTCGCCGCCCTCATGCTGTCCCCCGGGGAATCATCCGTGCCGCCGACCGCCTCGGACAGGGCCGATCGGCCCAATCCGACAGGGCCGATCGGCCCAATCGGACATCGGGCCCCAAGGTGGGCTGTCGGCCCACGACAGGGCGAGCGGCCGAGAGGCCGGCTCGTCCTGCTGGCAGGCGCCTTCGCCTAGCAGGGCCGCCTTCGCTCCTGGGCGCCGTCGTACCCGGGCCCTCCAGCGAGGAAGAGGAAGAGGAGGAAAATTGCTAGCCCGGGCCTGGCTGCGGGCGCCTGGCAACGGCCGACACCGTACCGTCGCCCGCTACGGGCTCTCTGTCGGCCTCGCGGCGATCTCGCAACATCGTGCGAGTGATTCGCCGAGAGGACGAGCCGGCCGACCCCTCGGCGGGCGGGCTCGCCGCTTTACCGGGCTACCTCTCGGCCGGAGCAGTCATCTCTGTCGACTGGCGGCTAAAGCGCCGCCAGCTCGTCGACGAGTAGGTCGATCAGATCGGA
>JAJYQK010000049.1 GCA_021794645.1 Actinomycetes bacterium
GTCCTTCGTCCAGCGTTCCAAACTCGGTTGGTCCACCTAGCGCTCGGTGACAGCTCCGCCTGTGTCCTTTCGAAGACTGCGGGTTCACCCACTATCTGTGACATCCCCCTTGTGCCCGCAGACACAAATCTCTTGCTGGGAGAACGGGTCATGGCCACTGTTGTTCTGGTGCCTCAGGGACACGGCGCATGGATTGATGAACTGCTACTTAGGCCATTGCGGCCCAATCGCTAATCACCGGGACCAGATTCGGAGCGGCTCGCTGGCGGGAGCGGGGCCAGGGGCGAGTCTTGTGGGCGAGGGCCTCAAGGGCGAAGCCGACTGGAGCCGAATGCGCTTTAGACCGTGCGCGGATAGGTCGGTCAGAAGGCCCATCGATCTCGCCAGTCGATGAGCTTGGCGGTGAGCAGCAGAGTCACTACGAGAGCCATCTGAGCGAAACGGTGACTCGCCTTGCGGTCGGTGTTGCGGCGCATCTGGCCGAAGTTGGAGAACCAGGAGTTCGTGCGCTCGACCGGCCAGCGCAGACCGAGGGGCTCGGGCTTTGGGCGTTGTCGCTTCGCCCTGGCAGGACGGCGGCGGTTGCAGACGAGATCGTCGATGCCAGCCGCGGCAACCTCGGCGCGCACGATCGGGTTGTCGTAGCCGCGGTCGAGGTGCAGCGTCTCGATGTCAGGAAGTAGCCCGCGCATGGCGACGGCCGCGAGTGTGCCTGGCAGCATCACGCAGTCGTTGCAGTTCGCCCCAGCTGTCGCCCAGCCGATCGGGATGCCGAACCGGTCCGCTGCCATCGACCACTTCCAACCGAGCTTTCCCCGGTCGACCGGGCTGCGTCCTGTTCCCTCACCGCCTGTCGGAGCCTTGTGGAGCGAGCCGTCGATCGCCACCTCGGAGAGGTCGAGACCGACCACCTTGTCATAGGCGGACAGCGCCTCGTCGACGAGCCGATCAAAGACGCCGGCCTTTACCCACTCGCTTCGCCGCATCCGTAGCGTCGTGTCGGAAACGGCTCGCCCGACGAGCTGCTCGGCGTCGACCCAGCTGCAGCCGGTGACGAGCCGGATCAGCATCGCCTCAAAGCAGATCCGGTCCGGCACCCTCGGGCGGTGGCAGCCGAGGGGGTGCTCGTCTTTTCGGGACGGAAGCAGGGGCTCCACCGCAGCCCAGACGGCATCTACCACCTCGGGCTCGAGCGCGCGCATGATGTAGGGGACCTCCACTGTGTCGTTGGTTGGGTGCACCCGACATCACAGTCGGGACAACACAACGACCGGTGGATGGTCCGCGTCAGGGGCTATGAGCAGCGCCTATCCGCGCGGCCTCTAAGGCGACACTTCCAAGCAAGAGGGCACTGCGTAGCAACTGGCAGGAGTGGTGTCGCGCGTCCCGTCGGCTCTATCGAGCTAACCGGTACCAGCACGCCGGGCGTTCAGATGGAAACTGGCAGACGCGGTGTCGTGCGCCTCCTCGGCCTCGGCGCGCTCGGTTCGTGCGCGGATCGGCTCGGGCTTCAGCGGGAGCGGGGCCGCAGCCATTCAAATTGGTGTACCAGCGGGCAAGGGCCTGCACTGCCGTCGGGCGACTCCTCCGCTCGGGGCTGGGCGGTGCTCGCGAAGAGTCGCGCGAAGCAGGTCGTCCACTCTCGCACCCAGGCCATGCGGGCAGGTGGAGCTAACGGCGTCGTGCGCCCCGCGTGATCCTGCTCGGCACTGAGGATCAGCGGCGGCGAACGCTCGTCATCACGACCGGGCCGTCGATCCCGAGACCGAGCTCTGTGACCCAGCGGACGAGGTTGTGGGCGAGAGCACCTGAGAACGGGCGATCGACGCGGCTCGCGCCCTTCCCGGCGACCTCCCGTTGGACAAAGACCGGAGAACCTTGGTCGAACACGTCCTGGCGTGGCCTCGATCCACGATCGAGCGACGAATCCCAGAGATCCGAACTCAGCGCTCAACTGGTCCAGACAGGTATCGGGAAGATGGTTCAGGCTAAGGCCGGCGGAACCAGCGGAAGGGGCTACGGCGCCCGCGACGGGCCTCCCGGGCCCGTGCCTCGGCGATCGCCTCGGGCGCGACGGCATTCACGACGTCCTCGGCGGCGTCGAGCAGGTCGGCGACGTCGCCGCCCGGCTCGTCCGGCTCCGCCTCGATGGGGGGCTCGACGAGGTCACCGTGGTCCCAGCCGGCATCGGCGAGGCGCCGCTCGTAACGGGGACAGTCCTCCGGGCAGCGCCAGGGGGCCTCGGGAGCGAGGTCGAGCACGCAGAAGCGGGCCACCTCGCCCGAGACGTAGGTGCGCGACTGGAAGTGCTTGCACTCCTCTCTCATCGGCACGGCGAGCTCCTAGCCGACGGAGCCATCCATCTGCAGCTCGATGAGCCTGCTCCACTCGACGGCGTACTCCATCGGCAGAGTGCGGGTGACCGGCTCGATGAAGCCGTTCACGATCATGCCCATCGCCTGGTTCTCTGACAGTCCCCGGCTCATCAGGTAGAAGAGCTGATCGTCACCGACCTTGGAGACTGTGGCCTCGTGGCCGATCTCGGCGTCGCGCTCTTCCACCTCGACGTAAGGCTTTGTCTCAGAGACAGAGTCGTCGTCGAGGAGAAGGGCGTCGCAGCGGACAAACGACTTGGACTTGCGGGCGCCCGGATCGACGTGCACCTTCCCTCGGTAGGTGGCGATGCCGCCATCTTTCGAGATCGACTTGGAGATGATCGTCGAGGTGGTCTCGGGGGCGAAGTGGACCATCTTCGAGCCGGTGTCCTGCTGCTGACCGGCGCCGGCGTAGGCAACCGAGAGAACCTCACCCGAGGCCTTCGGGCCCATCAGGTAGACCGAGGGGTACTTCATCGTCAGCCGCGAGCCGATGTTGCCGTCGATCCACTCGACATGGGCCTCGGCCTCGGCCCGCGCCCGCTTGGTCACGAGGTTGTAGACGTTGTTGGACCAGTTCTGGATGGTGGTGTAGGTGATCCGGCTACCCGGGAGAGCCACCAGCTCGACGACGGCGGAGTGGAGCGAGTCGCTCGTGTATACCGGGGCGGAGCAGCCCTCGACGTAGTGGACCTGGGCCCCCTCGTCGGCGATGATGAGCGTCCGCTCGAACTGGCCCATGTTCTCGGCGTTGATGCGGAAGTAGGCCTGCAACGGCATGTCCACCTTCACGCCCGGCGGCACGTAGATGAACGAGCCGCCCGACCAGACGGCCGAGTTCAAGGCGGCGAACTTGTTGTCGTTCGGCGGGATCACCTTGCCGAACCACTTCCGGACGATGTCGGCGTGCTCGCGCACCGCCGTGTCCATGTCGCAGAAGAGGACGCCCTGGGCGGCGAGATCGTCGCGGTTGCGGTGGTAGACGACCTCTGACTCGTACTGGGCGGTGACGCCGGCGAGGTACTTGCGCTCGGCCTCGGGGATGCCGAGCTTGTCGTAGGTCGCCTTCACCGACTCCGGCAGCTGCTCCCAGGCGCTCACCTGCTGCTCGATCGGCTTTATGTAGTAGTAGATATCCTGAAAGTCGAGATCGGGCATCTTCGAGGCAAACCACGGCACCATCGGCTTGCGGAAGAAGCGCTGCAGGGCCGCCAGCCGGAACTTGAGCATCCACTCAGGCTCCCGCTTTATGGCGGACATCTCCCGCACGATCTCCTCGGAGAGCCCCTTTCGCGGCTTGAAGACGTAGTTCTCGACGTCGCTCCAGCCGAGCTGGTACCGACCGAGATCCAGGTCCGTCGTTGCCATCAGGCGATCCCTCCCTTAGAGGTTGCCGGGTTTTCCACTACCTAGATAGTAACAACCCGGTCCTCACCTTCCCACGGGGGGGCCGGCTCAGAACCCCTGCTGGGGGCGGGTGTCGAGAAATTGCCGGCCGGCAGGCGCCGTGATCGGAGCCGGGATGCCAAGCTCAGGGGGTGACTACCCAAGATCGCCCCAGCCTGAAGCCGCCCGTCGCCGAGCGGCGCCCGCACGTCATCGAGGCCCACGGCGACCGCCGCACCGACGACTGGTACTGGGTGAGGGAAAGGGACGACCCCGCCCTCGCTCCCCTCCTCGAGGCCGAGAACGCCTACACCGACGCCGCCACCGCCCACCTCGAGCCGCTCGTCGATGCCCTCTATGGAGAGATCCTCGCCCGCACCCGCCTCTCGGACGTGAGCTACCCCGCTCCCCGAGGTGAGTGGGCCTACTACGTCCGCACCGTCGAGGGCCTCCAGCACGCCATCTCGTGCCGTCGCCCCCGCTCGGCTCCCCTCCCACCCGGGGTGACGGGCGAGGAGGGTGCGGGGGACGCCGACGAGGTCGTCGTGCTCGACGAGAACGCCCTGGCGGCGGGCCACGACTACCTCGTCGTCTCCGACCGGGCCCTCAGCCCTGACCAACGCCTCCTCGCTTATGCCATCGACACGACCGGCTACGAGTTGATGACGGTGCGCATCCGCGACATCGAGAGCGGAGAGGACCTTATAGACGTCATCGAGGGCGCCTACTACGGCCTTTGCTTCTCGGCCGACAACTCCACCCTCTTTTACACGAGGCCCGACTCCTCCCACCGCCCCTACCAGCTCTGGCGCCATCGCCTGGGCACACCCACGACGGAAGACGTCATGGTCTTCGAGGAGCCCGACGAGCGCTTCTTCCTCGGCGTCGGCAAGTCGAAAGACGGCACCCTCGTCCTCGTGCAGCTGGAGAGCAGCCTCACCTCGGAGTGGCGCTACATCCCGGCCGAGCGGCCCGAGGCGGAGCCGGCCCTCCTTGCTCCGAGGCGTCACGGGGTGCTCTACGCCGTCGAGCACCACCACGGCGAGGTCGTCATCATCTCGAACGACGGGGCCGAGAATTTCGCCCTTTTCGCCGCGCCTCTGAGCGATCCGACCCCTTCGAACTGGAGGATCCTCCTCGCCGAGCGGCCCGACATCCGCATCGAGGACCTCGACGTGATCGACGGCTACGCCCTCTTGGAGGAGAGGGGCAATGCCACCACCTCCATCAGGCTCTTCCCGCTCGCCGGCGGCAGCGAGCAGCTGATCGAGGCGGAGGAGGCGGCCTGCGCCTTCCTCGGACCCAACCTCGAGTTCGAGACGACCCGGGTCCGCTACGAGACGACCTCGCTCGTAGAGCCGCGGACTCTCTACGAGCTGGACCTCGAGACCTCCGCTCGCCAGCTGCTGCGCCGGGTGGAGGTGCCGGGTGGCTACGACCCGGCCAACTACGTCACGGCCCGGCGCTTTGCCACCTCGGGCGACGGCACCAAGGTGCCCCTCACCCTCGCCTGGCGGGCTGACCGGCCGGCCGGGCCCGGCCCGGCCTACCTGTACGGATATGGCGCCTATGGAGCCAGCTCCGACCCGGTCTTCAACCCGGGTCGGCCCATCCACACCCTCCTCGACCGTGGTGTCGTCTATGTCATAGCCCACGTGCGCGGCGGCGAGGAGATGGGCCGGCGCTGGTACCTCGACGGCAAGCTCGAGAACAAGCACCACAGCTTCGAGGACTTCCTCGCAGCCGCCCGTTACCTCGTGAGCGAGGGCTACACCACGCCCGAGCGCCTCGTGGCCCATGGCGGGAGCGCCGGGGGCCTCCTCGTCGGCGCCACGGTCAACCTCGACCCGTCGGCTTTCGGGGCCATCATCGCCGAGGTGCCCTTCGTCGACTGTTTGACGACGATGCTCGACACGTCGATCCCGCTCACGACCAACGAGTGGGAGGAGTGGGGCGACCCGCTCTCGGATGAGAAGGCCTACAACTGGATCAAGGCCTACTCCCCCTACGACAACGTCAAGGCCACCCGCTATCCCCGCATGCTCGTCACAGGCGGTCTGAGCGACCCCCGGGTCGGCTACTTCGAGCCGACCAAGTGGGTCCAGAAGCTACGGGCCGCCCACGAGGAGAACCCCGAGCGGGTTCTCCTGCGGATGGAGCTCGCCGCCGGCCACTTCGGGCCCTCGGGCCGCTACGACGCCTGGCGGAAGCGGGCCTTCACCCAGGGCTTTGCCCTCGATGCCATCGGGGCGGGAGAGCGGATCGCCCCCCTCGAGGAGGCTCAGGCCGAGGAGGGAGGCGTCGCCGGGTTGAACACGACGTCGTAGGGCTGCACGAAGCCTGGCAGGCGGGCCGGCAGGCCGTTCACCTTCACGCCGAGGTACTTCGGGGCCCCGATGCGGATGACGAGCGGCCCGCTCGCCTTGTAGGTGGTCGTCTGCCCGGCGTAGAGGGTGTCCTGCCAGACATAGGGGCCGCCGGAGGTCTGCTGGATCCCGATCCAGCAGACGCCGCCGGTGTCGCTCATCTGCACCGTGTAGCTCCCCTTCGGGGCGACGAAGGCGACCTGGGTGGGCGAGGTCGAGACCGGGATGAGGGCGCTCGGGGTCGTCGTGGGAGTGCTGGGACGGGGGTGGTGACGGTGGTGTCGGGTCACCGCCCCCGTCCTCGCCCCGACGGTCGTGCCAGTGGCGCTGCGCGGGCTTCCCGCCGAAGCCAGGTGGACCGCCAACAGCGAGATGACGAGCAGGACGACGGCGACCGCGCCCATCGTGCCCACCCTGGCCGCGATCGGTGCCAGGGCGGTGAGGCGGGAGCCGTCGCCGGCGGAGGCCCGGCCATCGGGTGCCGTCCGCCGCCGGGCCGGGTCCGCCCGTTCGAAGCGCACACCCTCTTTCGCCCCGGCGCCGCCGAGGGGGATGACAGTCGTCTTCTCGTCCTGTTCGTGCAGCTGCTCGAAGGCGTCGCTGTCGTCCTCGAAGACAGTGCCCGAGGGCGGCGGCGTGATCGAGGTGCGCGGCGGAGGGTAGACGGACGAGAAGCTCTTCGGTGCGGGGATCCGGGGACGGGGCGGAGGTGGGGTGAAGGCGCCCGGCCCGCCGATGGCCGGGTTGAGCGGCGGTCTCGCCACCGTGCCGGGGGCGGCCGGCGGCCGCGGCTCGCTGCGCTGGGGGGCGGGCGGCAGCTGCTGGCGGGGGGAGGACCGCGCAGGTGCCGTGCTCCGGCGGGAGACGCCGCCGAGCACCTCGAGGCCGTGCTTGTACTCGCGCATCGACCGCCGCTCGGAGCGAGCGAGCCCTACTCTCGACCACACGACTCCGATGGCGATCACTGCTATGAGCCCGATGACGACGAGGGCGATCATGGATTCCCGGTCTCTGCTATTGGCCGCGACACTGCCAGCCCAACCAAAACAATATTCAAGTGGGCAAGCGGCCCGATCGGGCCGCGGCCCCTGTCGCTAGCCGACCGGGAGCGAGAGCCCGTCTGCTGCGACCACGACGTCGAGGAGGCTACCGGCGAGAGCCGCCGCCTCATCTCCGAGCGCCTCGAGCATGTCGTCGCCATGGGTGGGGTCGTGGTGGAAGAGCGCCAGCCGCCTCGCCCCCGCCTGGCGCGCCACCTCGACCGCGTACGAGAGCGTCGAGTGGCCCCAGTGGGCCTTGGTGGCGAACTCCGCCAGGGTGTACTGGGCGTCGTGGACGAGCAGGTCGACGCCGGCGGCGAGCTCGAGCACCGAGTCCGCCACAGCGTTGGTCGCCCCGGCCGGTGCCTGGTGGTCGCTCAGGTAGGCGACCGAGCAGCCGCCAGCCTCGAGGCGGTAGCCAAGGGTAGGGCCGCGGTGGGGCACCTGCCTGGCGAGCAGACGGCCGCCGCCAGGCAGCTCGACGACAGAACCGTCGGCCAGCCCGACGAGGGCGATCTCGGCCGGCAGCTCGGCGAGGGGGACGGGGAAGTAGGGCGGGCGGATGAAGCCAGCCACCGACTCTTCGAGCCCTCCTGAGTCTTGCCACGGGGCGTAGATGTCGAGGTGAACCTCGGGACGGAGCGCCGGCAGGAAGAAGGGCAGGCCCTGCAGGTGGTCGAAGTGGAGGTGGGTGACGAAACAGGAGAGGACGAGCGCCGGCCTCGGCGGACGGCTGGGCGGCTCGCCGGTGGCTCCGCTGACGGGAGCGGGCGGCAAGAGGGCCGCTACGAGGGACTCGCCGAGCGAGCGCGAGCCGGTGCCGAGGTCGAACACGACGGGCGGTTCGCCCTCTGCCGTCTCAACCGAGACGCAGGCGGTCGCTCCCCCGAAGCGGGCGAACTCCGGCCCCGAGCAGGGACAGGAGCCCCTAGTGCCGTGGAACGTCACAGTCGGCAATTGGACCTCCGTGGGCTGCCGCCTCCCGGCTGGGAGCGGTCCGAAGGTTACCGGCTCACCTGGGGGGCCCTCGGGGAGCAGGCGGTGCCGAACTGACTCTTGACTGATGCCACTGATGATGTCATAGTGACGTCATGGAGCTGTCGCCCATCGTGGAGGCCATAAGCGAGGACCTGCGCAAGGCGAGCGCCGTCGGAGGAGACGAGACCCGCCGCATCGCCGACCTGCTCGTCTCGAACATCGAGACTTCGCTCGGTCTCCGCCTGCTCGAGGCCCTCCACCAAGCCGCCCAGGAGCTCTCCGACTCCTTCCCTGGCGCTGAGGTGGACGTTCGGATGGAGGGTCGCAACCCCGTCTTCGCCCTGGCGATCTCGAGCCCGGTCCCACCGGCTCGGACCGGCGAGGGGGAGACTGCCGCCGGCTACGGCGACGACGAGCTCGCCCGCATCACCCTGCGGCTGCCCGAGAGCCTGAAGAACCAGGTCGAGCGGGTGGCCTCCCGCACGGGAGCTTCGATCAACTCCTGGATCGTCGCGGCAGTCGCCCACGCCCTCGAGGGGCCGGCAACCTTCGGCTTCCCCGCCGGCGCCGTCCGCCGGATGCCGCGGCGCATGACGGGCTACGTGCAGGGCTGAGAGCCCAGGTCGAGAGAGAGGAGAACGAGATGGAGTGGTCTTTTGCTGGTGTCGGACCCGTCCAGGCCGACGTCGAGGTGCCCGCAGGCGAGGTCGAGCTGAAGCCGGTCGAGGACAACCAGGTCGTGGTGTCCCTCGAGCCCTGGGGCCGGAGCGACCAGAAGGCGGAGGAGGTGATCGCCGCCTCTGAGGTCTCCTTCGACGCCGGGCGGCTGCGGGTGCGGGTGCCCCAGCGGCCGTTCCGCTCGACCGAGATCCGCTGCACGATCGTGCTGCCCACCCGCTCCTCGGTCCGGGCCAAGACGGCCTCGGCCGACGTGGAGGCCCACGGCACCCTCGGGGACTTCACGGTGGTGGTGGCGAGCGGCGACGTCAGCCTGGAGCGGATCGAGGGCGAGCTCTCCTTCACCTCCGCCAGCGGCGACCTCAGCTGCGAGGTCGTGACGGGTCGCCTGAAGGCGAAGGGGGCGAGCTCTGACGTCTCGGTGACAGCCGTCGGCGGCCCGGTCGACGTCACCCTCGCGAGCGGCGACGTCTCGATCGGCGATGCCGCCACGAGCGTGAAGGTGGCGACCGCCTCGGGGGACTTCGCCCTCGGCTGCGCCCACGAGGGAGAGGTGCGGATAAAGAGCGCCTCTGGCGACATCACCGTCGGGGTCGCCCCTGGCGTGGGCGCCTACCTCGACGTGATGAGCATCTCGGGTGAGATGAGCTGCGAGCTGCCGGTCGAGGGCTCAGGACAGGGCAGCGCCCAGCTCTCGATCAGCTGTCAGACCATGAGCGGCGACGTGCGGATCCGCTCGGCCGCTGTCGGAGCGGGCAGTCTCGGCCACGACTGAGCCGTGGCCGAGACCGAGCTGGCACAGACCGTAGCCAGCAGCAGCCGCCTGCTCCCAAAGCCCTGGGCGCACAGCCCAGGTACCCCCCTCCGGCAGGCAGGATACGCCACCGGCAAGCACCCTGACAATAGGGAGACCGAGCCGGAGCCGCCGGCCTGTCAGCTCCAGTCCGACTGGTAGGGGCGGTGCCGAGGGGGGAGGGCGTCGCGCTTCCAGACGAGCACCTTGCGCTTGAAGTAGCAGACCTCTTCGCCCCGCTGGTTGAAGCCCTTCGTCTCGACGGTCACCACTCCCCGATCCGCCTTGGAGCGGGACTCGGTCACCTCGAGCACTCGGGTCTCGGCGTAGATCGTGTCGCCGTGGAAGGTCGGCTTCTTGTGCTGGAGCGACTCCACCTCGAGATTGGCGATGGCAGCGCCCGAGACGTCGGGAACGCTCATCCCGAGCACGAGCGAGTAGACGAGGTTGCCCACGACGACGTTGCGCCCCTGGGGCGTGTCGTTCTCGGCGTACCACTCGTTCGTGTGGAGCGGGTGGTGGTTCATGGTGATCATGCAGAAGAGGTGGTCGTCGTACTCGGTGATCGTCTTTCCCGGCCAGTGCCGGTAGACATCTCCCACGACGAAGTCCTCGAGCGCCCGCCCGAAGGGCCGCTCGTGCTCGCCGCCCACGCTCACTCCTCTTCCGTCGGGTCCATCGGGATGGCGTCCCGGGTCGAGAAGGAGAGCACCCAGTCGGGCGAGCTGTGGCCGTCGATCGTGAGCTGCCAGGTGAAGCGGCTGCCGGGAGGGAGAGGCAGGGGGCCGAAGTTCACCGCCAAGGCGACGTCTATCGGCGCCCCCTCGGGCACACTGCCCGGCCGCGTCACCTCGAAGTCGCCCCGCACCTCCATCGGCTGGGGGCCGTCCGGCGTCTCGATCATGACCGGCTGTCCGTCCTCGTCGACGAGGAAGAGCTCCCAATGGTGCGGGGTCGTCGTCTCGGTCCAGTCGACGTCGATCTTCATGGCCACCGCCGAGGGCATCGGGTCGGGCCCGACGAGGCTCCAGCCACCGCCGAGGATGTACAGCTTCCCGTCGGCCACCTGAGCAGAGTCGCACAGCAGCATCGTCACTCTCACGGGGGCCAAGCTACCTGGGAAGTCGGTGGCTCCCGCCTCTAGCCTTCGAGGGTGCCATCGCTCGAGCTGCGCAACGACGTCTATCGCAGGCCCCTCGCCCTCGCCCTCGCCCGCCTCGGCTTCGGGCCCGGTTGGGTCTCGGTCGACGTCGGGGCGGGCGCCGGTGACGTCGCCGTCGAGCTCGCCCGCCTGAGCGGACCGGCCGGACGGGTCTACGCCGTCGACTCCTCTCCCCTCGCCCGGGACGAGACCGCAAGAGCCGCCGCCCGGGCGGGCGAGGCCCAGGTCGTCGCCCTCACCCAGCGGGCCGAGGAGCTGGCGCTGCCAGAGCAGGTCGACCTGGCCTTCTGCCGCTTCCTCCTGCTCCACGTCGAGGAGCCGCTCGCAGTGCTCCGACAGATGGCCGCTGTGGTCCGTCCGGGCGGCTTCGTGGTGGCCGAGGAGCCGATCACCACAGCCGGGCGGGTGGACGGCCGTCCGCTCTCCATGCCAGCGGCCCGCCACCAGGATGTCGGCGCCCTCCTCCCCGCCCTCTTTTGCCAGGCGGGCCTCGAGCTCGTCGACGCCTGGGCGGAGGCTCCGGCCGGCGCCGGCCCGGGGCCGGTCGCCAGCTACCTGGCCGAGCTGACCGAGGTGGACCCCGGAGACGACCCGATCGTGCTCCCGCCCCTCGTCACCGTCATCGCAAGGGCGCCCTCGGCGGCGACCGGCTCCTAGTGTCACGGCCATGACCGAAGAGCTCACCGACCTGGCGGCCGCCCGGGCCGCCCTCGAGATGGCCGACGAGGTCGTACAGGGCGCCGTCTCGGCCCTGGCGGCCGCCAGCGAGAGGGGCCGGCGACTCGACGAGCACCAGGTGCTCGCCTACGACCTCGCCCACGCCGCGGCGGGAGTGGCCACCTCGAGAGCGGCGCTCGCCTACGGGGCCCGGGGCGAGGAAGAGGCCCGCCTGGCCTGTGCCTTCGTCGCCGACGCCATCACTGAGATCGTCGCCCGCACCCTCGGGCGGGAGCAGGAGTGGGCGACCGCTCCCGGCTGGCAGTCAGCGGCTGCTTCGTTCCTCGCGGCCGCCCGGGCGCCGGCCGCCCTGGCCGCCCTGGCCGAGACGCCCGGCAGGCGCCATCTCGACTCGGACTTCGAGCTCGTGCAGGAGACCTTCCGGCGCTTTGCCGAGGACCAGATCGAGCCGGTGGCCGAGGAGATCCACCGCAGGAACGGTGACATCCCCGAAAAGCTGCTGAAGGGGCTGGCCGAGATGGGCGGCTTCGGCCTTTCGGTCCCAGAGGAGTACGGCGGCTTCGCCTCGGGAGGCGAGCACGACTACATGGGCATGGTGGTCGCCACAGAGGAGCTCTCGCGGGCCTCACTCGGAGCCGGCGGCGCCCTCATCACCCGGCCCGAGATCCTCACCCGCGCCCTTTTGAAGGGCGGCACCGAGGAGCAAAAGCAGGAGCTGCTCGGCCCGATCGCGGCCGGCGAGACGATGGTGGCCGTGGCGGTGACCGAGCCCGACTACGGCTCCGACGTCGCCAACCTCACTGTGACGGCAACGCCGGCCACGGGCGGCTACCTCATCAACGGCGTCAAGACCTGGTGCACCTTCGCTGCCCGGGCGGAGGTGCTGATGCTGCTCGCCCGCACGGACCCGGACCGCGCCAAGGGACATCGCGGCCTGTCTCTTTTCGTCGTGCCCAAGCCTCAGAGCGACTCGAGAGGCTTCCGCCTCGCTCAGGAGGAGGGCGACGAGAGCGGCCGGCCGGCCGGCCTCGGCCGGGGCAGCCTCGAGGGGCGGCCCATCGACACCCTCGGCTACCGGGGGATGCACTCATACGAGCTCGCCTTCGACAGCTGGTGGGTGCCCGCGGGCGCCCTGGTCGGGGGTGAGTCCGGCCGGGACAAGGGCTTCTACCTGCAGATGGCCGGCTTCGAGAACGGTCGCCTGCAGACTGCCGCTCGCGCCCTCGGGGTCATGCAGGCCGCCTACGAGGAGGCGCTCGAGTACGCCCGCAATCGCAAGGCGTTCGGGGAGCCGATCCTCGAGTACCAGCTGACCCGGGCCAAGCTCGGCAAGATGGCAGCCGTCATCCAGGCCAGCCGCCAGTTCGCCTACGAGGTGGCCCGCATGATGGCGCAAGGCGAGGGCGGGGTGGAGGCCTCGATGGTGAAGGCCTACACCTGTCGGGCAGCCGAGTGGCTGACACGCGAGGCGATGCAGATCCACGGCGGCATGGGCTACGCCGAGGAATTCAAGGTGAGCCGCCTCTTCGTCGACGCCCGTGTCCTCTCTATCTTCGAGGGGGCGGACGAGACTCTCTGCCTCAAAGTGATAGCCCGCCGTCTGGTCGAGCAGGCGGCGGGCTAGCACTCGGGCCGAGCCCCGGGCGGAGGAACCGCCCGGGGGCCCAGCGTCTAGACGGGAGCGATCAGAAGGTCGACTGGTCGCTCACGACCCTCTCGGCGCTGCCGTCTGGCCGCCGGACGTATGTGTCCTTGCGCCGGTAACGGCGGGGCGCCTCGAAGACGAGCCCGACGAGGAAGGCGATAGCGCCGACGATCATCAAGATGATCCCGACGGTGCCCCAGTTGGCGTGCTGATTCGGGGCATAGACGGCGAATCGGAGGATGGCTCCGACCGCCACCAGTATCAATCCAAGTCCTACTCCAGCCACTTTCTCTCTCCTTTAAAGAGTGTCAGGGCGTCCCCTCTTACGAAGAGTCATTACCCAGAAAGCGCTCCTGGCATTCCCGTCAGATATGTCGCTATGGCTGCCAGAAGTACCGCACCCTCCAGCTGCTCCTGCTGGCTCGCTCTCGAGGATCGGGCAAGCACTGCTGGGCGAGTACCAATTCGGCCGGGGCGCAGTTGGCAAGCTCCGGCGACTGCTCGCTGGTCCGCCGACCACAGAGCTGTCGCGAAGGCCGAAGAGCCTGCACGAAGAGGACCGAGATTTGCCCCTCGGGAGAAAGCCCGCCAGCGACGCCGGCTGGCCGCCAGCGCCCTGCCCGAAGGGACTCGCCGGCCCCGGCGGGCGCCGGCTCGGCGCAAGTGCTCCTGGCCCGGTCAAGCCAACGTGGCCTGCGGGGCCGGGAGGGGCCGGCCCTCTGAGAGAAGGTCCTCGGTAAGCTCGACCGCTGCGGCTGTCTACGGCAGGGTCTCCTGTCGTCAGTGCCCCCCGCCCCGCCGGCGCCCAATCTCGGCCGGTCTCCGCGGGCTGGAGGCGGGACAGCCGCGCAAGAGGCGACGGGGCGAGCCCGTCTCGGTCGGAGAACGCGAGCTAGGACGGGCACGGCATGGATCGAAAGTGGTGGACCCTGTGGGGCGTCTGCATCGGCATCTTCATGCTGCTGCTCGACCTCACGATCGTGAACGTCGCCCTGCCGCAGATCGCCAACACCTTCGGCGCATCGATCTCGGACCTGCAGTGGGTGATCGACGCCTATGCCCTCACGCTCGCCTCGCTCCTCCTCACCTCGGGCTCCCTCGCTGACCTGTTCGGGCGCCGCCGGGTCTTCTCGGTCGGCATCGTCGTGTTCAGCCTCGGCTCGCTGCTCTGCGGCCTCTCGACGAGCTCGCTCTTTCTCATCCTCGCCCGCGGCTTCCAGGGCATCGGCGGCGCCATCATGTTCGCCACCTCGCTCGCCTTGTTGGCCGAGGCCTTCCAGGGCCGAGAGCGCGGTGTCGCCTTCGGCGTCTTCGGCGCCGTCACCGGTATTGCCGTCGCCGTCGGACCGGTGCTCGGCGGGCTGCTCACGAGCGGCCTCTCCTGGCGCTGGATCTTCTTCGTGAACCTGCCGATCGGGGTGGTGGCCTTCCTCATCACCGTGCTCAAGATCGCCGAATCGCGCAACCCGCAGGCGCACCGGACGGACTGGATCGGCTTTCTCACCTTCTCCGGCGCGCTGGCGGCCCTCACCTATGGCCTCATCCGCAGCAGCACGACCGGTTGGGGCGATCTCGCCGTCGTGGTGCCACTCGTCGCGGCAGGCCTCCTCCTTGTCGCCTTCGTTGCGGCCGAGCTCTTGCAGAGCGACCCGATGCTCGACTTCTCCCTGCTGCGAAAGCCGACGTTCTCGGGCGGGCTCGTGGCGGCTTTCGGGATCAACGGCTCGATCTTCGCCCTGTTCACCTATCTCATCCTCTACATGCAAGACGGCCTCGGCCTGTCGGCCGTCGCCACGGGAGTGCGCTTCCTCATACTGACGGGGGCGACCTTCGCCACGGCCGGCGTGGCAGGGCGGCTGACCTCGCGGGTGCCGATCAAGTGGCTGATCGCGCCGGGCTTCGTCCTCACCGGCGTCGGCCTTCTCCTCATGGGCGGTCTCAGCGCCGCCTCCAGCTGGACCCACTTCATCGCCGGCTTCGTCGTGGCGGGGGTAGGCGTCGGGCTCGTCAACGTCCCGCTCGCTTCGACGGCGGTCGGGGTGGTCGAGCCGGCGCAGTCCGGCATGGCCTCGGGCATCAACTCCACCCTGCGCCAGGTGGGGACGGCGACTGGCATCGCCGCTCTCGGCTCGGTCTTCTCGAGCGTGGTGCGGACGACGATCGTCTCCAAGCTCGACCACTCCCCCCTGGCGGGCGCCGCCCACGACATCGCCGCCGCGGTGACGAACGGCAAGCTCTCGCGCCACTCGGCCGGCCATGGCGGCGCGGCAGGCAGGATCGTGCAGCAGGCGGCCCTGAGCGGCTTCGTCCACGGGCTGAACGACATCCTCGTGATCGGAGCAGCCGTCTCCTTCGTGGCCGGCGTCCTCTGTCTCGGCCTCATCCGCCAGAAGGACTTCAGCGCCGCCCACAGGGGCGAGGCGCCCGTCGGGCAGGCGCCGAGCGAGGCGAGGCTCGCCTCTGCCTGATCAGCTGGCGGAGCGCTTGAGGCCGGCCCGCTCTCCGCGGCTGACGAACTTGAGAGCCATCTTCCGGCTCGCCTCGTCGATCATCTCGTCACCGAACATGACGGCGCCCTTGCGGTCCGACTCGGTCGCCTCCTTGTAGGCGTCGAGGATGGCCCAGGCCTTGTCGAACTGCTCCTGGGTGGGAGAGAAGATCTCGTTCAGCACGGTCACCTGGTCGGGGTGGAGAGCCCACTTGCCGTCGTAGCCGAGCACCCGCGTCCGCTGGCAGAACTCCCGGAAGGCGTCGATCTCGCGGATCTTCAAGAAGGGCCCGTCGATGACCTGCAGCCCGTTCGCCCGCCCGGCCATGAGGATCTTCGAGAAGACGTAGTGGAAGTGGTCGCCCGGGTACTCGGGGATCTGCACCCCGCCCGTCAGCACCGGCATCTCCATCGAGGCGGCGAAGTCGGCCGGCCCGAAGATGATCGTCTCCAGCCGGGGCGAGGCGGCGCAGATCTCCTCGACGTTTATGAGGCCCCTCGTCGTCTCGATCTGCGCCTCGATGCCGATGTGGCCCTCGGGCAGCCCGGCGTTCTGCTCGACCTGGGCCAAGAGGAGATCGAGGGCGACCACCTCGGCGGCGGTCTGCACCTTCGGCAGCATGACCTCGTCGAGGCGCTCACCGGCGCCTGCGACGACCTCGATGACGTCTCCGTAGGTCCAACGGGTGTCCCAGGCGTTGATGCGGACACAAAGGACCCTGTCGTCCCAGTCGAGCTCCCGGATGGCCCGCACGACCTTCTGACGGGCACCCTCCTTCTCGAGGGGGGCGACGGAGTCCTCGAGGTCGAGGAAGGTCATGTCCGCCGGCACCGTCGGAGCCTTCTCCAAGAAGCGCTCGCTCGAGCCGGGCACCGAGAGGCAGCTCCGCCGGGGAAGTGTGCGAGTTCGGGCTGACATGGCCAGATACTGGCACCGGGCGGTCAGCGCGGGCCAAACGGCCCCGCCTAGGCGAGGCGGCTGCGAAGGAACTCGATGGTGCGGTCCCAGGCGGTGCGGGAGGCCTCCGCGTCGTAGACCTCCGGGCGGGTGTCATTGAAGAAGGCGTGGTCGGTGCCGGGGTAGATGTGGACGGTGACGTCGTCGTTGCCGCCCTGGCGCACCTGCGCCTCGAGCTTGCGGGCCACCTCGGGGCTCGCCCACTCGTCCTTCTCGGCGTAGTGGCCGAGCAGGGCGCCTCGTATGGCGGTGTAGTCGGGCTGCACGCCCTCCCAGGGGATGGCGCCGTAGAAGGGCACGACGGCCTTGACGGCGTCGTTGCGCTGGGCCGCCAGCACGAGGGCGAGCCCTCCGCCCATGCAGAAGCCGACCACGCCGACACCCCGGCCGGAGGACCGCTCCGAGACCGCGTCGACGGCCCCGGACATGTCCTTGGCGGCCTTGTCCATCGCCAGGGCCATCATCTCCTTGCCGGCCTCGTCCGGCTCGGAGACCTTCTTGCCGTGGTAGAGGTCGGGAGCAAGAGCGACAAAGCCCTCGGCGGCGAAGCGATCGCAGACATCCTTAATGTGGTCGACGAGTCCCCACCACTCCTGGATGACGATCACGCCGGGGCCGGAACCGCCGGCGGGGGTGGCGAGGTAGCCCTCGCCGCTCGTGCCATTGCTCGGGAATTCGATCATCTCACCCATGGCGAACGAGGCTACCGGCGGCGCCGAGGGGCCGCGCAGCGAGCTGCTTCAATGAGCCGATGGCGCCCGAGCAGACCCGGCGCATACCGGGCCCCGTCCGCGCCCTGCTGGCAGCGAACCTCGTCTCCTCCCTCGGGGGCGGGCTCACCCTGCCCTTCCTCCTCATCTACCTCCACCAGGTGCGCCACATCGGGCTCGGCCTCACCGGCCTGCTCATAGGGGCCGCCTCGGTCGCCTCGGTCCCGGCCGGACCGGTGACGGGCTCGCTCGTCGACCGCCTCGGCCCTCGCCTCGTCACCTCCGGCGCCCTCGTGGTGGCGGCGGCCGGCGCCTTCGCCCTCATCCTCGTGCGCGGCCCCCTCTCCGCCCTGCCCGCCCTCGTGCTGTTCGGCGTCGGCAACGGCTCGCTCTGGCCCGCCTGGACCGCCCTTTTCGCAGTCATGGTGCACGACGAGCAGCTGCGGCCCCGCGTCTTCGCCCGCTCCTTCCAGCTGCTCAACCTCGGCCTCGGTGCCGGCGCCGTCATCGCAGGAGTCGTCGTGCGCGTCGGGCAGCCCGCCACCTTCGAGCTCATCTACGCCATCGACGGCATCACGTTCTTCGCCGTCGTGGCCGCCCTCTGCCTGCAACCAAAGAGCGCCTTTGTTAGGCCCGCCACCGCCGCCCACCACCTGCAGGCCCGGGGCGGCTACCGGGAGGTCCTGGCCGACCGGCGCTTTCGCCGCTATCTCCTCGGAGCCCTTCTCCTCGCCTTTGCCGGCTACGCCTCGGTCGATGCCGGGCTGGTCGGCTACGCCACCACCGTGGTGCTCGTCCACCCCGACGTCATCGCCTGGGCCTTCGGAGCCAACACCGGGCTGATCGTCGTCTGCCAGCCCCTGGCCCTCCGCCTGACGGCGCGGATGCGGCGGAGCCATGCCCTCAGCTTCTGCGCCGCCCTGTTCGCCCTCTCTTGGGGAGTGCTCCTCCTCGCCGGCGCCTTTCCCCGCTCGGTCCTCGGCGCCGGCCTCGTCGTAGCCATGTTCGGGGTCTTCGCCATCGGCGAGGTCGCCCTCTCCCCCGTCGGGGGGCCGCTCGTGACGCTCCTCGCCCGCCCGGCCCTGCAGGGCCGATACAACGCCTTGGCGGCGAGCGCCTACTCGCTGGCCGGCGTCGTCGGCCCCGCCATCGCCGGCACCATGCTCGCCGCCCGACTCGGCGACGCCTACCTCGGCCTGCTCATCGGGCTGGCGGCAGCCGCCGGGGCCGCCTTCCAGTGGATGAGGCCCCTCCTCGGCGACCGGCTCGACAACGTGGCGCCCGGCGGTCGTCCGCACCTCGAGCCCGCCACCGGGCCGGCGGAGAGGTCGCGGGCCTCCTAGCGGCCGAGCTCGCCCAGGTGGGCAAGGGCGAGGGCGGGCGGGCAGCTCCCTCGCCCGAGCACCTCCGCCGCCTCGCCGAGGCCCTGGGCGTCGATGGCAGCCTCGAAGCTCGAGGGCGGGAGGAGCTCGCCTTCTCCTCTGGCCAGCTGGCTCGCCGTCGCCGCCAGCGGTTCGCTCAGGACGCGGCCCGGCCCGAGCACCGCCCAGCAGGCGACCTTCGCCCTCTGGGCGGCGCCAACGGCCCGGGCGGCACCGGCCGAGACGAAGAGGTGACGGGGACTTGCAAAGCGGGGCTCGACGAGAAGGAGGCTCGCCTCCTCGAGCACCTCGTCTGCCTCCTCGACCTCATAGCCGGTGACATCGGCCGTCCCGAAGCGGGCCATCTCGTAGCGGAGCTCGCGGTAGGGGGCGAGCAGGTAGATGGCAAAGCGCTGCTCGTCGGCGAGCGCCCGGGCCGCCGTCTCGGCCGGGGGCGCCACCCCGAGGAGGTCGCCGGCGGCGAGCTGCTGGCGCAGAGCTCTGGTCAGGCGAGCCGAGACGCTGTCACCGGCGAGGTCGAAAGCGACGCGCTGGGCCGCCTGCAAGACGTCTTCTCCCCCCAGTGCCTCGAGGATGGTGGCACAGGCCCACCAGAGAGGCCCGGAGGCAGGCTGGCGCAGCACGAGCCGCCGGCTGGCGGTGAGGACGGCCGCTTCCTCCTCGAGCGCCAGCTCGCCGAGCGCCCAGGCGGCCTCGGCCGCCACCGTGGAGTCGGCCTCGTCCTCCGAGCGGGCTATCCAGCGAAGGCGCTCTATCGGGTGCACGTCAGCCGACGACACCGCCCCGAGTCATGGCGAGGACGTCGAGCGCCTTGTCCACCTCCTCCTCGGAGAGGAGGCCCCTCTCGAGGACGACCGTGCGCAGGTCCTTTCCCTCCGCCAGGGCAGCCTTCACAACCTTGGCCGCCTCCTCGTAGCCGATATAGGGGTTGAGGGCGGTGACGATGGAGGGCGACGAGAGGGCGTAGCTGCGACACCTCTCCTCGTCCGCCTCGATGCCGGCGACGCACTTGTCCGCCAGGGTGCGGCAGACCGCCGCCAGCAGGCGGATCGACTCGAGCAGGTTACGGCCGATGACCGGCAGCATCACGTTCAGCTCGAAGTTGCCCGCCGCGCCGCCGAAGGCGACGGCAGCGTCGTTGCCGATGACCTGGGCCACCACCTGGCAGACGGCCTCGGGCACCACCGGGTTGACCTTGCCCGGCATGATCGAAGAGCCGGGCTGCAGATCGGGCAGGTGGATCTCAGAGAGGCCGCAGCGCGGGCCGGAGGACATCCAGCGCAGATCGTTGGCGATCTTGTAGAGCGAGACGGCGATCGTCCGCAGCACGCCCGAGCACTCGACGAGGGCGTCGCGGGCACCCTGGGCCTCGAAGTGGTCCCGGGCCTCGCGCAGCTCGAGACCCGTCCTCGCCGCCAGGGCCTCGATCACCTTGGCGGCAAAGCCCGGCAGGGCGTTTAAGCCCGTGCCGACGGCGGTGCCGCCGAGGGGAAGCTCGCCGACACGGGGCAGGGCCGCCTCCACCCGCTCGGCGCCGTGCTCGATGGCCGCCGCGTAGCCGCCGAACTCCTGGCCGAGGGTGACGGGGGTGGCGTCCATGAGGTGCGTCCGCCCCGACTTGACGACCTCGGCGAACTGGTCAGCCTTCTCCCGCAGCGTCCCGGAGAGCTGCGAGAGGGCCGGGAGCAGGTCGCGGCGCAGCTCGCGGGCGGCGGCCAGGTGGATGGCCGAGGGAAAGGTGTCGTTCGAGGACTGCGAGGCGTTCGGCTCATCGTTGGGCCGGATCGCCCGGCCGAGACGCTCTGTGGCGAGGTTGGCGAGCACCTCGTTCATGTTCATGTTGGTCGAGGTGCCAGAGCCCGTCTGGAAGGTGTCGATCGGGAAGTCGTCGAGGTGGGCCCCGGCTGCCACCTCCGTCGCCGCCTCCTCGAGGACAGCGGCCACCTCCTTGTCGATCGTGCCGAGCTCGGCGTTGACGGCCGCCGCCGTCGCTTTGATGA
>JAJYQK010000023.1 GCA_021794645.1 Actinomycetes bacterium
AAGGGGAAGCCCTCGTTCGAGAGATCCTCCTCGCTCACCTCGGCCAGCACCCGCCGGGCGTTCGGCCCCCACAGCCCGATCGTCGCCAGGGAGGAGGTGAGGTCGGTGAGCTGGGCCGAGCCGTCCTCGGGCAGGTGGTCGAGGAGCCACTTCTTGTCGGCCATGCCATGGGCGCCGCCGGTGACGACCCGGAAGTGGTCGGGGCCAAGCCGCATGACCGTGAGGTCCGCCTTGAAGCCGCCGGCCTCGTCGAGAAAGGAGGTGTAGACCACCCGGCCGTCGGCGACGTCGAGCTGGGCGACGGCGAGGGACTGGAGCGCATCGAGGGCGCCGGGCCCGGCGAGGTCGAGCTCGACGAAGGCCGTCAGGTCGAAAAGCCCGCAGCCCTCCCTCATGGCGAGGTGCTCGGCGTTGACGACGGGCGACCACCACCGCCTGTCCCACTCGGCCTCCCGCTCCATCACCGCCTCGCCGTAGCGCTCGAGGAGGCCGGCGTTCGACTCGTACCAGTGCGGCCTCTCCCAGCCGGCGGTCTGGTAGCAGAAGGCGCCCAGCTCCTTCTCCTCGGCGTACATGGGCGAGAGCCGGATCTCTCGCTCGAGCGACCACTGCTCGAAGGGGTGGACGATGCCGTACATCTTGTTGAAGCCCTCGCTCGCCCGGGCCCGCACGTGGCGCCGGGTCTGCTGGAAGGGGTAGAAGCGGGCCAGGTCGGCCTCGTGCAGGTCGAGCTCGGGGCGGCCCGCCACCATCCACTCGGCCACGGCCCGCCCGATGCCCGGGCCCTCTTTGATCCAGCTGGCGGCGACCGACCAGAGGCCCTTCACCTCGGGGGTCTCCCCGAGGACCGGGTGGCCGTCGGGCGTCATCGAGATGAGGCCGTTGATGGCATAGCGGATGCCGACCGACTCGTCGCCGAGCAGCTCGGGCATGAGCTCGAGGGCCTCAGCCAGCTGGGGGTCGAAGTCGTCCTGGGTGAAGGGCAGCTCCGTCGGCGAGAGGGCCGCCTCCTCGTTCGAGGGGATCTCCTCTGGGGCGACGAGGATGGGCCGGTGGGCATAGGAGCCGACCTCCATGTCGCCGCCGTGCTGGCGCTCGTACATGTTGGCGTCGACGTCGCGGACGATCGGGTAGCCGATCTCGCCGACGGTGTCGGAAAAGAGGGGGATCGGCCCGACGCTGATCATCTGGTGCACGATCGGGGTGAGGGGGATGTGGGCGCCGGCGAGGGCGGCGATCTTCGGGCTCCAGACCCCAGCACAGACGGCGACGAGCTCGGTCTCGATCTCACCGGCGCTGGTCCGGACCCGGCGCACCCGGCGGCTCGCCCGGTCGACCTCTATGGCGAGCACCTCGGTGCTGGCCATCACCTCGAGCGCCCCGCTTGACTCGGCCGCCTCCCGCATGAGGGTGCCCGCCCGCAGCGAGTCGACGACGCCGACGGCGGGGAAGTAAAGGCCGGCGAGGATGACGTCGGGGTCGAGGTAGGGCACGAGGCGGGCCACCTCGGCCGGCGCCATGATCTCGGCGGCTATGCCGAAGGCCCGGGCCGTCGTGGCCCGCCGCCTGAACTCCTCCAGGCGGGCCTTGCTGCGGGCCACCTCGATGCCGCCCGACTCGGTGAAGACGCCGAGCTCTTTGTACTGGCGGGTCGAGTCGGCCGTGAGGTCGGTCATCATCTTCGAGTAGTCGACCGGGAAGATGAAGTTGGAGGCGTGCCCCGTCGAGCCGCCCGGGTTCGGGAGCGGCCCCTTGTCGACGAGGACGATGTCGCGCATGCCGAGCCGGGCGAGGTGGTGGACGAGGCTGTTGCCGACGATGCCGGCGCCGATCACCACGCAGCTGGCGCTCTTCGGGTTCGTTGTCAATCTCTCTCTTTCACTCGTTGTCTCGCTGTCGGGGAGGCCGGCCGGCGAGGCGGGGGGCCGGCAGCAGGATGGTCTGCGGCTCGCTGAAGGCCTCGAGGACGTGGCGGCCGCCGACGCGCCCCCGCCCGCTCGAGCTGCCCGCCCGCCCGCCGAAGGGCAGGTGCGACTCCCAGAGGTTGGTGGAGGCGTTGACGTTCACCCAGCCGGCCCGGGCCCGCTCGGCGAAGGCGAGCCCCCGTTCGAGGTCCTCGGTGAAGACCGCTGCTGTGAGGCCGAAGGGCGAGCTGTTGGTGAGGGCGAGGGCCTCTTCGGCCGAGGCCACCTCGATGACCGGCACGACCGGGCCGAAGGTCTCCTCGCGGGAGATCTCCATCTCGGCCGTCACCCCGGCGAGCACCGTCGCCTCGACGTACAACTCGGTGGGAAAGCCGCCCGCCCTGCTGCCGCCGAGAAGGCAGCTGGCCCCCCGGGCGATGGCATCGGCGACGTGCCGGTCGAACTTGGCGGCCGTCTTCTCGTTGTTGAGCGGGCCCATCGTCGTTGCCGGGTCGAAGGGGTCGCCGAGGCGCACCCGCCCCCTCGTGGCCTCGACGACCGACTCGCAGAAGGCGGCCGCCACCGGCGCCTCGACGAGGAAGCGCTCGCCGGCGGTGCAGCTCTGGCCGGCACAGAGGAAGGCCGCCTCGAGGGCGGCCGCCGTCGCCACCTCGATGTCGGCATCGGCGAGGACGACCATCGGCCCGTTCCCGCCGAGCTCGAGGAGCTGGCTCTTGCCGGCCGCCCCGGCGGCGACGGCCCGGCCCGTAGCCACAGAGCCGACGAAGCCGACCCCGTCGGTGCCCGGGTGGGAGACGACGGCCGCCCCGACGACAGCTCCCTCGCCGGGCACGAGGTTGAGCACCCCGGGCGGGAGCGGCGCCTCGGTGGCAAGTAGCCGGACGAGCTCGGCCGTGCAGGCAGAGGTGGTGGGGGCCGGCACCCAGACGACGGTGTTGCCGGCCGCCAGCGCCGGGGCGACGAGCTCGGCCCCCATCGTGTAGGGCCAGTTCCAGGGCGAGACGACGGCCACGACGCCGAGGGGGAGGCGGCGCACGAGGGCGCGGCGCTCGGCCGAGACCGAGGCCGGCAGGCTGCCCTCCAGCCGGACGGCGTCGGCCGCCGCCATCTCGAAGTAGAGGGCCAGCTCGTCCACCTCGTCGTAGGCCTCGGCCACGAGCGGCTTGCCCTGGTCGAGGGTGAGGAGGCGGGCGAGCGCCTGGCGCTCCCGGCGCACGACGCCGGCGAGGGCCGAGAGGTGGGCCGCCCGCTCGAAAGAAGAGAGGCCGGCCCAGTCCCCGGCCGCCCGGCGGGCGGCCGCCACGGCCGCCTCGGCGGTGGCGGCGTCGCCGCCTGCCACGGTGGCAAAGCGCTCGCCCGAAGAGGGGCTCGTCGCCGGGAGGGCGACCGGCCCGGCGACGAAGTCGCCGTCGATGTAGCAGGAGAGCTCCCTCATCTCTTCTCCTCCGGGCGGTCCCGGCGGAAGAAGGAGACGGGCTCGGGCGCAAGTGGGGTGTTGCCGAGGATGAGGTCGGCCGCCTTCTCGGCCACCATCATCACCGGGGCGTAGATGTTGCCGTTCGTGACATAGGGCATGACCGAGGCGTCGACGACCCGGAGGCCCTCGAGGCCGTGCACCCCCATCGTGGCCGGGTCGACCACCGACAGCTCGTCGGTGCCGAGCTTGGCCGTGCAGGAGGGGTGGAGAGCGGTCTCACCGTCGCGGCGGACCCACTCGAGGATCTCCTCATCGCTCGAGACGGCCGGTCCGGGTGAGAGCTCGCCGCCGTTGTAGGGGGCGAAGGCGGGCTGGTTGAGGATCGTGCGGGCCACCGCCACCGCCTCTTTCCACTCCCGGCGGTCCTGCTCGGTCGAGAGGTAGTTGAACGAGATGGCCGGATGGACCCTCGGGTCGAGCGAGCGGATCTTCACCGACCCCCGCGAGTCTGAGTACATCGGCCCGATGTGGACCTGGTAGCCGTGGCCGGCAGCCGGTGCCGAGCCGTCGTAGCGGATGGCGATGGGCAGGAAGTGGAACATGAGGTTCGGGTAGAGCACGTCCTCGTTGCTGCGGGCGAAGCCGCCGCCCTCGAAGTGGTTGGAGGCACCCGGGCCGCGGCGGAACAGCAGCCAGTCGAGGCCGATCAAGGGGCGGTTGCGCCACTTGAGGGCGGGGGCGAGCGAGACGGGCTGCTTGCAGGCGTACTGGATGTAGACCTCGAGGTGGTCCTGCAGGTTCTCCCCCACCCCGGGCAGGTCGGCCACGACGTCGAGGCCGAGCGCACCCAGCTCGGCCCCGTTGCCGACGCCCGAGAGCTGCAGCAGCTGGGGGGTGTTGATCGAGCCGCCGCTCAGGATCACCTCGGCTGCCCGCGCCACTCTCACCGGCCCGCCCCCTTGGCGGTACTCGACGCCGACGGCCCGCCGGCCCTCGAAGAGGACCCGGGTGACAAGCACCCGGGTGCGGACCTCGAGGTTGGGCCGCTTCATGGCCGGGTGGAGGTAGGCCCGGGACGCGCTCCAGCGCCGCCCCCGCCAGATGGTGCGGTCGAAAGGCGCGAAGCCCTCCTGGCGGTAGCCGTTCACGTCGTCGGTCAGGGCGTAGCCGGCCTGCTGCACGGCCTCGAAGAAGGCCCTGAAGAGAGGGCTCGAGGCGGGGCCCCGCTCGAGGATGATCGGGCCGTCGCCGCCTCGGAACTCGTCGGCGCCGGCGAGGCA
>JAJYQK010000162.1 GCA_021794645.1 Actinomycetes bacterium
TCGAGGCGGGCCTGCGGGAGTGCCAGCAGGCGGAGGCGGCTCTCGATCTCGCCCGAGAGCCGCGGAGCGGCAGCCCGGCGGGCGTCGCCGAGGGCCTGCTCGGCAGCCGCCAGGCGGGCGAGGGCGACCTGGCGCTCAGCCGCCAGCTCGGCCCGGCGGGCGTCGCCGGCCTGCAGGTCGGCCAGGCGCTGTCGCGCCGAGTCGCGGTAGGCGATGACCTCTGCGAGGTCCGAGCCGTACTTGCGGCGAAGCTCGGAGAGGAGGTGGCGCCGCTCCTGCACTGCGGCCAGCCGGGCCGGGTCGTCCTCGAGCAGCTCTGCGCGCGAGCGCAGCTCGGCAGCGACGTCTTGCAGCTCGAGGCCGACCGCCTCCAGCCGAGCCGCCAGCTCGGCGAAGACGGCGTGGCTGCCGAGAGCGCTCCGGGCCTGGCCGAGCAGGTCGGCACTTTGCTCGTCGGCTGCCAGCAGCTCGTGGGCCCGCTCGGCAGCCTCCCGCAGCGAGCCGGCGGCCGCCAGCAGCGACTCCTCTTCCTGCAGCGCCTCCTCCTCGCCCGGGTCGTCCAAGCCGGCGCCGTCCAGCTCGGCCAGCTGGAAGGTGAGCAGATCGACCTCGCGGGCGATGAGCCGCTCGTCGCCACCGAGCTCGGCCAGCCTGGCGTCGACAGCGGCGACGGCCCCCTCGGCGGCCTCGACCTCGGCGGTCGAGATGCCGCCATAGCGGTCGAGCGAGGCCCGCTGGGCCGGGAGGCGGAGGAGCGACTGATGGGCGTGCTGGCCGTGCAGGTCGACCAGCCCGGCGCCTACCTCGGCGAGGGCGGCGGCATTGGCCATCCTCCCGTCGACATAGGCCCGCGAGCGGCCGTCGGCCGGAACCTCCCGCGAGAGGACGATCTCTCCTGCCTCGAGGAGGAAGCGGCCCTCCACGAGGGCGGCCTCGCTGCCGGAGCGGACGAGGGCAGGGTCTGCTCGCCCCCCCATCAAGAGCTCGAGCGCCTCGATGAGAAGCGTCTTGCCCGCCCCTGTCTCGCCTGTGAGCGCCGTCATGCCGGGCCCGAGATGAAGGGTGAGGTCGTCGATCACCCCGAGGTCGCGCACGCGGAGCTCGACCAGCATCAACGGTCAGTCAGTCCGAAACGGGAGCGGAGGACGGCATGGAAGTCGAGCTCGCCGAAAGAGATGAAGCGAGCGGCGCGATCTGCTGTCTTGCAGCGGACCGAGTCCCCCGCCGTGAGCGCGATGACGTGGGCACCGTCGACGACGGCGGCCGCTTTCTGGCCGTCGAGCAGGACCATCTCGACGTCCTCGTCCGGGCCGAGGACGAGGGAGCGGTCGAAGACGAGGTGGGGGGCGATCGGGGTGAGCACCAGGGCTCGCAGCAGCGGGGAGGCCACGGGCCCACGGGCCGAGAGGTTGTAGGCGGTCGAGCCGGTCGGGGTGCAGACGAGCAGCCCGTCGGCGACGTAGGTGAGAAAGGAGCGGCCCGAGATGCGCACGGCCACCCTGATCGTGTGTCCCGGTCCCGTCTTCTCGACGACTGCCTCGTTCAGCGCCAGGAAGTTGAAACGGCTGGCGTCGGCACGCTCCACCGTCACGTCGAGCACCATCCGCTCCTCGAGGATGTAGCGGCCGGCGAAGATCGCCTCGAGGGCCGGCTCGAGGCCGGCCGGCTCGACCTCGGCCAGGTAGCCCATCCGGCCGAGGTTGACGCCGATGACCGGGATGTCGAGCGACAGCGCCAGCTCGACCGCTCGCAGCATGGTGCCGTCTCCGCCGAGGCTCATGGCGAAGTCAGCCTTGGGCACCTGCCCGTTCGGGCCCTCATAGAGGTGGACGGCGTGGCCCCGAGCCCGGCACCAGGCCGAGGCCGTCTCGGCCAGCAAGGTGGCCTCCTGGCTGTGCGGGTGCAAGACGAGAAGGACCGAGCTCACCCGGTCATCCTCGCGGCTGGCGCTATGAGCTGCCAGCACCGGCCCCAGCTCGGGAGGGAGCAGGCTGCGCTCAGGACTTGCGGGTCGAGCTGGCCGCCTTCCCGGCGGAGCGGCCGTTCGCAGCCCTCTTGGTGCCGGTGGTCGCCGTCTTCCGGGCAGCGGCCCGCGTGCTGTTAGAGGCCGCCTGGGCGGTCCTCTTGCCGGCGGCGGTGGCCCTCTTTTGCGTCGCCTTGCCGGCAGCGGTTGCCTTCCGGGCGGTCTTCTTCGTGGCGGCGGAGGCCCTCTTGGCCGGCGCCGCCTTCTTGGCGGCAGTTGCCTTGCGAGCCGGCGCCGCCTTCTTGGCGTTGGCCTTACGGGTGGCCGCCGCCTTCTTGCCGGCCGCAGAGCGGGTGGCCTGTGCCTTGGCGGCCCTCTTGGACCTCGTCGCCGCCGCCTTCTTGGCGGCCTCGCTGCGAGCCCCGGCGCGCCCGACCCGCTCGCCCTCTTGCTTCAGCTCCTCGGCCTGGCGGCCGACCCGCTTGCCCGCGCCGGCCAGCTGCCGGGTCGCCTCGCGCACCGAGCGCTGGCCCGCCCGCCGGGCGGCCTCGAGCAGACGGTCGAAGTCCTCAGCCCGAACCAGCCCGAGCTGATCCACCTGACGGCGGACCTCGTTGCGCACGATGGTCGCCAGCCTGCTGGCGCTCCGGCTGCTGCGCACGACGAGGTCTTCGACCCACTCCTCGGCGTTGTCCTTGCTGATCTCGCCCTCCCGGACGAGTTCCCGCACGATCTCCTCAGCCCTCTGGCGGGTGAGCTGGGTGAGGGCCATGCCTGCACTTAGATACCGCTCGAAGGCGTTCTTGGATGCCATGGAGCCATATTTTACCGCTGAGCAGGTCTGCTTGCAATAGTGAGCACTGCCGGCGGCGGCGAGAGGGGCTATGAGCCGAGGAGAGCGTCCACGAGGGCTGCCAGATCGGGCGCCTCGTGGTCGGGAGGGGGCTCGACCGGGCCGTGGTCGGCAGGTGTCACACCGGTGAGCACGAGCCCGAAGGGCACCTCGAGGACGGCGGCGAAGCAGCCGTCTGTCGAGGGCCGATCCCCCACCATGATCCGCACCTCACCGGCGAGCTGGCGCACCAGCTGGGCGACGGGCTCGTGGGGCTTGCCAGCGACAGCCGGCTCGGCGCCGCCGGCGGTCGCCACCGCCGCCACCACCGAGCCCGCGCCGGGCAGCAGGCCGGCCGCGGTCGGGAAGGTGGCGTCCTCGTTGGTGGCCACAAGCCTGGCGCCGGCCCGGAGGGCCGTCGTGGCGGCCGCCAGCCGCGAGAAGTCGAAGGAGAGGTCCATGCCGACGACGACCGTCTCTGCCTCCCGCGGGTCGCACCGCCCCGGCTCGAGGAGCTCGGCGCCCCTCTTCTCGAGCTCTTCATGGACACCCGGTCCGCCGATGACGAGGACCTTCTCGCCTGGTCTGATGAGGCAGGCCGCCGCCATGGCCGAGGTGACGACGTCTTCTGGTCCGCTCGCCATCCCCATCTGCTCCAACTTGGCGAGGTGGTCGCCCAGGCGGGGCCAGGAGTTGTTCGTGAGGAACAGGACGCGCTCGCCCGCTGCCCGCAGGCGGGCCACTGCCTCGGCGGCACCGGGCACGGGAGTGTCGGCCAGCCAGATGACGCCGTCACAGTCGAGAAGCCAGGTCATGCCGCATGCTGCCAGAGTCTCGGCCCCGAGGGACATCTGAGCCGGTCGAGCGATCCATATAGTCATCTGCCATGGCTCGCCTGGCACCATTTCGCGGCACTACCTACGACCCGTCAAAGGTGCGGGCTGCCGACGTCGTGGCCCCGCCCTACGACGTCGTCGGGCCGGCCGAGCGGGCCCTTTTTGCGGCCCGCTCGCCCTACAACGCCATCCACGTCGAGCTGCCGGAGGACCCGGAGGGGAAGGACCGCTATGCCCACGCCGCCGCCCTCTTCTCCTCCTGGCACGAGGAGGGAGCCGTTCGGCTGGCAACCGAGCCGGCGTTCTACCTCTATCAGATGACCTTCGACGGAGAAGACGGCACGCGCCGGACCACCACCGGCCTCTTCGGCGCCCTCGGCCTCGACCCCGAGCACAGGGGCGAGGTCCTGCCGCATGAGGAGACGACCCCGAAGGACAAAAGCGACCGGCTCTCACTGCTACGGGCCGCCCGCACCAACTTCTCCCCCATCTGGGGCCTTTCCCTCTCCCCCGGCCTCGGTCGACTCTGCGCCGAGGCGGCTGCCGCGGCCGGCGAGCCCTTCGCGGCCCGCGACGCCGGAGGCAGCCTGCACGAGTGCTGGCAGGTGAGCGACCCCGCCTTCCTCACCGAGGCCTCGAGGCTCGTCGGCGCCTCGCCCGTCCTCCTGGCGGACGGCCATCACCGCTACGAGACCGCCTGCACCTTTGCCGGCGAGGACGACTCACCCGGCTCGCAGTCCGTGCTGGCCCTCGTGATCGAGCTCTCCGAGGACCAGCTCAACGTCGAGGCGATCCACCGCCTGCTGCGGGGGGCCACACCCGAGCGGCTGCGTGAGCACCTCGGCCAGAGCTTCGAGCTTCGCCCCGCTCCCTCCGAGCCGGCTGCGTTGCGCCAGGCGATGCGCGCAGCCGGCGCTCTCGGGCTGCTGGCGGGCGGAGAGGGA
>JAJYQK010000103.1 GCA_021794645.1 Actinomycetes bacterium
GAGCGCTCTTGAGCGATCCCGACGAGGTGCTCGCGCAGGCGATCCGACTGGCGAGCTCCTTCGGCTCTCTCTGCCTGCACGGGGACACGCCCGGGGCTCTCGAGTTCGCCCGGCGGGTGCGAGCCGGCCTCGAAGCCGCCGGCATCGCGGTCGCCGCCTTCAGTTGAGAGTGGGACCGGCCCGGAGCCTCAGTGGCCTGTTGCCACCACTCCGCCACTGCCTGCCCCGAGGGCCAGGCAGTGGGGGGGGTGGAAAAGGCCCAGGGCTCGCCCCCATCAGGGCTCGCCCGGGAACAATCCGAGGAGAAGGCGAGGCAGTCGCTCGGGGAGGAACACGTCGTGGCCGGAACGAGGTTGGTCCGGTGAGCGGGGCCCCTCGAGCCCGAAGCCTCGTTGGCGCCATCGCCGCCTCCCTCGCCGCGACAGCTGTGGGCGCCCGAGGTGGCCGCTTGGTTGCAGCAGGGGGAGAGTCAGCGCCCTCGCCCTTTCGAGCACGGTACGCCCGGGCGCTCGGTCAGTCGCTCGAGCGAGCCGCCCCCTTGTCGGCCGACTGGGCGAGGGCGGCGTAGGCCCGCAGGGCGCGGGAGACCTTCCGCTCCCGCTTGGCGGGCAGCCAGCCCCGCTCCTCTCTCACCTGCCGCCGCCGGGCCAGCTCGTCGGCCGGTACCTCGAGGCTGAGCAGCCGCCGCCCGATGTCGATCGAGACGAGGTCGCCCTCTTGGACAAGGCCGATGGCGCCGCCGGCGGCCGCCTCCGGCGAGACGTGGCCGACAGAGAGGCCGCTCGTCCCACCGCTGAAGCGGCCGTCTGTGACGAGAGCGCAGCTTCGCCCGAGGCCCCTTCCCTGCAAAAAGCTCGTGGGATGGAGCATCTCCTGCATGCCGGGACCGCCGCGGGGGCCCTCGTACCTGATGACGACGACGTCGCCCGGCCGCACCCGGCCGTTCAGGATCATCTCGACGGCCTCCTCCTGGCTCTCGGCCACGAGGGCCGGGCCCGAGAAGGCGAGGAGCTCGGCCGGCACGCCGGCGGTCTTCACGATGGCGCCGTCGGGCGAGAGGTTGCCCTTCAGGACCGCCAGCCCGCCGTCGGCGGAGTAGGGGTGGGCCGCCGAGCGGATGCAGCCGCTGGCAGCGTCTGTGTCGAGGCCCTCGAAGCGGGCCGTGGAGGAGAACGGGACGGTGGTCCTCTTCCCGCCGGGTGCGGCCCGGAAGAGGTCGAGGGCGGCCGGCGAGGGACTCTCGCCTCGCACGTCCCACTCACCCAGCCAGGCCGCGAGGGAAGGCGAGTGGACGCTTCTCACCGACTCCTCGAGGAGCCCCGCTCGCCAAAGCTCGCCCATGATCGCCGGGATGCCACCTGCCCTGTGGACGTCTTCGAGGTGGTAGTCCGAGCTCGGCGCCACCTTGCAGAGACACGGCACCCTCCGTGAGAGCTGGTCGATGTCGTCGAGGTCGAAGTCGACCCCGGCCTCGGCCGCCGCCGCCAGGAGGTGGAGCACGGTGTTGGTCGATCCACCCATGGCCACGTCGACAGCCATCGCATTGGTGAAGGCGGCCTTCGTCGCGATCGCCCTTGGCAGGACCGAGTCGTCGTCCTCGCCGTAGTAGGCGCTGGCCATGCCGACCACGGTCCGGCCCGCCTCGAGGAAGAGCTGCCGGCGCAGGTCACTCGTGGCCAGCGTGGAGCCGTTGCCCGGCAGGGCCAGGCCGAGCGCCTCTGTCAGGCAGTTCATGGAGTTGGCCGTGAACATGCCCGAGCACGAGCCGCAGGTGGGACAGGCCGACTCCTCGAGGCTGGTGAGCTCCTCGGTGCTGACCGACTCGTCGGCCGAGCCGGTGATGGCCGAGATGAGGTCGACCGGGACGGGCTCGCCCCCTCCCTTTGCGATCGCCCGGCCGGCCTCCATCGGGCCGCCGGAGACGAAGACGGTCGGGATGTCGAGGCGGAGCGCCGCCAGCAGCATCCCGGGCGTGATCTTGTCGCAGTTCGAGATGCAGACGAGGGCGTCGGCCTGGTGGGCCTCCACCATGTACTCGACCGAGTCGGCGATGAGCTCGCGGCTCGGGAGGGAGTAGAGCATGCCGCCATGTCCCATGGCGATGCCGTCGTCCACCGCGATGGTGTTGAACTCCCGCCCGACGCCGCCGGCCTGGCGGATGCCGTCGGCGACGAGCCGGCCGAGGTCGCGCAGGTGGACGTGGCCGGGGACGAACTCCGTGAAGCTGTTGGCGATGGCCACGATCGGCTTTCCGAAGTCGGACTGGCTGAGCCCGGTGGCCCGCCAGAGGGCCCGGGCCCCGGCTGCCTGGCGGCCCTCTGTCGTGACTCGGGAACGTAGCTCGGCCATCGGATCTCCTCACCTCGCCGTCGCGGCTTGGTCGGTGGAGTCTAATGAGGGGCTATGCGGCAGCTCGGCGACGAGGCGGTCCTGATCGATGTGGACGGGCCACGGGCCGCCGTGGCGTTGGCGCGCGGCCTGCGGGCGAGAGAGGTCATCCCCGGCGCCGACACCGTCGGCCTCGTCGGGCCCTACGAGAGCCTCCCCGTCGCTCCCCCGCCCCCGGCCAGGAGGCGCCACCTCGTCCCGGTCGCCCTCGACGGGGAGGACGCCAGCCACCTCGGCCTCGCACCGAGCGCGCTCCGGCGCCTCCTCGAGGACTGCGAGCTCACGGTGGCCTACCTCGGCTTCATGCCGGGCTTCGCCTACCTGGAGGGCCTGCCGGAGCCGCTCTGCTCGCTCGCGCGACGTCCCTCTCCCCGCCCCCAGGTACCGGCCGGCTCGCTCGCCGTGGCAGGCGGCTACGCCGGCATCTACCCGAGCGCCTCCCCCGGCGGCTGGCACCTGCTCGGCCACACGAACCTGCGCCTTTTCGACCAGGACAAGCCGCCCCACGCCCTCTTCGCCCCCGGCGATCTCGTCCGCTTCGAGGTGGTCGCCTCCCTCGGCTCCCCACCGGTGCCTCCCCGCCGGCCGCTTTTCGGTGACGCCCTCGAAGTGATCGACCCGGGGCCGCTAGCTCTTTTGGAGGACCTCGGACGGACTGGAGCCGGGGCGCTCGGCGTCCCCCGGGCGGGCGCCTTCGACAGCTGCTGGGCGAGGACGCTCAACCTTGCGGTCGGAAACAGCGAGAGCGCCGCCCTCATCGAGAGCGCCGGACCGCTCCGGCTGGCCGCCCGGCGCGACCTGCACGTCGCTGCCGGCGGGGCAGAGCTGCTCGTGGCCGACAGCAGCCGACCCGCCGGCATCGTGGCGAGCGTGGGCGCCGGCCAGGAGATCGCCCTCGGGCCGCCGGTGGCAGGCCGCTCTTACCTGGCGGTCGGTGGGGGCATCGGTGGCGGGGAGAGCTTCAACAGCCGCTCGGCCGATGCCGTCTCGGGGCTCGCACCCGGCCCGCTGCGGGCCGGCGACAGCCTCCCCCTCGCCGGGCCCCCGGGAAGGGCCCGGCTCCGCTTCTTCCTCCCCCCTTTGATCCGCCCCTGCCGCCTGCGGGTCCTGGCGGGGCCCGACAGCGGCTTCGCCGACGCCCTGGCGGGCTGCTGGAGGGTCAGCCGGCTGAGCGACAGGACCGGGCTGCGACTCGAGCGGGATGGCCCGTTGCCCCCGGGCGGGACCGTCGCCTCCCATGCCGTCGTGCCCGGCGCCATCCAGCTGCCGCCCGGCGGGTCGCCCATAGTGCTCGGGCCCGACTGCGGTCCGGTCGGCGGCTACCCCGTCGTCGCCACGGTCGTGAGCGCCGATCTCTGGAAGCTTGCTCATCTGACGCCGGGCGACGCCGTCAGCTTCGAGGCGGTCTCGCTGCAAGAGGCGGCCGCCGCCCGCCAGGAGCTGGCGGCGAGCATCGCGCGGGCGGTGCAAGGCTGGTTCCCCACAGCCTTCGCCTAACCTCCCGCCAGTGCTGAGAAGACGGCTCGACCAGATCGCCGGGGTGCTCTGCCGCTCCCTCGACGTCGCTCGCGCCCTCTCCGTGCTGCCGCTGGCGGCGGTGGTGCGCGTCTCGGACCGAGGCGATGTCGTGGCCGCCGACGTCTCGCAGTGGCTCGAGGTGCTCGGCGTCGACGACGGCCGTCACGGCCTCCACAGCCTCCTTTACGCCTTCGGCGAGTTCCGCGCCCTCTACTATCACCGCCTCGCCCACGGCAACTCCCTCGGGGCCCTCCTCGGGCGGCTCTGCCGGCCGCTCTTCCCGCCGACGCCTGGCCTCGAGCTGCAGACAGCCGAGATCGGGAGCGGTCTTTTCATCGCCCACGGCCAGGGGACATGCATCGCCGCCGCCCGCGTCGGGCGCAACTGCTATGTCCACCAGAACGTCACGATCGGGTGGGACTACCGCAGCGAGCGAGCCCCTGTCATCGGCGACGGTGTCTTTGTCGGCGTGGGCGCAGTCGTCCTCGGAGCCGTCACCGTGGGAGATGGCGCCCGCATCGGCGCCAGCGCCGTCGTGCTGAGCGACGTGCCGGCCGGGGCGACCGCCGTCGGCTCGCCGGCCCGTCTCTGCCCGCCGGCTGCTGCCGACGGGCCGTCCGGGCCGACCGTGCAGGGGCGGACGACCCAGCAGAT
>JAJYQK010000164.1 GCA_021794645.1 Actinomycetes bacterium
GGCGGCATGGGGGCCGAGACCATTGCCTCTTTGATCAACCGCCTCGATCTGGCCGAGGAGGAGCAGAAGCTCCGCGACGCCATCGACCCGACCGACGGCCGCCGCCCCCTCTCGGCCCAGCGCAAGCAGAAGGCCATCAAGCGGCTGAAGATCGTCTCGGCCTTCAACCGGGCCGACGAGCAGGGCCGGCGGATCAACGACCCCCGCGCGATGATCCTCGAGGCCGTCCCGGTCATCCCGCCCGACCTGCGGCCGATGGTCCAGCTCGACGGTGGCCGCTTTGCCACCTCGGACCTGAACGACCTCTACCGCCGGGTCATCAACCGGAACAACCGGCTGAAGCGGCTGCTCGACCTCGGGGCGCCCGAGATCATCATCAACAACGAGAAGCGGATGCTGCAAGAGGCGGTCGACGCCCTCTTCGACAACGGCCGCCGGGGCCGTCCGGTCACCGGGCCGGGCAACCGCCCGCTCAAGTCCCTCTCCGACATGCTGAAGGGCAAGCAGGGCCGCTTCCGCCAGAACCTGCTCGGCAAGCGGGTCGACTACTCGGGCCGCTCGGTCATCGTGGTCGGCCCGAAGCTGAAGCTGCACCAGTGCGGCCTGCCCAAGCTCATGGCCCTCGAGCTCTTCAAGCCCTTCGTCATGAAGCGGCTCGTCGACACCGAGATCGCCCAGAACATCAAGTCGGCCAAGCGCATGGTCGAGCGGCGCCGGACCCAGGTCTGGGACGTCCTCGACGAGGTGATCAAGGAGCACCCGGTCCTTTTGAACCGGGCCCCGACCCTCCACCGCCTCGGCATCCAGGCCTTCGAGCCGGTGCTCGTCGAGGGCAAGGCCATCCAGATCCACCCCCTCGTCTGCGCCGCCTTCAACGCCGACTTCGACGGCGACCAGATGGCCGTCCACCTGCCGCTCTCGGCCGAGGCGCAGGCAGAGGCCCGCATCCTCATGCTCTCGGCCAACAACATCCTCTCGCCGGCCCACGGCCGGCCGATGACCGTGCCCTCCCAGGACATGGTCTTCGGCGCCTACTACCTCACCTTGATGGCCGACGGCCGCCGGGGCGAGGGGCGGGTCTTCCGTCACCTCTACGAGGTGGAGCAGGCCTACGAGACGGGTGAGGTCGAGCTGCACGCCAAGATCCAGCTGCGAAAGGGCGAGGACGGCTGGGCCTTCCCGCTGCGCGGCCGGCGCCACGGCGTCGACCCCGCCGAGGCGGGCCCGCTCGAGGACGAGCCCAGCTCGATCGAGACGACGCCGGGGCGGCTCATCTTCAACGCCGCCCTGCCGGCCGACTTCGGCTTCGTGAACGACGTCGTCGGTCGCCGGGCCACCCCGATCGGGACCATCGTCGAGCAGATCGCCGCCAACTACCCGAAGGCGGCCGTCTCTGAGTCGCTCGACAGGATCAAGGACCTGGGCTTCCGCTACGCCACCCGCTCGGGGCTCACCATCTCGATCGACGACGTGAAGACCCCGCCCTCCAAGGCGGAGATCCTCGACCGCTACGAGAAGGAGGCCGAGAAGGCCGAGAACCAGTTCAAGCGGGGGATCATCACCGACGACGAGCGGCGCCAGAAGGAGATCGAGATCTGGACCTCGGCCAACTCCGAGGTCGGGCGGGCGATGGAGCAGACCCTCGCCACGATCGACTTCAACCCGCTCGACATGATGGTGGACTCGGGCGCCCGTGGTAACGCCCAGCAGGTCCGTCAGATCGCCGGCATGAAGGGCCTCGTGTCCAACCCGCGGGGCGAGATGATCCCCCGGCCGATCAAGTCCTCCTTCCGCGAGGGCCTCTCGGTGCTCGAGTACTTCATCTCGACCCACGGCGCCCGCAAGGGGCTGGCCGACACCGCCTTGCGGACGGCCGACTCGGGCTATCTCACCAGGCGGCTCGTCGACGTCGCCCAGGAGCTCATCATCCGCACCGAGGACTGCGGCACCACCCGCGGCGTCTGGCTCGACAACGTCGTGCCCGACCAGGCGGGCAAGCGGTCCTACCTCGAGACGCGGGCCTACGGCCGCATCCTGCTCGAGCCGGTGAAGCTCTCCGACGGCCGCACCTTCGAGGCCGGCCACATGCTCGGCGATGCCGAGGTGGCCGCTCTCGTGGCCGACGAGGCGATCGACCGGATCCGGGTCCGCTCCGTCCTCACCTGCGAGTCCGAGCACGGCGTCTGCGCCCTCTGCTACGGCCAGTCGCTGGCGACGGGCAAGCTCATCGAGCTCGGCGAGGCGGTCGGCGTCATCGCCGCCCAGTCGATCGGCGAGCCGGGCACCCAGCTGACGATGCGTACCTTCCACGCCGGAGGTGTGGTCGGCGAGGACATCACCCACGGCCTTCCCCGCGTGGTCGAGCTCTTCGAGGCTCGCACCCCGAAGGGGGCAGCCGTCCTCGTCCGTGAGCCGGGCGTCGTCCGGGTCGAGGAGGACGAGACGGGCCGGCGGGTGACCGTCGTCGCCGAGGACGGCACGGAGCAGACCGTGACGGTCTCGCCCCGCGCCCACCTCGAGGTGGCAGACGGCCAGGAGGTCCACCCGGGCGATGCCCTCATCGAGGGACCGAAGGACCCCAAGGAGCTCCTCGAGATCAAGGGCATCCGGGAGACCCAGCAGTACCTCGTCGAAGAGGTGCAGAAGGTCTACCGGGACCAGGGTGTCTCGATCCACGACAAGCACATCGAGCTCATCGTCCGCCAGATGCTGCGCCGGGTGCTCGTGGCCGAGCCGGGGGATGCCAACTTCCTCCCCGGCGAGCGGGTCGACGCCCAGCGCTACGCCGCTGTCAACCGGGAGCTCGTGCGGGCGGGCAGCCGTCCCGCCGAGGGCCGTCCCGAGCTGATGGGCATCACGAAGGCCTCCCTCGCCACGGACTCGTGGCTCTCGGCCGCCTCCTTCCAGGAGACGACGAGGGTCCTCACCGAGGCTGCCATCGAGGGCCGCTCCGACCAGCTCTTCGGGCTGAAGGAGAACATCATCATCGGAAAGCTCATCCCGGCCGGCACCGGAATGGACCGTTACCGGGCCTTCGAGATCGAGACCCCCGACGCCCAGCGGATGTCCTTCTGGTCCTCCGACCTCGACGGCGAGGGCAACATCCTCGACGGCTCGCCCGAGGACCTGGCGGCCTGGCTGCGTGACGTCGGCCGGACCGCTCTCGGCGAGGGCGACGGCTTTGCCCCCTACGCGGAGAGCTCTGAGGCCCAGAGCTACGGGAGCTTCGGGCCGGGCGAGGGTGGCGAAGACCCCTATGCCGCTGGGAGCGACCCCTACAACACGGCCGAGGAGGGCTCTGCCTGAGCCGAGGACTAACGAGAGCATCGACAGTGCCGCCGGTCCTGCCGGCGGCACTGTCGCGTCCGGCCAGGCCCACCTTGTCCTGGTCGGCGCCGAGCGGGTCGTCCGCCGAGCCCTCGAGCTCCCCGCCCGGCGCCCCTCTCTCGAGCGAGCATTGACTTGCCCGGGCGGTCTGACGGATCATCGCTGATGATCGCGCCGACCAAAGAGCCGACCGTCCACTTGCTCTGTGGCTACGCGGCCGCCGGCAAGACCAGCCTGGCTCGCCGTCTCAGTGAGGAGAGCGGGGCCGTCCGCTTCACCTTGGATGAGTGGATGCTGAGCCTGTACGGCTGGAGCCCCTACGACGCTCGCTACGGACCCGCCGCCGAGCGTGTGAAGGAGCTCATCTGGTCCGTGGCAGCCCAGTGCCTGGCGGGGGGTCTCGATGTGGTGCTGGACTGGAGCCAGTGGAGCCGGGAGCGGCGGAGGCAGTGGAGCTCCCGGGCGACAGCTGCTGGCGCCAGGGTGGTGGTCCACTACCTGGCAGTTCCTCTCGACACCGCCCTCGGACGGCTCGCTGCGCGGAACCGGGAGCGGCCCGCGGGGAGCCACGAGCTCGACCTAGACGAGGTCCGGGCATTTTTCGAGGAGCACTTCGAGGTGCCCGACCCCGACGAAGGCCTGGAGATCATCCTCGAGGGGTGAGACGGGCTGGTTGTATGGCCAGGCGCAGCACAACGCTCGGCCCGGAGGCCTCCCGCGCCGGCACGCTCCCGCCCGTGGGAGGCGTTGGGGTTCGGTGCGTCCGGCCCCCATCGAGCCGGCCAGCTGGTCTACGACTCCCGGGCAGCGCCCGTCTGAGCTGGACGGCTCATGAGCTCGAGGAGACGAGGCCACCGATGGAGCCAGCTCCTCGGCCCGTCCCGCCATGGCGAAACCCCAGAGCGGGCGGCCGGCGCCGCCGGGCCCGCCTGTCGAGCAGCTCAGCTGGAGGCGACGAGATCAGAGAGCGAGGCGATGAGCAGGTCGGCCCGGGCAGTCATCGGGGTGGTGCCGAGCCCGGCGAAGACCTCTCTTGCCGAGACTGCTCTCGCGCGGGCATCTTCGTACCGGCCGACCTTGTGCAAGAACTCGGCGAGGTCGAGACAGAGCCGTGCCTGCCAGTAGGGGTAGCCGAGGGCCGCAAAGCCCCGCTCTGCCTCGGCGAGGGACTCCGCCACCCCCTCCTCCTCG
>JAJYQK010000163.1 GCA_021794645.1 Actinomycetes bacterium
GGGCGGTCGCATGTGCGACAGAGGACCCGTTCTGGCGAACGGCCACCCCCGGCGACCAGGCGGCCTAAGACCGTTCGGGGCCGCCCGAAACCAGCAGTCCTATCTGCTACTTCGTAGAGGAACGGTTCAACCGACTCGCGGAAGCACTTCGAAGTGGCCGCCGTCAAGGGAGCGGAGGACATCGAAGTGCCGGTGGTCCAAGCTGGCGATCGTGCGCGTCCGGTACCGCTCAGCCAACACCACGATCGATGCGTCCGCCACGCCGATTTCCTCGTCTCGGTAGCTGGAGATGACCTCACGGGAGCGATGAAGCTTCTCCTGATCGAACGCCGGCAAGTCCCAGGCTCCGCCGGTCAGCTCGTCGAGCACGGCGAGTTCCTCATCCACCCCGTGTCGGGTGGCGACGAGGTAGTCGAGCTCAGCCACCACGTAGGGCGATACGACCAAAGCCTCGGCTCTGGCAAGCACATCCGACACCGCTTCGTGGTCGGGCTCTGAGGCATCGAAGAACGCCAGCAGGGCACTCGTGTCCACAATGACGGGAGGCACGGGGTCAGCGTTCCCCAAAGCCGGCAAGCAGGTCCTCGACGTCGCGGGCGATCGGCTGCCCGCTCGAGTAGAGAGCACCACGAGCACGAGGCCGGACGCCCCCGACCGACAGCCGGATCGACTCGCGGATGATCTCTGCCTCCGACACCCCGCGCGCCGCAGCAGCCCGCTTGACCGCCGACTTCAGCTCCTCCGGCAGGTACAGAGTCGTCTTCTCCACCGTTGTATGGTACCACCGGTGGTGCCAGCGGTATCTCCCTTCCACGCCTCTACCAGTACTGGCCTCACCATCCGCCTGTTTGGCGGGACTCCCGGGTAAGGTGAACAAAAGGTTAACTGCGGGTGTCCTATTGCTGAACTATGCCTGAGATGCGCATTTGGAGGGAGGGCCGGTGGCCATCGCACTGCTCATCGTCGCCGGACTCTTCGCCGTCGTCGCCGGGGCGAACGACGGCAGCTCCCTGCTCTCGCCGGGGCTGCGGGTCCCCGGTGTCCGTCCCCTCGTCAGCTTCGGCCTCTTGCTCGGAGCCGTGGCCCTCGGTCCCTGGCTCATCTTTGGGACCCGGGTGGCCACCACGCTCGCCCACGGCCTCGTGCCCTTCGGCGGGGCGGCGGCGGCGCGGGTCCTTCTCGCCGCCACCCTCTCGGCCATGGTGGTGGTGCTCGCCCTCGTGCGGGCGGGCCTGCCGACGAGCCTCACGCTCGCCCTCGTCGGGGCGATCACAGGAGCCGGGCTCGGAGCCGGCCTCCCCGTGAGGGGCGGGGAGCTGGCGACCATCCTTCTCCTCGGTCTGGCCGCGCCGGTGGTGGCAGCTGTCATCGCCCTCGCGGTGGCGCCCCTCACCCTCCGCCTCGCTGGCGGGGGCGAGATGAGCCGGCGGCTTCGCCGCTGGCACCGGGACGCCTTCGTCTTGCAGTGCCTCGCCTACTCCGCCAACGGCGGCCAGAAGATGTTGGCCGTCTTCGCTGTCGCAGCAGGAGCCGCCTCGGGATCGGTCGTGCAAGACAGCTGGTGGCTCGCCGTGCTCACGGCCGGCCTCTTTGGCATCGGGGTTCTCCTCGGCCTGAGGGGAGTCTCGGCCAAGCTCGGCAAGGGCATCCTCACCGTCCACCTGCGGCACGCCGTGGTGGCCGAGGCCTGCTCGTTCGCCGTGGTGACCGGAGCAGGGCTCGTTGGCGTGCCGCTGACGATGAGCCAGTCGGTCGCAGGTGCCCTCGTCGGAGCCGGCGCCAGCGAGTCCCGGATCAGAGTCCGCTGGCCGGCCGTGCTCCGGATGGCCGGGGCCTGGGTTCTTACGCTTCCGGCGAGCGTCGCCCTGGCGGCGCTCGCCGGCGCGCTTACGAAGGGAGTTTGAGATGAGAAGTCCACGCGCCATGGCACGGGGCATGAGCCGCCTCGCTCGGGACCTCTCTGGCCGGTCGACCGATGAGCTCATCGGGCTCCTCGACACCCAGCTCGAGTGCACCGTGCGGGGCGCCCACCTTGCCGCCGACCTGGCGGCGGGCTCGGTCTCGAGCGAGGAGGCGCGCGAGGCGATGCGCGACGTCGAGCACGATGGGGACGAGGCTCGAGCCGAGCTCGTGAAGATCCTCGGTCGCGTCCTCACGACACCCATCGATGCCGAGGACATCTTCCGTCTCTCCCGCTCGATCGACGACGTGCTCGACAACCTGCGGGACTTCGTCCGCGAGGTCGACCTCTACCAGCCGGCGGGCCTCGAGTTCGCCCTGCCCCTCACCCGGACCCTCGCTGAGGGCCTCGAGCGCCTCCGGCCCGCCCTCGAGGAGCTGGAGGGGACGAAAGGCCATGCCCGCCAGTCCACCCTCGCCACGCGGAAGGCGGCCGGGCAGGTCCGGCGGCTCTACCAGCAAGAGCTGGCCGAGCTCTTGAACTCGCCTCTCGACAACGAGACGCTGAAGCGCCGCGAGCTGCTGCGGCGCCTCGACGTCGTCGGGCTGCGGCTCGGCGAGGCGGCCGACGCCCTGGCCGATGGCGCACTCAAGCGGAGCCGCTAGGAGGACCAAAGGAGCCTGAGGCCCCAGCCACAAAGGAGCAGACGGGATCGGGGCTCGCACCTTCACAGCTTTGAGAGCGGGCAAGACGCGCTGTTCGAGACCGGCACGTGAGCACGCCAGCCGCGGAGCTTTCCCGACGGGCATGGCGACGTCGCGTGACATGATGTAGCCGTGTGGCGGCAGGAGTGGCTCGACCTCTCTGCCTCTAGCGTCCGGCGGGCCTCAGAGCGACAACTGCTAGCACCGGCCCTGCTGTGAGAGACATCTTGCTCGACGCCGCTGGCGTCGCCGCCTCGCTGGGCATAGCCGAGGGCACGAACCCTTGGCACTGGCTGAAAGAGCTCGAGGCCATCGGCCAAGACGAGCTCGAGCCGCTCGAGCTGGATCGACGGCAGGCAGCTCGCTGGCTGGATCTCCTTCGCGTACCTGCGGAGGACGCCGCCGTCGTCCTCGCCACCCTGCCGTCAAGGGACCGTGAGCCGGCCTGGTGGTGGTGCCTGGAGCGCGACGTCCACCGCCTGTTGAGCAACATGGGCGAGCCGGACGCCCCGCGGGGCCGATGGCCAGCGTTCGAGGGGAACCAGTACGACGATGCCCAGCGCTGCCACTTCATCCACGTCGCTTTGGCCGTGGCGCCCGCCACGCTCTCCTACCTGTCCGGCCTCGGCATCCCGGAGGAGATCGCCTTCGCCTCGATGGCCGATCTGGCCAGACACATGGCGATCCACCGAAGGGTCCACCGCTCGACCGGAGTCGAAGCCGCCTGGTGGATAACCCTCTGCCTGCGGGGCGAGCTCGTCGAGCTCGGCCGTCTGCAGTACAACCGCTTCACGCTCGGGGGCGCCGGGAGCCCGCTGTGGTATCCCGAGAACGAGGCGATCGAGCGGGGGGCCGGGTTCCGACCGGGAGACTCCTGCCTTGGCATCCACATCCCCGAGGGCTCGCCCCTTTCTCCAGCTGCTGTGCAGAGCTCGCTCGAGATGGCCTCCGACTTCTTCTGCCGCTTCTTCACGGTCGCCCAGCGGAGAGTGGCGACTTGCATGTCGTGGCTGCTCGACGAGCAGCTGGCCGAGTACCTGCCGGCGAAGTCGAACATCGTTGCCTTCCAGCGACGCTTCGAGACCGTGCCTGGCTCGGAGGAGGGTGACGCCCAGGTGTTGAAGTTCGTCTTCAGGGCTGGCCCGGACGCCGACCTCTCGCGGCTGCCTCAGCGCTCGCTGCTCGAGCAGGCGGCCGTGGCCCACCTGCGCGCCGGCCGCCACTGGCAGGTGCGCACCGGCTGGCTCGACCTTCCCCCAGCCGGCACCCCGCCCCTTCCTGGCGAGGCCTGAGCTCGCCGGCGGGTCACCCAGAGAAAGAGAGCGTCCGGTCGAAGCTCACGCCGGCGCCCGCCCAATGGGTCGAGAGCTAACGCGCCTGCCGACAGCACCGGCGCTGCCGCGGCGCTCCGGAGAAGCTCCGAGCCTCGGTGCCGGCGATCCCGCTTCCCTTGGGAGGAGCGGTCAGCCCAGCAGGCCACCCGGGTCGTAGACCGGGCGGCCTGCCACCACCGTCAGCGCCACCTCGAAGTCCGGACGCAGCACGACGAGGTCGGCAGGACCGCCGACGGCGAGCCTGCCGATGCCGGGCACGGCGGCCCGCTCGAGCAGGCGGCCGGGTGCGACCGTGACCGCCGTCAGCGCCTCTGGCAAAGGGAGCCCAACTCGAAAGACAAGGTTCGCGACCGCCTGGTCCATCGTGAGCACGCTCCCGGCCAGCGTGCCCGGATCGTCGGCCAGCTCGACCCGGTCCCCCTCGAGCACGACCTCAACTCTTCCGAGGCGATGGCGGCCGGGCGGAAGCCCGGCGGCCGGCGTACAGTCCGTCACCGCCACCACCCGCCCGGGAGCGAGACGGGCCACAAGGGCGATAACAGCCGGATGGACGTGGTGGAGGTCAGCCACGAGCTCGAGGCTCACGCCCTCGTGGCTGAGGGCGGCGCCGACGAGCCCGGGCAGGCGGTGGTGCAAGGGCGCCATGGCGTTGAACAGATGGGTGACATGGCTGGCGCCTGCTTCGAAGGCGGAGTGAGCCGTCTCGAAGTCGGCGTCGCTGTGACCGAGGGCGACGACCACCCCTGCTCGCCGGAGCCGGACGATGAGCTGGTCGGATCCGGGCAACTCAGGCGCGAGGGTGAGCATCCGCAGGCTGCCGGCAGCGAGCTCGAGCAAGTGGTCGAGCTCGCTGAGGTCAGGCAGCCGCAGGGCCGAGGGGTCTTGGGCACCTCGGCGAGCTCGGGCGAGGAACGGTCCCTCGAGATGTGCTCCAGCAATCCGCGCACCAGGCAGCCGCCGGCGGGCCGCCGCCGCGATGGCACTGACCGAGGCGGCCAGTCGCTCGGGCGTGTCCGAAACAGTCGTAGCGAGCATCGTGGTCGTCCCATGGGAGGCGTGGAAGCACGAGAGCCGATCGAGCGACTCGGCGATGTCGCTTGGATCGTCTCCGTTGACGTCCGCACCATCTCCTCCATGGACGTGGACGTCGACGAAGCCCGGCACGATGAGGTGCCCGCTCAAGTGGCGCGCCCTCGGTTCGCCGCCGGCGGGCCGCAGAGAGCTGACAAGGCCGCTGTTGAGCTCGATGCCGATCTCGCCCGGCGTGAAGACGTCGCCCCCGGTCACGACCTGATCGGCCCGCAGCACGAGTTCGCTCATGTCGCGGTCACTTTGCTGAGACCCTTGGGATGATCCGGGTCAAGGCCGAGAGCCCGGGCGAGACCGAGCGCCAGCTGCTGGCCGCGAACGACAGCCAGCACCGGGGCGAGCGACTCAGGCACCTGCGCGTCCCAGCCACAGCTCGCACCTGGAACGGGGCCGACGATCTTTACGTCCGCCCCCCGCCTGGCGAGCTCGGCCGAGAGCGAGATGACGTCAGAAGCAGCTGGTCCCGGATGGGCGAGGGCGAGAACCCGGATGCCGCTCGAAGCGAGAGCAATCGGCCCGTGCCGCAAGTCGGCCGCCGTGAAGGCCGTGGCCAGCAAGGCGGAGGTCTCCTGCAGCTTGAGCGCCGTCTCCGCCGCCGCTCCCGACAGCGGGCCCCGGGCGACCGTCACGAGTCGGGTGGCGTCGAGCAGCCAGGCTGCCAGCTCTGCCGCCGGCCCGCTGTCGGCGAGGACCGCCTCGACCTGGTCGGGCAGTGCTGACCAGGCCGCCTCCCCCGGGTCGAGACCGCAGGCCGAGGCGAGGAGGGCGAAGGCGGTGATCTCGGCTGTGACGGTCTTCGTCGCCGGCACTGCCAGCTCGTCGCCGGCAGAGAGCTCGATGACTGCATCGGCAGACTGGGCGAGTGGGCTCGTCGGGTCGTTGGTAACGGCAATCGTCCGGGCGCCCCGCTGGGCAGCGACCTTGAGAACATTCGTGATCTCCGGCGTCCGACCCGACTGGCTGACGGCGACTACGACGTAACCCTCGAAGTCGACTCCGGCCCTGTAGAGCGTGTGGATGCTCGGTGAAGCGGACGCGACGGGGCGGCGGGTCGCCATCTCGAGCAGGTAGCGGCCCGTCGTAGCGGCGTGGTCGGATGAGCCGCGGGCGACGACGACGGTCCCGGCGATGCCGCCGGTGAAAAGCGGCCCCGTCAACCGAGCTATCTCCTCCCGCCTCGCCAGGAGCTGGGCGAGGCGGGCAGGCTGCTCGGCCATCTCCGCAGACATGAGTGCACCCGGTTGAGAAGCTGGAGAGGAGCTCACCGGTTTGCTCCCTCTAAGACCAGCAGACGGCCGGGACCGTAGGGAACCCCGTGCGACTGGTCGAGTTTCATCCCCTGCATCAAGAGATCGAGCTCCCGCTGTCGTTGCCACCCCATCGGGCTTGGCGGGCCAGCGTAGGGTCAGCGCCAGAGGTGGTCAGAGACAGAGCTGGGCGGCGCCGGTAGAGGTCGAACCGTCGCTCGCGCAAGAAGCCGGCGGAGACGTACATCCGCCGACCCGCCTCGTCCTCGGGCGCCCAGAGGAACCAGGCCCTCGTGTCTCCCCTACTGGCCATCGATGCCAGGCTGGCTCTGAGCAATCGACCACCGACGCCTGCTCCCCTGTGCTCGGCGACGACGCCAACTGGGCCGAAGCGACCGGGCTGATCGACGAATATGTCGCTTGCGGCAAAACCGGCGATGGCCTCCCGCCTGGCGACCCACACTCGGGAGTGATCGGAGCTCCTCGAGAAGTAGCTGCGCAGCAGGCGCGCCCAGCTAGGTCGGATGCGATGGGCAAGAGCCAGCAGCTCGGGCAGGTCCCCGTCGCCCGGGTGCTCGCAACCAAAGTCATCGCCATCTCCCGTGCACTCGGCTGGGGTGATCGCTCGCCCCATCGCTATGGCGGTCCCCTGGATCTCGAAGCCAGCTCGGTGAAAGAGGCCCGGCGCGCTCGGGTACCGCTCCGGGTCGACGCCAGGGAAGAGGTAGCGCTCTTCATATCCGCCCACAGCCACCTCCTGGCAGCCGGCCGCCTCCAGCTGTTCGACAGCATGGTCGAGGAGGAGCCGGCCGAGACCCTGGCGGCGATATCCGGCGCGGACGCCGATCGCCACGATCCAGCCCTTGTTACCGCCTCCCACCACCTCGATGGCGCTCTGGCAGAAGCCGATCAGCTCCCCGCCTGCCCACGCCAGCAAGAGATCCTCTGGGCAAAAGCACGGGTCGAGCAGTACCTGCTCTTTGAAGGCTGCTCCGGTCGGTGCATCACCGGGGAGCACCTCGGCCAGCAGGTCGAGTAGGAGGGGCAGGGCAGGAGGGTTGAGGTAACCCAAGCGCGCCCGAGCGGCGCCCAGCACCAGGCCCCCTCTCACTGGCCGTAGATGAGCAGGTCACCATGATCTGCTCTCCACTTCTCGAGCTGTGGTTCCCAGCTCCTTTCGATCTCGTCCGGCTCCTGCCCGGACGCGAGTCGCTCTCGCAGCTCCGAGCCGCCGGCCAACGCATCGAAGAACTCCGGCTCGAAGTGCATCTCGGGATAGAGCTCCAGGGCCAGAGCCATGATGACGAGGGAGGCGCGCACGGGCCGGAAGCTTGCCCTGTCGGTCGGGTGGATGCCGATGCCGACGAGTCGCTGCGAGGAGTATGGCCCGGAGCCAGGCACGAGGTGCCTCTCGGAGATGGCCGCTCCGGGTATGCCGACGGCTCTCACCGCCCGGGCGAAGCGGCCGTCGCAAAAGGGGGCCCCGACGAATTCGAAGGGACTCGCAGAACCCCGGCCCTCCGAAAGAGTCGTGCCCTCGATGAGAACGGTGCCGGGATAGCAGTAGGCAGCTGCCGGCGAACCCAGGTTGGGCGAGGGTGGCACCCACGGCAAGCCGGTCTCGAAGGCACCGGCGGGGCGCGTCCAGCCTTCTGCTCGCACCACCTCCGGCTCGGGTGACCTGGCACCGGTCGCCCAGACCAGGGCGAGCTCTCCCAGGGTGAGACCGTGGCGGAGCGGCACCCGCAGTCGGCCGACAAAGGAGGTGAAGGCGTCCTCGAGGAGTGGGCCTTCGACCCGCAGACCCCCGAGAGGGTTGGGACGGTCCAGCACGATCACGCGACGACCCGACGAAGCAGCTGCTGCCAGCACGTCACACATGGTCGAGACGTAGGTGAAACAGCGAGTGCCGACGTCCGGCAGATCGACGAGGATCTCCTCGACGCCGGCCTCGTCCAAGACACTCCGAAGCCGGCGCGGATCGGCCAGGTAGGCGTCGATGACCGGGATCCCGGTTTGCGGGTCGATGTAGTCGGGCTCACTGCCACCGGCGGCCATCGCCGACCGCAAGCCATGCTCCGGACCGAGGACGCAGCCAATGTTGACGCCCGCCTCGACGAGAGCGTCAAGGGTGTGCGTCCCGTCTGGCAGGACGGAGGCTGCTGAGGCCAGCAGTGCCACCCTGTTTCGCGGCCTCCGCCCCGCCCGCGCGAGCAAGCAGACGATGCCCGGCTTGACCACAGCTGAGGGTCCCATCAGCCCTCCTTCTCGCCGAGCCAGCTGTCCCTGGCGACGCCACCGGCAAGGTGAGGTCGAAGACGGGGTGCTCGGCCCGCAAGAGACGATCTCACTTTGCCTCCGACCCGCTCAAGCTGATCGGCGCCCTTGGTCTGCCCCCGGCACAGGACGCTCGGAGCGCAGCGGGCTGCTCGATGTAACTTGCTTTTGCAGATTTGAACACCTGAAGGAAATTAGTAACATGAGACCGGATGCGAACGCAAGCAGCTCCGGGAGGCATCCAAGGCACGCGAAGGAGGGAACTTGGGTGCGATAGACGGTTGCCTGCTGGCTGGCGTGGCCGGGCAGGAGCTCTCTGATGACCTGGCCCGCTGGATCGATGAGGGTCTGGCTGGAGTGGTGCTGTTCGCCCGGAACTTCGAGGATCCCGATAAGAGTCGTCTTCTCATAGATGCCTTGCGGGCCAGGCGGGAGGATCTCGTCATCGCGGTCGACGAGGAGGGTGGCGACGTCACGCGGCTTCATGCCGCGACTGGCTCTCCCTGGCCCGGCAACCTGGCCCTTGGGGCGGGAGGGGACCCAGCCTCCACCAGGTTGATAGCGGCCTCCATCGGCAGGGAGCTGTTCGAAGCCGGGGTGACGCTCGACTTTGCCCCCGTCTCGGACCTGGTCGGACCGGAGACCAACTCGGTCATCGGCACTCGCTCCTTTGGCAGTGACCCCCTCCAGGTGGCGTCGCACACGGCAGCTTTCATCCAAGGTCTGCAAGGTGCGGGCGTTGCGGCCTGCGCCAAGCACTTCCCCGGCCACGGCGCGGCCACCGCAGACTCGCACCGGGAGCTGCCCACCGTGACCCTCTCAGCCGAATCCCTTCACAGGGACCACCTGTTGCCTTTCGCCGCTGCCGTGGAGGCGGGCGTCGCTGCTGTCATGACTGCCCATGTGCGCTACCCCTCACTCGACCCAGACTTTCCGGCAACTCTCTCGCGGCCCATCCTGCGGCTGCTCCGAGAGGAGCTCGGCTTCGAGGGCGTTGTGGTGAGCGACGCGATCGAGATGGCAGCGATCAGTCAGACCCACGGAATGGTGGCAGGCAGCTTGGCGGCACTTGATGCGGGAGTAGACCTCCTCTGTCTCGGCAGCGAGGTGGCAGACCAGCGAGAGACCCGCGATGCGATGGCGGCCGCCCTCCGGCATCAGGTGCTGGCCGAGCGCCTGGCGGAGAAAGCCGACCGTGTGCACCGCCTCTCGGCGATGCCGCCGTCGGGGGGGACAGCAGCGGGCCGGCGCCAAGACGACGGGACCGCCACCACCACGGCTTTGGATGTGGCCCGTCGCGCTCTTGTGGTGGACGTCTCTGCCGAGCTCCCGGCCTCCAGGCCGCTCGTCCTTCTAGACGCCCGCCCGAAGAGAACCATCGGCATCGGGCGTAGCCCCGCTCGTCTCCTGGCTGCCCTCTCGGCGGCAGGGTTGTCGGTCCGCGCCAGCGAGGCAGCTCCCGGCGACCTGAGCGATGTCAGGCCGGAGGAGCTGCCGCTCTTAGTCGTGCAGGACGCTCACCTCGACCCCGCCCAGAGGGGCCACCTGAAGGCACTGCTGGCGGCGCACCCAGAGGCCCTCGTGGTCGGCGTCGGAACCGACAACGATGCCGGACTGGCACCGGGACGCTATTTAGGGACGAGGGGCGGCGCGCAACCTAACCTGGCAGCGCTGGCGGAGGCCCTGGCCGGGGGAGGCAGCGGTGGATGAGAAGCTGCTCGCAGCCGAGCTCCGGCAGTCCGCCCCTGTCCTCGGAATCGACTGCGGCGGCAGCAGCACCCGTCTGGCGGTGGTGGTGGAGGGGCGGGTCGTGGGTCGTGAGCGAGCCGGACCTTTCAACGCCCTCCTGCAGTCTGGGGCGGCCTCCGAGCTCGCCGCCATCATCGGTCGCCACGAGGTGGTTGCCGCCGGCATCGGGCTGCCCGGCGTGCGGACGGCGGCCGCTGCCTGTCAGCTCAGTGAGGGCCTGTCCGCGGCCGCTGGACTGCCGGTGACCGTCCATTCGGATGCCGCCGTCGCCCACCTCGGAGCCTTTGCTGGAGGATCCGGTGTCGTCGTAGTGAGCGGCACTGGCTCTGTGGCGCTCGGGATCGATGATGACGGACGCGAGGCGTGGGCAGGCGGCCACGGGTTTCTCCTCGGAGACGAGGGCGGTGCTTACTGGATCGGGCGCGAAGCAGTTCGCCGCGCCCTGCGGGCTGTCGACGGAGGGGAGCCGGCGAACGCTCTCGCGACTCTTCTAGAGGGCGCGGCCGGTTGTGAGCTCGAGGCCCTCGTCGCCGCCGTCCACCGGGTACCGGAGGATCGCTCCCTCCTCGCTCAGCTGGCCCCGGCCATCGCCGAAAGCGGCCTTCCCGAAGCCATCGAGATCCTCCAGGCCGCCGGCCGAGCGCTCGGCGAGCTCGCCGACACCGTCCTCGGCCGGCTCGGTCCCCTCCGGGTCTGCGGCATCGGCGGAGTCTTTGCTTCGGCCGATATACGAGCAGTCTTTAGCTCCGGTCGGGAAGTGGTGGACCCTTGCTTCGAGCCGGAGGTGGGCGCCGCCATGGTGGCGCTCGGCGCGCGGGCGCCAGTCGCGTGACCTCCACAGAGCCCTTCGACGACGACGGCCTCCTGGCAAGTGTGGAGCTCCTTCGCGCAGCCGTTGCAGCCGGCGAGGTACCCGGAGCCGTCCTTGCCGTAGGCGTCGGGTCGAGAACGATGTGCACCGTGGCGGCTGGTCACCTCGGGACGGCGACCGGCACGCCGACCGTCCGGACGGACACCCCCTTCGACCTCGCATCTCTCACGAAGGTGGTGGCGACCCTGCCGGCTGTCCTCCGCCTGGTCGAAGCCGGCGAGATCGAGCTCAGCAGTCCGGTCGGCCTTCTTCTACCTGCCTTCGGCAGCGAGGGGGCACGCCGGCAGGTGACAATCGAGAGCCTGCTCACGCACACCTCGGGACTGCCGAGCCACCGCGAGTACTTTCGCGAGCTCAAAGGCGAGCTCCTCACCAGGGCCGCCTGCCGGGAGGAGCTTGAGAGCCCGCCCGGCAGCACTGTTCGCTACTCCGACGTCGGCTTCATCATCCTCGGAGAGACGGTGGCGGCCGTGACGGGACAGCCGTTCGAGGAGGCAGTGCGAGAGCTGGTCCTCGAACCTCTCGGAATGAAGGCGACGGGCTTTCGGCCGCAGCCGGCGGTGGCGGCCCGCACCGCTCTTACGACCGAGCCGGAGACGGGGCGACCGCCGGCCGGTGAGGTGCACGATGAGAACTGCGCCGCGCTCGGGGGTGTCTCGGGCCACGCCGGTCTCTTCGGGGAGGCCGGCGACCTGGCCCGCTATCTCGCAGCCTGGACCACACCGGGCGCCGTTGTGGGAGACAAGCACTGGGAGAAGGCGCTCTCATGCCAGACCGACGGCCTCGGTGGCCAACGCGGCCTCGGTTGGGTCAGGCGGGGCGACCCCTATGACCACATGGGCAGCCTCTGGCCAGCGAGCGCGGTCGGCCACACCGGCTTCACAGGCACCAGCCTGGCCTTCGACCCGGTGAGCGGAGTCTGGCTGGTGCTGCTCACCAATGCCGTCCATCTCGGCCGTGGTCGGGCACCGATCAGGGAGCTCCGCCGCAGCTTGCACGACTCGGTGGCGAACGCTGTCAAGCTGCCAGCCTGGACGAAGAGCCAGTGAGGTACTCGGTGCCCAAAGGGACGCCAGCCGGCTGCTTGCCCTAGAACAACATGAACGTCGCCTTGGACCCCACTCCCCCGCCGCCGCCTCTGCCAGACCTATGCTTGGTGCTGACAGGCGACGAGGGCGGTTCCTGCGACTTTGCGTCCGGTGTACACCTGCTGCCCGGACCATGGCCAGGAGTGATCCTGGGCTGAGCCAGCTGGACCCCCGAGCTGCTGTCAGGCAGCTGCAACAACGAGGGTGGGGGAGGAAGAGATGACCCACTCTCCTCCGCCGGCGGGGGAGTTCCCGCTCCCCTGTGCTCGAGCGATGCCCTATAGGGTGGGTGAGCCGGACTCCGGACAGCCATTGCCGTAACAGCGTTGTGCTGGCGACAAATTCTTTCGCAAATCATTGACCATGTCTGTCATGCTCTCGTAAACTCGTACCGAACAGGCCCGGTAATAGACGCGGAGGCAGTCAGCCATGCACACATCCGTCTGGAAGAAGGCTCTCGCCCTCGCCGCCATCGCCCCGATGCTCTTGGCTGCCTGCAGCAGCGGCGGGAAGACCGCTTCGGCGGCGAGCGGGGGGATCTTCACCACGGTGAACGAGGCCCATCCGATCACCGCTGGTGCTCCGATGAACCCCTTCAACGCCAGTGGCAACACCTTCGACAGCTACGACCAGGTCGAGCTCGGCTACTCCGAGTACAGCGCCACCAACCCGAACGCCACCTTTCCGGCCCTCGCCGCCAGCTGGTCGCTAGGTAAGAACGGCAGCCTCACGGTCCATCTGCAGCCGAAGGCGCGTTGGTCAAATGGGGCACCGGTCACCGCAACAGACGTGAAGGACTCCGCCGCCATCGCCTTCACCCAGGGCACGCAGCCGTCCAACCTGGCCTCGGTCACGATCCTTGGGAAAAAGGAGATCCGCTTCAACACCATTCCCGGTTCGACGAACCAGCTCTTCACTTCCCAGGTGCTCGCGACCACCGTCGTCCCCGCCTCGGTCTATGGCAAGGAGCTGCCCTCCAACATCTGGACGACGATCACCGCCGCGACCTACACCGGGAGCAACCCCACCAAGGTGGCCGCTGCCAAGAAGGCGCAGGCCAGCCTCACCACTCTCGGCAAGAAGATCGCCGCCTTCGCGCCCTCAAAGGATGTGAGCGCCGGCCCGTTCGTCCTCGCCAGGCTCAACCCGGGCGAGGCCTTGCTAACCGCCAACCCCGACTTCTGGGCACGCTCGAGGATCGCGCCGAAAGAGGTCGTGATGCGGAACTACACCGGCAACCAGCAGATCTGGAACTACCTCATCGCCGGGCAGCTCGACGCCGCGCCCTACACCGCCATGCCAACGAATGTGCTGCACGAGATCCTTCACACGGCCGGGAACAAAGAGGTGAAGTCTCCGGCCTACGTGGCCGCCTCACTGGCCTTCGACGAGAAGGACTACCCCTATGGCATCACGGCCGTCCGTCAGGCGCTCGCCTACGTGCTAAATCGCAAGCAGATCACCACTGTGGGAGAGTCCGTGAGCGGCCAGCCTGTCCGCTACCAGACGGGCATCATCGACGCCATCGCGCCAAAGTGGCTCTCACACCAAGAGCTGAGCAGCCTCAACCCATACAACCTGGATCCGGCCAAGGCAGCCACGCTGCTCAAGTCTGCCCACTTCACAAAGAAGGGCGGCCAGTGGTACATGCCAAACGGCAAGCCGTGGAGCATGAGCATCGAGTCGGTGAGCGGCTTCAGCGACTGGATCGCGGCCGGCAAGTTCATGGCAAGCGAGCTCAGCTCCTTCGGCATTCCGACCACCGAGTCGATCGCTCCTGACTACGCCACCTACCTGGCGAACCTTGCCAAGGGTGCCTACCCGGTGGGCTTCTGGCTGACGGCCCTCGGCCCCTCGGTGGCCGACGCCTTCGACAGGATCTGGGGCCCGAACGACGGGTTTGTTGCTGTCGGCAACAAGGTCCAGCACAGCTCCGCTGGCAACTGGATGAACACGCCGACCAGCTACCACCTGCCTGTCATCGGCACTGTCCAGCCCGGCACCCTCACCGCCGACCTGACTGCGCTGACCGGCTCGGCCGCCAAGGCGGCCGTGGCCAAGCTGGCGGCAGCCGAGAACGCCGAGCTGCCGGTCATCAGCCTCTGGGACTACGTGAACGTCCAGTTCGTCAACGACAAGCACTTCACCGACTGGCCGATCGGGCAGGCCGGCCTGCTCAACGACCCGCCCGGAGTCTGGATGATGCAAGGGTACGTGCACGCCAAGTGAGCAGCATGAATCTCGCTGACAGCCGGCAGGCTCTCGGCGTGGCGCCGGAACGAATTCTCGCCCGGGTTCCCGCCGGCCCGCGAAGTGGTGTCCGCTAGTCCCCCCATCGCGGAGCCACAGAGCACGGGCCGGCGGGCGGACGCCCGGAAGCGGAGGCTGATCGGGGTCGGCCGCCGCCTTGGCGCCCGCATCGTGGCAGCACTCGTGATGATCTGGGCTGTGGCGACGCTCACCTTCTTCCTCGTGCACGCCCTGCCGGGCAATCCCGTCCAGGTGCAGTACGAGACACTCCTGAGCCACGGCGTCCCGCCCGCCCAGGCGCTGAAGGAGACGCGGATCATCTACGGCTTCGTCTCGCACGAGCCGGTCGTGAACCAATACGGCAGCTACCTCTGGCAGCTGCTCCACTTGAACCTCGGTCAGTCGATCTCCTACTCAGGGGTGAGCGTGAGCCACCTCGTCCTGGCCGCCGCCCCCTGGACGGTGATCCTGGTACTGAGCGGCCTCGTTGTCAGCTTCCTTCTCGGAGTGCTGGCGGGAGCCGTGGCCGCGGTGCGCCGAACGAGCAAACTCGGTGACCTGCTGAGCATCTCGGGTTCCCTGCTCCACGGCATTCCCCAGTTCGTGATGGCGGTCCTGCTCGCCTACGTCTTCACCACGCTGCTTCCCGTGTTCCCCTTCGGCGCCCCCTACGACATCACCGTCATCCCGGGCTGGAACCTCGCATACATCGGCTCACTCGTCAGCCATGCCGTCCTGCCCGTCTTCGCCTACGCGCTGTCGAGCTACGGCGGCTGGATGCTGTCGATGAAGTCGAGCGTCGTATCGGTTCTCGGAGATGACTTCGTGCTCGCCGCCGAACTGCGGGGCCTCAAGCCACTCACCCAGCTTCGCTATGTCGCCCGCAACGCCCTCCTTCCCCTCTTCACGGTGTTTGCTCTCTCGATCGGCTTCATGTTCGGCGGATCGATCTTCATCGAGGATGTCTTCGACTATCCCGGCCTTGGTCACCTCCTGCTCTCCTCGATCAGCGCCCGCGATTACCCCCTCATGAGCGGCACCTTCCTTCTCATCACGGTTGCGGTCATCTTGAGCAACCTCCTGGCAGACCTCCTCTACACCTTCATCGACCCGAGAGTCCGCGGTCAGGCCTCGTGACCACAGCAGCTACCGAGCTCCCCGCACCGTCGGTCGGCAAGCCGACGCCGCGCGGCCGGCGTTATCGGGGTGGCCTCCTCGCCGTCAGCAGCAAGGCGATGCTGCGGACGCCCGGCCGGGTGGCGGGCGTGGTCATCATCGTCGGCTTCGCCGTCATGGGATTGATCGGGCCCTGGATCTACCCGCACAACCTGCCGGTCAATGCCAACGCCATCTACGCCGGGCCCAGTCTGGCCCACCCTCTCGGAACCGACTTCGAGGGCACAGACGTGCTCGCCCTGCTCGTGACCGGGGCCCGCTACGTGTTGCTGTCGGCGCTCATCGCCGGGCTCGTCGCCGTGGTCGTCGGTACCACCATCGGTCTTGTCGCTGGCTACCTGAGGGGCCTTACCGACCTCGGCCTCTCACGGTTCACCGACTTCGCTCTCACCGTGCCCGGCATCCCCTTGCTCGTGGTCCTCTCGACGGTGTACCGCTTCACCTCCCCGTACATGATGGGCGTCGTGCTCGGGCTGACGGGCTGGGGTGGACTGGCTCGAGCCGTGCGGTCCCAGGCGCTCTCTCTTCGTGAGCGCCCATACCTCGAGGCAGCCAGAGGCCTCGGTCTCCCCCTCCGCCACATACTGTGGCGCGAGCTGCTCCCGAACATCGCCCCCTATGTGGCGATGAACCTGCTGCTCGCAGTGATCGGCTCCATCTACGCCGAGACGGGCCTGTTCTTCCTCGGCGTGCTGCCCGCCCAGGTGAACAATTGGGGCGTGATGCTAAACCTGGCGGTCTTCTCCGCGGGCGCCATCGGCAGCCCGCAGGCGCTCACCTACCTGTTGGCACCGCTCGTATCTATCCTCCTTTTGACCCTCGGAATAGTCCTCTTGCTCGACGCGGTCGACGAGATTTTCAATCCCCGGCTGCGGACGCTGTGAGGCGCCGCCAATCTCGCGACACCGCTTCGGAGACGGCTGCCGGCAACGAGGACGGCTTCGAGGGTCTCAGGGTGCGTGATCTCACCATCGTCTATGGCACCGAGGCCGGCGAGCTGGCGGCCGTACGCGGGGTCGACCTCGACCTGCCGGCCGGCACGATCACGGGACTGGTCGGAGAGTCGGGCTCCGGCAAGTCAACGCTCGCACTGGCGATGCTGAACGCCGTCCCCTCCCCGGGCAGGATCACAGCCGGATCCGTGACCATGAGCGGGGTTGGCGACATCACGCGCCTCAGAGGCCGAGCTCTGCGCCAAGTCAGGGGTGGGGTCCTCGGCTACGTCTTCCAGGCCTCGCAGAACTCGCTCAACCCGCTCAAGCGGGTCGGAGCCCAACTCCTCGACCTCGCACGCTCCCATGGCGTCGCGCAACCTCGCCTCATCCTCGGCGAGGCGGCCAAGCTCTGCGAGCGCATGGGGCTCGATGCCACCCGGGTGCTCTCCTCCTATCAGCACGAGCTCTCGGGAGGCATGCGCCAACGAGTCGGCATCGTCTTTGCCCTCGTGCTCAACGCCAAGGTGCTCATCCTCGACGAGCCGACGACGGCGCTCGACATGCTGAGCCAGGCGGCCGTCCTCGAGGTAGTGCGCGAGATCCATGCCGAGCGACGCCTGGCAACCGTGATCATCACCCACGACATCGCCGTGGTAGCAGAGATGGCCGATCGAATGGTCGTGACCTACGCGGGGCGGGTCGTCGAGTCGGGAACGGCGGGCGATGTCCTGCGATATGCCGCCCATCCCTACACCAAGGCCCTCCTTCGCTCGATCCCCCGGATCAGTGGTGACATCTCCGCCGCCGAGCCGCTGCCAGGCCGCCCCCCCGACCTGGCCTCGATCCCCACGGTCGGCTGCGTCTTTCGAGAGCGCTGTCCGCTGGCGATGCCGATCTGCTCCGATGTCGATCCAGCTACGGTCAGCGTCGGGCCGGGCCACACGACCGCCTGCCACCTGGCGGCCGGGCCGCTGGCAGTGCCCGAGCAGAGCGAGGAGGTGGCCGGATGATCGAGGTGCGCGGGCTCACTAAGACCTTCGCCGGGCGGGGAGGGCTCCTCGGCCACCGCGCCGTCCCGGCCCTTCGTGAGGTGGATCTCCAGCTTCCGCCCGGCGGAGCGGTCTCGGTCATCGGCGAGTCCGGCTGTGGCAAGACCACTCTTGGGCGGATCCTCTGTGGGCTCGAGAGCTACGACTCCGGCTCTCTTCTCCTCGACGGGCGTGATGCGAAGGAGCTGAGCATCTCCGAGCGCCGGGAGCGCTTCCAGCGGATCCAGCTCATCCATCAGGATCCCTATTCGGCGCTCAACCCGACCCGTACGATCCGCCAGACCATGCTCGCCTCTCTCCGCCTTCGAGCCTCAGCCACGAAGCGGAGCCAGGCATGGACCGAAAGGCGCGCCAACGAGCTGCTGGAGCTCGTTGGCTTGGATCCCTCCTACTGCCTACCTCGCTACCCTCACATGCTGTCGGGAGGTATGCGCCAGCGGGTTGTCATCGCCCGAGCTCTCACCGTCGATCCCGATGCGCTTGTGGCCGACGAGGCCGTCGCCATGATCGACGTCTCTCTCCGTCTGGGGATACTCGGCATCCTGAGAAAGCTGCGGGCCGACCTCGGCCTCTCCCTCCTCTTCATCACCCATGACGTGGCGGCCGCTCGTTACGTCGGGGAAGACGGCCAGCTCTACGTCCTCTACCGCGGGCAGGTGGTCGAGCAGGGTCCCGTTGACGAGATCGTGCAACGACCGACCCATCCCTACACCCAGTGCCTGCTCTCGGCCATCCCGGTCATGCGGGGGCTGGAGCGTCCTGGACCCGACCGCCTGGTGCCGCTCCGCCCCCTCGACGACAACGTAGAGCCGCCCGGATGCCTCCTCGCCGACCGCTGTCCTCAGGCCCAGGACGACTGCCTCCTCGGCCGGCCGCCTTTGGTTTCTGCCGGGGCAGAAGGGCACCTGCACGCCTGCCTCCACCCCGAGGCCCGCTCGGTCGTCGCCACCCCTGAGCCAACAGGCTCCAGCACCCGCTGAGCCGCCAGCGCTCTGCCTGCTCGGCCAGCAATCGCGGGCTGCCGCTAGGCGACGTACCGCCGGAAAATGCACTCCTCGTCCAGCCAGGGCTTCTCGTCGAATCGGGCGACCTCGACCCTGCAGCCGGTCCGCGGGGCGTGCACCATCGTGCCCGCTCCCTTGACAATCCCGACGTGGTGAACCTGCTCTCCCGGGCGGGCGAAGAGCACGAGGTCTCCGGGCCGGGCCTCTTCGGCGGTCAGGGCGGCACCAGAGGTGGCCTGATCATGAGCATCGCGCGGGACGACGATGCCGAGCCGGCGGTAGACGAGGGAGACAAGGCCCGAGCAGTCCACCCCATAGCCCGAGAGGCCGCCCCACAGGTAGTCGAGGCCGAGGAACCGCTCCGCCTCGGTCACGACGAGATCGCCTCCTTGGGGCGGGGTGTCCTGCAGGTCTGCGCAACGACCCTCTCCGCCTCCCGGCAGGATGATCCGAGCAGGATTGCCCAGATCTCCTCGGGTGCGCAGCCAGGTGCCGTAGCTGAGGCTCACGGTCCCGGCGTCCGTCTCGAGCGCACCGTCCGGAAAGCTTGAGACAGCCCCGGCCCGGGCCCTGGACCGGGCCTCCTCCTCGACGAGATGGGAGAGCGGCACCCATCCCGGGTAGCCCCGCGGGTCGAGAGACGAGGGCTGCTCTGTCAGGATGACAGCGCCGTAGCCGGCTCGCTCCTCGATGACCGTTACTGGCTCGTCGAACAGCCCATGGGTGAGGACCCGTCCGAGAAGGCCGCGGCGGTCCGCCAGATCGAGGCTGCTCACCCAGGCGCGATAGTCCGGGGCGGCCGCAACGGCGAGATGGTCGGCCGGTCGTGGCGCCTCGGGTTCGGACCAGACGACAGTGACCGGTACCGAGATCCGGTGGCTCGCCACCGGCGACTGCGCGTCGGAGCTCATGACTCCTCGCCGGGGATCTGGTGGCGCCGGGGTGCTCTGCCCAACGTCGCCGGGGCGGGCCTCACCGAGGGGAGGAGCCAAGGTCAGGGGCTCCCGCCTGTCTGACCTCGAGAACGAGGGCGTGGAGTCGTGAGGCGAGAGAACGCACAGCGCTCCGGGCACTCCCCCAGTCCGAGAAGCCCTCGGTGCAGATCGCCATGGCGTAGGCCGGACCGTGCGGGGGCCAGACGAGAGCAGCGTCATGCAAGACGCCCTCTACCCAGCCGTCCTTGCTGCCGGTCACGACGTCTGGTGGCAGCCCGGCGGCAATCCCGTCGCGCGAGAGCTGCCTGCGGAGGTATCCGAGCATCACCTCGGTCGAGTCGGGGCCGGC
>JAJYQK010000072.1 GCA_021794645.1 Actinomycetes bacterium
CACGTCGGTGCCGGGTGAGAAGTTGATCTGGGCCGTGCTCGTGGCCTGGGCGGCGGCGGGAAGGGCGCCGCCGAACTGGAAGACCGGCGGGGGAGGTGTCGTGTCGTGGGGGAAGAGGGCCCAGAGCTTCGCCGTCGAGGTGTAGAGGTTGTCGGGTGGCACCCGGTTTGTCGTCCGGTAGGCCGCACCCGAGGCCGAGGTGAGGAGGTCGGCGGGCTTCAGCCAGCCGAGGCTCTCGACCGTGTTGACGTCGGGGTTGATGCCGCCGGCAAAGGCGAGGATCGGGTGCCCGAAGGCCGCCAGGATGTGCCAGTCGACCCAGCGGACCGAGCGGGTCGGCCCGATCGCCGCCGCGCCGTGGCACTGGTAGACGGCGACGTAGCGCATGATGAAGCCCTCGGCGGGCGTGTCATAGACGATGTCGGCCTCGTTGAGCCCGCTCTGGGGGCGAGCTCCGTTCGGTTCGTTGCCGATCTTCACCGCCAGGGCGGGGCGGTTCGGGACGTGCCCGCCCGGCGCCGGCAGGTGGGTGAGGGGACAGAGGGAGGGCTTTGGTGCCGGCAAGGTGGCAGCTGACTTCCCCTTCCCGCCGCTCAGGGAGACGATGGCTGCGACGATGACGGCGACGAGCACGATCACCCCGCCGCCGACGACGAGCCGGCGGCGTCTCATCACGGCGCTCGAAGTGTGGACCTGTCTTCTCCGCGGTGGCACGGGCGGACAGGGTAGCCAGGACGGGCGGCCAGTGGGTGTATCCCCCTGCTCCCTCCTGTGACAGCTCGGCTCCCCGCCTGCACGCGGCTCGCCCTCGAGCAGGTCTGTCTGGCGCTCTCAGCAGTCGAGCAGGTGTCCGCCGACGCCGGCCGGGTTGGCCTCGGCCTGGGGATCGGCGCCAGCCTGCTCGCCCGCCGTCTTCTCGCCTGGGAGCCGGCGCAAGCAGGCCGCGCCGCAGGTCGGAACGCCCTTGCCGGGCCCAATTGGCTTGGTAACCTCTAGCGGTGAGTCATGCCGTCCTCAGCGAGGAGGAGCGCAGGGCAGCCTTCTCGGGGACGGCCCCGAAGGTCTCCCGCCAGACGATCTTCTACACGATCGCCGCCTGTCTCGTGTTGGGCTTCGGCGGCATCATCGTCGACCACTTCTTCAACGGCGCCTCGAAGGTGGGCACGACGCCCATACCGACTGGGAGCCTGCCGCCGCCATTGCAGTCCACCCCGGCCGACCTCTCGGCCGTGCCGCCTCTCACCGGCGCTCTCATGGGGTTGGCACCGGCGGGCGGTGGGCCGGCGCCAGCCATCGCGCTGCACTCGCTTTCCGGCAAGGCCTTCTCCCTCGCGGCACTGCGGGGAAAGGTCGTGCTGCTCAGCTTCTTCGACTCGGCCTGTGACGACATCTGCCCGGTGCTCTCGAAGGAGCTGGCGCTCGCCCGGGACGAGCTCGCCGCCGAGCACCTGGCGAGCCGCGTAGCGGTGATCGTCGTCAACTCCGACCCAGCCCTCACTGCTCCGGGGGAGGCCGGCCCGGCCAGGCGGGCTCTCGCGGCCTCCGGTGGGACGTTCCTCACCGGCTCCCTCGCCGCCCTCGACCGGGTCTGGAAGGCGTACGGGATCACGATCGACGTGCAGCAGAATTCGAGCATCGTGAGCCACAACAACCTCCTCTACTTTCTCGGACCCTCCGGCCGCCTTGTCGCCACTGCGACGCCGATCGGGAACGAGGTGAAGAACGGCTCCTACGAGCTGGCTCCGAGCACGCTCGAGAGGTTTGCCCGCGGGATCGCCGACGAGGCCGGCTATCTGGCGAGGAAGATCGGGAGCGCCAGATGAGCGACACGACGGCGCAAGGCGAGATGGTCGGCGGCACCCCGCCCGAGGTTGGCCCGCCTGGCTCCTGGTGGCGCCGGCGCCCCGTGCTCGTGAGCCTTGTCGTCGTGGTGGTGCTGGTGGCGACGATCCTCACAGACCTGCCCCAGAGCGCCACCCCGGCCGTCCAGTACGGCACCGACGTCCAGGTGCTGCGGCAGATCAACAGCGACGTGGCGCCCTGCTCCTACGCGGTGGGGGAGGCCTTCATGATCCACCGCCGCCAGCTGGCCGGCACGCTCACCGCCAGTGAGAGGGCAGAGGTGCCAAAGCTCCTCACCGATGACCAGATGGCCTGCTCGTTCACGAGCCAGTCGGTCTTCGACCTCTCCAACGTCGAGGTGCCCGGCTCGACGTCCGGCCGCTACCTGCAGAACCTCGTCGGCACGGCCACGACATGGGTCACATCGGACAGCCTGCGGGCCATCGAGGCCATCCAGAGCCTATGGGGCAACCGGCACGACGCCGCCGCCCTGCGGAAGCTGGCGAGGGCCGAGCAGTTGATGTCAGAGGACCGTGCCCTCGCCCTAAGGGACATGGCCGGCGCCGATCACGTCGTGAAGCGGAAGCTGCCGAGGCTGAAGCTCACGGCTGTGCCGGCCTAGCTCCCCCTCTGCCGCGCCGCTCCTCGGAGCGGAGAAACGACATGAGACTGGCGAAGAGCACCGGCACGAAGGCGACGCCGGCTGCCAGCCAGAGGATGAGCGCCGCCACCTGCTCGTCGGCCGCCGGGCTGAGTGCCCGTCTGGCGAGGTGGGTGTAGGCCGGGTAGGCACCGTGGGCGGCGAAGCCCACCAGGTAGGCGAGGATCCAGAGCACCCACATGGCGCCAGCGGCGACCGGGATGCGCCCGAGGGCCGTCAGGCGAGGGTAGGAGGGCGGCGAGGCCACCAGCTCCAGCCAGATGAGGAGCGAGGCGGGCAGGACAGTCGCCACCTCGAGGGCGAGAAGGGCGCGGTGATGGGCGAGGGCGTCCACGAGGGGCGGCGTCCGCCAGGCGACGAGCACGATGAGCGCCGGAACCAACAAAAGGGCGACCCGCCCGATTGAGGGCCGGCTGTGGAGCTGCCGGCGCAGGAGGGCGTCGCCGAGGCCGAGGAGGCGCCAGGGGGCAGCAATGATGAGCAGTCCGGGCACGGCCAAGGCGAGGAGGGCGTACTGGACGGTCTCGAGGGAGAGGTAGCGGCCTGCCTCGTTGCCGAGGGGTGGTGCGACCGCCACGGCGAACAAAACGAGTGCGCCGAGCCCGATAGCCCGGCGCACAGGTCCGAAGGTCTCCCGCTCGGAGAGTGCCTCTTCTGGTGCATGTGCCATAACGGGCATGGGGCGCCGCCCCGCCTGTCAGGCGGTCGGGCGGCGCATGAAGAAGGCGATGAAGAGAACCACCAGGAACGTGCCAAGCGGGATGGCGATCGTCAGGACCTGGGGGCCCACATATGTAGAGGTAGCCAGCATGTCTGATCTCCTCAGATCACGTAGAACAGTACCCAGAAGAACACCTCGGCGACCGCCATGAAGATCATGAAGGCGGCACAGCCGTCGGCGTTCGCCCGGAAGAGGCGGGCAGCGGGGAGGGGCGAGTCGAAGGTGGTCCCCTCCGCCGCGAAGAGCCGCTTCAGGACGGCGAAGCGGGCGACGAGTGTCTCCTGCCAGTAGACAGCTCCGATGATGGCGACGATGTTCATGGTCGCCCACCCGATGAAGCAAGAGGCGTAGCCGTCCCGCCCCGGATAGAAGGGCAAGTTCGTCAGCTCGAAGATCTGCAGGCCGAGGGCGAGGAGGCCGCTCAGCACGGAGGCCCAGCCTGCTGTCTGCCACTCGATCAGCCGCCCGGCCTTCAGGCGGCGGACGGCGAGCACGGTGAGGGCGACCGCCGCCAGCATGAAGGCCATCACGGCCGCCCCATAGGCGGTCGGAGCGGAGTGGGCCCGCCCCGAGACCTCCCAGAGGTCCAAGTTGTTGCCGGATCGCAGGTAGAAGTAGGCGAAGGCGAGTGAGGCGAAGGCGAAGATCGCGATGCCGATGGCGAGTCGCGTCCCCGTCCAGGTTGCCCCCTCGGCCGCCCGCAGCTCGTAGGCCCGTTCCTCGAGGGTCTCCTGGATCTCTGCCGGTTCCCTACTGATCGCTTGGCTCATGGTTGTCCTGTCTTCTCAGCTCAGACCGTCGGTGGCTACGGCTCGATGGCTTGCGCCGCCGGAGGGCGGTTCATCGCAACAGCGGGAGGCGGAAGCGATATGTCCGCCACCGGGTCGGCGTCCGCCTCGGCGTAGTGGTAGGGGTCGTTCATCACGACTGGGATGCGCTCGAAGTTGTAGTAGGGGACCGGGGTCGGGGTCTGCCACTCGAGCCCGAGCGAGCCCCAGGGGTTGGCCGGAGCCGGCCTCGGCTCTATCACTATCGTCCAGATGAAGTTGGCGACGAAGATCAAGAACGAGGTGCCGAGCAGGTAGGCGCTCACCGAGGAGAAGTCGTTCAGGAACTGCAGGTTGGCGGCGTAGGTGAAGACACGCCGGGGCATCCCGAGGAGCCCGAGGATGAACAGCGGGAAGAAGGTGCAGTTGAAGAAGACGAACATGCACCAGAAGTGGATCTTCCCGAGCCTCTGGTCGAACTGGCGCCCGGTCACCTTCGGTGTCCAGTAGTAGATGCCGGCGAAGAGGGCGAAGATGAGCCCGCCCATGATCGTGTAGTGGAAGTGGGCCATCACGAAGAAGCTGCCGTGAACGGTCACGTCCACCGGCACGTCTGAGAGGAAGACGCCGGTCACGCCGCCGATGAGGAAGTTGAAGAGCATGCCGAGGGCAAAGAGCATCGGCACCTCGAAGCGGATACGGGCTCGCCAGAGCGTCCCGAGGGTCACGAGGTAGATGAAGCCCGTCGGGATCGAGATGAGCTCGGTCGTCAGCATGTAGAGCGGCCTCATGTCGGGGTTTATCCCGCTCTGGAAGAGGTGGTGCTGCCAGACGAAGAACGAGAGGAGGGCGACGCCGAACATGCCGGCGGTCGCCACCCGGTAGGCGAAGACGGGTTTGCGGGTGAACACGGGCAGGATCTCGGCCACGATGCCGAAGCCCGGCAAGGCCATGATGTAGACCTCGGGGTGGCCGAAGAACCAGAAGAGGTTCTCCCACAAGAAGCTCGATCCTCCCCGCTCGTTCACGTAGAAGGCCGTCTGCGCCGTCCGATCGAGGATGCCGAAGAGCCCGGCGGTCACGAGGGTCGGGGTGGCGAGAGCGAGCAGGGCCGAGGTGGCGAGGATCGACCAGACGAAGACCGGCACCCGGGCCCACGTCATGCCAGGTGCCCGGTAGTGGATGATCGTGGCGATGAGGTTGAAGCCGGCGAGGATCATGCCGAGACCGATGACAGCGAAGCCGACGAGGTAGGAGTCCATCCCGCCCGAGGCCTGCGTCTGGAGGGGGGCGTACCCGGTCCAGCCTGTCGGGAAGCCGCCGAAGGGCAGGGCCGTCAGGATCACGAGGTAGCCGGCCGTGAAGAGCCAGAACGAGGTCGCCTCGATCCGGGGGAAGGCTGTGCGCCTCGCCCCGATCATGAGCGGCACCAGGTAGTTGCCGAGCGGGCCGACGACGGCCGAAGAGGCCATCATCATCATCATCGTGCCGTGCTCGCCGACGATCTCGATATAGGTGCCCGGCCCGATCAGGTGGTTGGTCGGGTAGAGCAGCTCGGTCCGGATCGCCATGGCGAGCAGCCCGGCGGTGAAGAAGAAGGTGATGACGCCGAAGAAGTACTGGACGCCCACGACCTTGTGATCGGTCGAGAACTTGAAGAACCTCGTCCAGCTCGGGTTGTACGGCTCTTGGATGGCCTCCCGCCCGAACATCTTCGCGATCGGGTAGTTGAGGGCGCCGATGCCGAGGAGCCAGCCGAGCACCCCGAGGCCGAGCGAGAGGCAGATGGCCACTTCGTTCTCGCCGCTCGCCCCGGCGACGTTGGGATAGCCGCCGGCGATGCGGTTGCCGGCCCAGTGGCCGAGGGCGAAGCCTGCCACTGCCAGCACGATGGCGGTGAGGACGTTCTGTTGCAGCCAGACCGGTCTGTGCGGTGCCGGCGCCGCCGGGGGCGGCGCAGCGCCTAGAGGAGCCTCGGGTGCAGTCGTGTCAATAGCCATCGTCGGTTACACCTTTGCCTTTTGAGCGCCGTAGATCTCTACCTTGCTGTATGGATCGACGTTGTCCGGGTAGTACCCGCCGTCAGCTCCGTTGGCGTCGGGCACGTACGTCCACTGGAACGGGGGCAGCAGCTTCGTGTTGGCGGCCAGCTGGGCTTCGGTCCGGGTGGCCCAGGCCGCGAAGGCGGCCTTCGTGACGACGTGGCCGAAGCCGTACATGGCTCCGTGCCACAGCCCGCAGAGCTCGTCGCAGCGCACCGTGAACTGTCCCAGCTGGTGGGTCGTCGTGAAGGCGACGTTGTCCTGTTGCGGGTTGGCGTCGGCCTTGATCCCGAGCTGGTAGGCCCAGAAGTCGTGGATCACGTCGAGCGACGTGACGTGGAAGGCGATCGTCGTGTTGTCGGGGATGACGAGGCTGGTCGTCTCGAAGCCGCCGTAGGTGGGGTAGCGGTAGGTCCACTTCCACTGCTGGCCGATCACCTGGATGGGAAGAACCGTGTGCGAGGTCGGGGTCCAGATCGGGTCGGGACCCTCGCCGCCCCCCGCACCGGCCGGGATGATGAGCTCGGCCGTGCCGAAGACGAAGAGCCCGAGCACGAGCACCGTCGTCCCCACCATCCAGCCGACCTGCAGCCGGAAGTTGCCGTGGGCCATCGGGCCCGTGAGGAGCGTGCCGGGCCGCCCCTCCCTGAAGTTGTAGAGGGCGTAGCCGAGGTAGGTCCACACCCCGAGGATCACCGGCAGGGCGCAGATCATGAGGATGTTGAGGTCGAACTGGGCGCCGCTCGCCGCGCTCGTCATGTCGCCTGGCGGCATGTGGGGCCCGGCCAGGGTGTAGTAGAGCACGTCGACGACGAGGGAGATGATCAGCCAGAAGGTGATCATCCGCTTGGCGTGGGGCGGCTCCGGGGTGCCGGAGCCGGTCGTTCCCGTTGGCGGGCTGGAGCTTCCGTTCGTCTCTGCCATCAGGCTTGCACCACCTTGAGGAGGCCGTCCATGTAACCGATCGTCTGCATCGGGCCGCCGTTGCCGTACAGCCAGCCGGCGCCGCAGGGCACGAAGCACTGCCAGGCGTACTGGCCCACGGCCTTCGGCGTCACGAAGGAGAACCTGACCACGTTGTGGGGCCACCTCGCCGTCGAGCAGGGCGCCACGCCGCAGAGGTTCGGCGAGCTGACCCCAAGGAGTGGCACGTTGACTCCGAGGGTCGGGATCGAGAAGGTGTGGGCGACGCCGGCGTTCGAGTAGGAGTTGAGGAGCCGGAGCGACTTTCCGTTCACGCTCATCTTGCCGCCGATGGTGCCCTGCACCAGGCCGACCTGCTGGTTGCGAAGGGGGCTACCGGAGTCGAACTGGTAGATCGTGAAGTTGACCCGAGTGTCGGCCGGGACGTCGAGCAGCGTCGTGTGGACCCATCTGCCGGTCTTCGGGTCCTGGATGAGGTAGCTCACCCAGGTCGGGTGGGTGCCCTTGCCGTAGGTCCCGACCGTCTGCATGTGGACGTTTACTGCCTGACCCGCCCGGTGGCCAGTGGCGAAGTCGACTGTCGGCGGGCTGGTCCTCACGTAGGCCATCCCTACGAAGACGATCAATCCGGTCGCAATGCCGAGCACCACAGCCACGAGCGCGATCCTCGTCGAGCGCGCCATTCGCATCTCCAGACCCTCGATGAACTCCGCCCGGCCGGCCTTACTGCTCTCCTCGAGGCAGGCCTGCGTTGTTCGGACTAATGCTTTCTTGAGGGGCGAATCTAAGGCGAGCTGGGGGAGTCGTCAAGCATTCTCCCAGCCTCGAAAGCACGGGCGAGGTCCGGCCGGCGGAAGATGGTGTCGACCATCTGGGAGAGGCTCCCTTGCTCGGCCACGCCGCGGCGGATCACCTTGAGGAGGGCCGGGAGGGCCCAGAAGTCACCGCAGATCCAGAGGATGGCCCCCCCGATCTGCTGGTCGGCAAAGGGGCTGAGGGTCACTCCCGGCACGTGGTCGTAGACCGAGTACCAGGAGCTCCTTGTCAGGATCGACATCGACATGGCGAGGATGAACATGACGATGTTCGTCCCGATGATGGAGGCGCCCTGGTTGACCGGCCCGAGGCGGGGTCGCATCGGGTGCGAGGGGATGATTTGCAGCCAGAACAGCGTCCCGGCGAGCACGAAGCTCCCGTGCATCAGCCAGATGTGAGCGAGGGTGTTGCGCTCGCCGAAGTCGAACAGCACCGGGACGTGCCAGGCGATCATGACGACGTTGATGAGGACAAAGCCGGTCCAGGGGGCGCGCAGCAGGCGGCCGAGGGCGCGGAGCGGAGCGGCCCAGCTGGCTCGCAGCATCGTGCGGATGAGCCGCCGCCGGAGCCCGACGGGCAGGGCGAAGAGGAGGGGGAGCCAGGGGGCGCCGTAGACGATCATGGCGGTGGCGAGGAACATGAGCAGGATGTGCTCGATCATGTGGACGAAGAAGTAGCTGTCCGCCCAGTAGTCGAGCGGCGACATCACGGTGAGCAGCAGCGTCGCCATCCCGCCGTAGAAGGCGAGCGAGCGCCGGCGCCGGTTGCGGCTGTGGGCAGCCGAGGAGCGAGCCTCCAGCCGGCGCATCCCGACCTCGTGGGCCAGCGCCAGCACGAGAGCCACCACGAGGAAGGGATCGAATGTCCAGTGATGGACGACGTATCCCACCGGGCAAAGGTACCAGCGCTCCCGGGGGAGAAAAAGGGCCTCTACTGGCCGAAGCGCCGCTCGCGGCGGGCGAAGTCTCTCAGGGCCCGGAGGAAGTCGACCCGGCGGAAGGCCGGCCAGTACGGGTCGACGAAGAGGTACTCGGCGTAGGCGGACTGCCAGAGCAGGAAGCCCGACAGCCGCGCCTCCCCGCTCGTGCGGATCACGAGATCAGGGTCAGGCAGGTTCGCCGTGTAGAGGTGGGCCGAGAGACCGGCTATGTCGATCTGCGAGGAGAGGTCGCTCGGAGCCACCCCGTCGGCGAGGAGCTTGTCGACGAGCGAGCGGCAGGCATCGACGATCTCGTCGCGCCCGCCGTAGCCGAGGGCGAGGTTGAAGTGCCACCCCTTCTCCTGCTGGGCGGCAGCCGCCTCGGCGACCATCGCCGCCTCGACCAGGCGCTCGGGCAGCAGCTCGAGGCTCCCGATCACCTTGACGCTGCAGCCGAGGTCGCCGGCGAGAGAGGGCAGGTCACCCAAGAGGTCGATGAGCACGTCGAAGTAGGGGTCGAGCTCCTCCAAGGGGCGGCGCAGGTTGTCTGTCGAGAGCACCCAGGCGGTCACCGCCGGCAGCTCGAGCTGGGCGCTCCAGCGGAGCAGCTCTCTCAGCTTGTCCATCCCGGTCCGGTAGCTGGCCGTGTAGGAGTCGAGCCCCTCGGCCCGGGCAAAGCGCCTATGGCCGTCGAGGATGACGCCGACATGCTTGGGCAGGCGGTCCGGTGGCAGACCGGCGAGGAGGCGCCGCTCGTAGGCCCGATAGAGCGGCGCGGTCCAACCCATGTCGATAGTTTCCCAGCTATCGGCGCCCGCTGCTGCCCACTTACTCAGAGCCCAAGCGTGGCCCGCTTGCTCCAGGCAATCATCTCGCCCTCGGCCCGCACCGCCACCTCGGCGCCGATCTCGAAGCGGGCCGGGCCTCCCTCTCTCACTCGTACCCTCTCGCCGGTCGTCTCGAGGGCCACGAGGTAGATGCTGTCGTGGCCGTAGTACTCCCGGTGCACCACCCGGCCCGGCCGCCCGGGTCCTCCGGCCATGCTGAGGCGCAGCTGCTCGGGCCGGACGAGGACCGTCACCGCACCGGCGCGGACCGGGCAGTCGCCGGAAAGGGCGAGCTCGCCGAGGGTGGTCCTGGCCAGGCGCCCGGCGGCCTCCCCGGCGACGAGGTTCGCCTCCCCGAGGAAGGCAGCCACGGCCGGGTCGGCCGGACGGGCGTAGAGCTCCTCCGGGCGCGCCAGCTGGCGGATGCGACCGCCCGCCATGACGCCGACGAGATCGGCCACCGAGAGCGCCTCCTCCTGGTCGTGGGTGACGAGCAGGGTGGTGACAGCTGTCCGGCGGAGGATCTGCACCACCTCTCCCCGCAGGCTCGCCCGCAAGGTGGCGTCGAGGGCGGAGAAGGGCTCGTCGAGCAGGACGAGCCGGGGGCGGGGTGCGAGGGCGCGGGCGAGGGCGACCCGCTGGGCCTGCCCGCCGGAGAGCTCGTGGGGATAGCGGTCCTTCAGCTCGAGCAGGTTCACCATCTCGAGCAGCTCTTCGACCCGGCCTTGGCGCCGGGCGGCCCTCTCCAGGCCGAAGCCGACATTGCGGGCGACGCTCAGGTGAGGAAAGAGGGCCCCCTCCTGGGCGACATAGCCGACCCGGCGGCGCTCGGGCGGCACGAAGCGGCGCCCGTTGTCGACCACCTCGCCCCCGAGCAGGACCTCGCCGGCGTCGACCCGCTCGGTGCCGGCCACGAGCCGCAAGAGAGTCGTCTTGCCGCTCCCGGAGCGGCCGAGGACTGCGAGCACCGTGCCGGACTCGACCGAGAGGTCGAGCCCCGAGAGCACCGGGGTCCTCCCGAAGGCCTTCGAGACCCCCCGCAGCAGTAGCTCGCTCACCTGTCGGCCCCGGTCTCTAGGCGGCGGCGGGCGGCGCCACGGTCGAACAAGCGGCTGAGGAGGTAGCCCGGGAGGGCCGAGAGCACGATCATCATGGCGGCATAGGGGGCGGCCGCCCCGTAAGAGACGTTGCCGACGTAGCCCCAGAACTGCGTGGCGAGCGTGGCAACGCCGTTCGGGACGAGAAGGAGCGTGGCGGTGAGCTCGGTGACGCCCGAGAGGAAGACGAGGCAGAAAGCTGCCCCTAGGCCGGGCAGGAGCAGGGGCAGCGTCACCCGGAGGCGAACCCTGAGCGGTCCGGAGCCGAGCGTCCGGCCGATCTCCTCGAGAAGCCGGGGCGCCTGGGCGACAGAGGCCCGGACGGCGACGATCGCCAGCGGGAAGAAGATCATCGAGTAGCAGACGACGAGGAGCTCGGGGCTCTGGTAGAGGAAGCTCAGGTATCGCTCGACGACGTAGGTGAGGGCGAGGGCGACAACCAGTCCGGGCAGGGCCTGGATCAAAAAGGCGCACTTTTCGAGGCCGGCCGAGATCCGGCCGGGGTGGCGGGCGGCGTAGAGGGCGACGGGCAGGGCGAGCAGCGTGGCGATGAGGGCGCCACCGGCGCTGTAGAGGGTGCTGTAGCCGGTCGCCGCTGCCAGCGAGGAGGTGGCCGGCAGGCTCGAGCGCCCCCCGGCGACGACCCAGTAGGCGACGACGGCGAGCGGGAGGCCGAGGGCGAGCCCGAGGAAGGCGGCGGTGCCGGCGAAGGCGAACGGGGCGGCCTTTCCGAGCCGGTGACGCCGGGGCGGGCGGTTGCTGGCGCCGCCGAGGTGCTCGAGCCTGCCCTTCTCGCGAAAGAAGGCTTCGCCGCCGAGCGCCAGCAGGGAGAGGACGACAAGAACTAGCGAGAGCGCCGCCGCGGCTGCGGTGGCGAAGCCGATCTGCAGCTCGTTGAAGATGGCGGTGGTGAAGGTCTGGTAGCCGAGATCCTCGAAGGCTCCGTACTCGGCGAGGAGGGCCAAGCAGACGAGGAGCGAGCTGCCGAGGAGGGTGCTGCGAGCCTGGCGAAGCGTCACCTTGAGAAAGACGGCGGCTCGCCCGAGGCCGAGGGAGCGGGCCGCCTCCTCGAGCGCCGGGTCGGCGCTCCGGAAGGCTGCTGCCACCGGCAGGTAGACGAGCGGGTAGAGGCCGAGCGTCATCACGAGGACGGCGCCGAGGTAGCCGCGGACGCCGGGAAAGACCGAGTTCCATGTCCAGGCGACGACGAAATCGGGGATGACGAGGGGAAGCACGAGGGCGGCAGCAAAGAACCTCCTGCCAGGTAGCTCGGTCCGCTCGGTGAGGAAGGCGGCGGTCGTCCCGGCGATGGCGCAAAGAGCCGTCACGACAAGAGCGAGGCGGACGGTGTTCCAAAGCAGGCTCGCCACGATGGCCCGGTCGAGCATCTGCCAGAGCTGGCTCCAGCCGACCTGGCTCGCCTCGAAGCAGAGGAAGGCGAGTGGGAGGAGCACTCCGGCGACGACGGCGAGGGCGAAAAGCCCGAGGAGCACCGGGCGGCGGCGGCGGAGCCGCGGCGGGACAGCTTCGGCGAGCAGGGGGGAGGAGAGGGCCGTCATGGCAGCAGGGAGGCCCTTCGCATGAGGTAGACCGCCCGCTGGCCGTCGCCGAGGGCCGCCAGTGAGATCGGGTCCGGGCGGAGGGAGGAGAGCGGGCGGAGGCCGGCGTGGGCGGCGACGCCTGCGGCGAGCGGGTACTCGAAGCTGTCGCTGTGGGCGATTATCTCCTGGCCGGTCCGGCTGAGGAGGAAGGAGAGGAAGGACTCCGCCGCCTTCTTGTGCCGGCTCGAGGTGAGCACGCCTGCACCCGAGACGTCGAGCACGTAGCCGGGATCGCCCGGCGCCAGGAAGGCGATGGCCGAATGCATCTCGCCGGCACCGAGCTCGGAGCGCAGCCGGTACCAGTAGTACTGGTCGATGAGGCCGAGCTCCGCCTGGCCGGCGTTGACGGCAGCGGTGACGGCCTCGTTGTCGGCATAGACGTGGGCGGCGCCGTTCCGCCTCAGCCCCTCCAGCCAGGCGAGAGCCCGGCGATTGCCGTAGGCCTCTGCCACTGCCGTTACGACAGGTTGGAAGTCGGTCTCGTCGGGAGCGATGGCGAGCTTTCCGGCAAAGCGGGGCGAAGCCAGGCCGAGGACGTGACGGGGGAGCTGGGAGGGCGCCAGCTGGCGCGAGTTGTACACGAGGACGCTCACCCGGGCCGAGACACCGACCCAGTCGCCTGCCGGTGAGCGGTAGCGAGGGGGGAGGCGGGTGAGGAGGCGACGGGGGAGGCGGGCGAGGAGGTGGTGGCGGGAGAGGTACTCGAGCGCCGGGGAGTTCTCGGTGTAGATGACGTCGGCAGGTGAGCGCCTCCCTTCGGCGGCCAGCTGATCGACGAGGACGTCCTCGTCGTCGGAGCGGACACTCACCGTGATTCCTGTGCGCTTCTCGAAGGCCTGCACGAGCGCAGCGGTCGTCTCGGGATGCTGGCCGTTGTAGAGGACGAGGCCGCTTTGTGCCGGCGCCGGCGGGGAGCAGGCGGCCGCCGCCATCGCCACGAGCAGGAGCGGGAGGAGGACGGTGAAAAGCCGGGCAGCGGGAGAGCGGAGCATGGAAGTCAGGTAAGCCTGATAAGTGTTATCAGGCTAGCCTGACAAAGCCGTCAGGGGGTCGGCCGCCTCCTGGCCCAGTCCACCTCTTGCTCGAGCTGGCCGGCGAGCTGCAAGAGCAGGTCCTCCCGGCCGTAGGCGGCGACGAGCTGCACTCCGACGGGCAGGCCGTTCTCCGAGCTGTGCAAGGGGAGCGAGATGGCTGGCTGACCGCTCACGTTGAAGTGGGTGGTGAACGGCACGAGGAGCGCGGTCTTGCCCTGGGTGGACAAGGGGTCGTCGGCTGGTGGTGTGAGGGCACCGATGAGAGGCGGCAGCTGCCCGAGGGTCGGGGTGACGAGGACGTCGTGCTCGACCCACCAGCTGCCGAGGCGGCGGGCGAAGCGGGCCGAGGCGGCGAGCGCCCGGGCGTACTCGAGCCCCGAGATCGAAGCTCCCGCCGAGGCCATCGCCCAGGTGAGCGGTTCGACGTCGTCGGCACCGAGGCTGCGGCCGACGAGGTCGCCCAGCTCTTCTACTCCGAGGCGAGCGTTCACCACCCAGCGGGCCATGAACCGCCGGGCGTTCTCACGGTCGTCGAGGACATCGGGATGGTCCTCTTCAACGAGGTGGCCGAGGCTCTCGAGCAGGCGGGCGGCCGCCAGCACCGCCTCTTTGCACTCGGGGTGGAGCTCGCCGGCGGGGCTGGTCGAGAGGAAGCCGATCCGCAGCCGGCCAGGCGGCGTACGGGCAGCCTCGGCAAACGAGCAGGCGGGCGGTGGCGCCACGGCGAGATCGCCCGGACCGGGCCCGGCGGTGGCGTCGAGGACGGCAGCGGTGTCTCGCACCGAGCGGGTGAGGACGTGGTGAACAGAAAGCCCGCTCTCGTCCCGCCATGGTCCGGCCGTGATGCGGCCGCGGGAGGGCTTCAGCCCGACGAGACCGCACATGCTGGAGGGGATGCGGATGGAACCGCCCCCGTCGCTCCCATGAGCTACAGCCACCATGCCGGCCGCCACCGCGGCGGCGCTCCCGCCGCTCGAGCCGCCCGGTGAGCGGCTCTTGTCGAAGGGGTTCCGGGTGGGGCCGTATGCAGCCGGCTCGGTGACTGGGACGAGGCCGAGCTCGGGGGTGTTGGTCCGCCCGAGGATGGAAAAGCCCGCCTGGCGGTAGCGGGCGGTCAGCCACGAGTCCGCCTGCGGCCGGTAGCCGGCCGCCGCCAGTGCGGCGCTGCCGTCGTGCTGGGGGTCACCGGCTGTCTCGGCGTGGAGGTCTTTTATGAGAAGTGGCACCCCGCCAAAGGGACCGTCGGGCAGCCCCCGGTCGATCTCAGCGAGGGCCTTTTCGAAGCGGCGGTGGATGACGGCGTTGATGGCGCCGTCCAGCGCCTCGATGCGGGCGATAGAGGCTTCCGCCAGCTCCCTGGCGCTCACCTGCCCGGAGCGGACGAGCTCGGCCTGGGCGGTGGCGTCTAGCCAGGTGAGCTCGTCCAAAACTGTTAGAGGTCCCGCTGGTCGTCGGGCACGACCTCACGGGCGACGAAGCCGTAGGCGGTGAGGTCGTACATGGTGAGCTGAGTGAGAGGAGGCGAGTAGGCGTGGATGGAGACGGCCGGTCGGCCCGCGCCATGCCTGACGTCGTGGACGTGGTCGGCGCCAAAAGCGCCGTGCGCGCCTGCAGAGAAGCGGCTCTCCTCGACGGAGAAGCCGTCGTCAGCCCGCCAGCTCTCTTGCAGGACACCTGCTGTGACGGCGAAGCCGCCGGAGGAGCCGCCGTGGTCGTGCCAGCCCGAGGACTGGTCGAACTCCCAGGACAAGAGGCGGACCTCGTAGGCCGGGGTGTAGTGCAGTACGAGCCACCACCGCTTTTGTGGGCTGTCAACGACGAGGTGTCGCCAGAGGGCCGGCTCGGCGGCGACCGCCCGGGCGACCCTCTCCAGCTCTTGCGGGCTGAGCCGGCGGTCCGGGAGGGCGAGCTCGTCGAGCAGGGCGGCGAGAGCGGCTGCCTCGGCGGCCGGTGCCTCGCTCGTGATGGTCTCAAGCGTGCCTGACACGAGAAAGACCCTATCGGAAAAGGGAATTCCCGACCTTGTTGCTCAGGTATACCGCCAGGCAGAGTGAACGCCTCCTGTCGACAGCCGAGGGTCTCGCGCTCCAGACGGAGCGCGAGACCGGGCCCAGCTCCTCGGATCCCTCCCGAGCTCTGCAAGTCTCGAGAAAGAGTTCGACCGGCCGCCAGCTCATCTGTCGGCGCCCGCCGCCAGCACGTAACGCCGTGCCCCGTCGAGCCCGAGCACCTTCCCCCCACCCGCCAGGACCGCCGAGAAGACCTGCCGGCTGGCCGCTCTCCACTGGGCGGCTAGCTCGGGGCGGTCCCGACGCATGACGGCTATGTCGTGGGGGATCTCGACGGTCGCCTCCTGCCAACTCGGCGGTGGTGAGCCGGGTACCGGCTCGCCGGCCGGCCCGGCCGCCAAGAGGGCCGGCCGCTCGCGCTCGCTCACGACATGGGGCGAGTTGGTGAGCTCAGCCTCGATCTCCCAGCGGACGAGGAAGCGGTCGCTCTCGTGCTCGATGGCAGAGCCGTCGCTCATCTCGCCGTAGAGGTCCGGCAGGTACGCCTCTGGCCGGGCGCCGAGCCGAGCGAGGTTGAACCAGGCATTGCGGGCGACGAGCGGGTCGAATGTCCAGCTCACAGTCGTGAAGCCATGGCGAAGGGCCCACTCGCGCTGGTGGAGCTTGAGGGCCCGGCCGACTCCTCTTCCCTGCCAGCGGGCAAGCACCCCGGTGATGTGGGAGTGCAGGTCGGCTCCGCGGCCCGGCGCCGCCCAGGCGAGGGTGACCCCGACGAGGCCCCCACCGGGTGGGAAGGCGCCGTGGACGTAATTGCCGGTGAGCGCCATCGCCCGCAGCAGGTGTGAGGAGACAGGCGGGGCTCCGTTCGGCTCGCGCCAGAGCGAGGCGAGGAGGGCGCTCGCCTCGGCCAGCTCGGCGGCGGTCTCGAGCGGGCGCACCGCCACGAGAGCCACCCGGCTGCTCGTCGCCCGCTGCTCACCCATCACCCCGAGCCTAGGAACTGGCGGCGAGGGGGCCCGGAAAGAGCCGCCACCAGTACTCTTGCCCGGTGGCAGCAAGTGACCCGCAAGAGCGCGCCTTCGCCGGTGTCGAGGAGCTCGAGGCGGCTCTCGACGCCGCCGGCTACCTGGCTGACGAGGGCCTCGCCACCGCCGTCTTTCTCGCCCTCGAGCTGCGGCGCCCCCTCTTCCTCGAGGGGGAGGCCGGTGTCGGCAAGACCGAGGTCGCCAAGGCTCTCTCGACAGTGACGGGGGGCGAGCTGCTCCGGTTGCAGTGCTACGAGGGCATCGGCCTCGCCCAGGCCGCCTACGAGTGGGACTACGCCCGCCAGCTCCTCCATCTGCGGGCGACGGAGGCGACGGGGGGCTCGGCTCGCCAGGCCGAGGACGAGCTCTACAGCGAGCGCTTCCTCGTGCGCCGCCCCCTGCTGCTGGCCCTCGAGGAGAGGAGCGGCCCCGTGCCGGTCCTGCTGGTGGACGAGGTCGACCGGGCCGACGACGAGTTCGAGGCCTTCCTCCTCGAGATCCTCTCGGAGTGGGCCGTCAGCATTCCCGAGCTTGGCACCATCCGGGCCGCTCGACCGCCGGTGGTGGTGCTCACCTCCAATCGCACCCGCGACGTCCACGACGCCTTGAAGCGGCGCTGCCTCTACCACTGGGTTGACCACCCGGCATTCGAGCGGGAGGTGGAGATTCTCCGGCGACGAGCGCCCGGGGTCGGCGAGGCCCTGGCCCGCCAGGTGGCCGCAGCCGCTGGACGCCTGCGCCGGCTCGGCCTCTACAAGCCGCCAGGTGTCGCCGAGGCCATCGACTGGGCGGGCGCCGTCGTCGCCCTTGGCCGCTCCGAGCTCGATCCGAAGACGGCGACGGTCACCCTCGGTGCTGTCCTCAAGTACCAAGAGGACCAGGAAAGGGCGCGAGCAGCCGGGCTCGAGACGCTCATCGACGCCGCTGTCGAGGGTGGAGGCTGAGGCGGAGCTCGAGCGCCTCGTCGTGGCGTTGGCGACGGCGCTCAGGGCTGCCGGCGTCGTGGTGCCCGTCGGAGCGGTCATCGCCTTCGCGAGAGCCATAGGCGCGCTGGCGCCGACAGAGCCGGCCGGCCTCTACTGGGCCGGCCGGGCGACGCTCATCTGCCACCGAGAAGACCTCGAGGCCTACGACGCCGTCTTTGCCGGCCTCTTCGGCTCCTTGCCCCCGCCCCGGCTTCCGGCGGCCCGGCCCCGGCTCGTCACGGTCGCTGCCGCCGGAGAAGGGGCGGTGCCGGGCGCGGATGCAGCCGGAGCCCGCCTGGGGGCCTACAGCCACTCTGAGCGGCTCTGGCAGGAGGACTTCGCCCGCTACGGGGAGCGGGAGTGGGACGAGGCCAAGCTGCTGATCGACCGCTTGCGGGCCCCTTTGCAGCTGCGCTCGTCTCGGCGTTTGAAAAGGGCCCGGCGGCCGGGGCGGGTCGATCTCGCCCGCACGGTCCGCCAAGCACTTGCCCACGACGGCGAGGCGCTGCTCTCCTCCTACCTGGTCGGGGGCGAGCGTCCGCGACGCCTCGTCTTCCTCCTCGACATCTCCGGCTCCATGAAGCCCTATGCCAGGGCGTTTCTCCGGCTGGCGCATGCCGCCACCGCCGCCCGTGGCCCTCGGCAGGTGGAGACCTTCGTCCTCGGTACCCGCCTCACCCGCCTCACCCGCCCGCTGAGCGAGAGGGATCCAGACGAGGCGTTCGAGGCCATCGGCCGCACCGCCCCCGACTGGTACGGCGGCACGCGACTGGGCGATGGGCTCGCTGCGTTCAACAGCGGCTTCGGTGCCCGGGGGGTGGCCCGGGGAGCGATCGTCGTCTTCGTCTCGGACGGCTGGGAGCGGGGTGACCCGGCGCTCCTCGGGTCCGAGATGGCCCGTCTGGCTCGCCTCGCCCATCGCGTCGTCTGGGTCAACCCCCACCAGGCCTCGCCCGGCTACGAGCCGCTCGCCGCCGGGATGGCGGCCGCCCTTCCCCACGTCGACGACTTCGTCGCCGGGCACTCGCTCGGCTCGCTCGAGGAGCTGATCGAGCTGCTCGGCCAGCCGGCCCGCGTCGTGGCAGGGGGAAGGGGTGGGAGTAGAGTCGCCATCAGGTGAAGGAGGCGCCATGTGGATCGTGGCAGGCATACTCCTCGGGATCGTCGTCCTGGCAGCGGCGGCCGGGATGCATCTGGGCCCGCACGCCCACCTCGTCTCGAGCGTCGCCGGGACACTGGCGGCCGTCTGGCTTGTCGTGATGGCAGCCCTCGGCTATGCCGACCCGCTCCTTTACGTCCTCCTCGCAGCCGACGTGACGATGAGCGGGGTGATGGGGGGCCTCGCCGTGAAGGCGCTCAGGACGCCCGGTCCCCTGGCAGAGACGAACGCCCCGCCTCCCTCGGTCGAGGGCAAGATGGGCCGGGCGGTGAGTGACCTCGATCCGAACGGTGTCGTGCGGGTCGGTGGCGAGGAGTGGACTGCGCTCTCGCTCAACGGCCCGGTGCGAAAGGGCCAAGAGGTCCAGGTCATAAATGTGAGAGGTGTTCGCCTGGAGGTGTGGGGCGAAGCCCAGCGGGCCGAGCTCGACCCGCTGGACGAACGGGGGGAAGGGGCTGTCTCGTGATCGTCGGAATCATCGTCGCCGTGGTGGTGCTGGTCGTGCTGATGCTCGTCGCCAAGGGCGTGCGCATAGCCCGGGAGTACCAGCGCCTCGTTCTCTTCCGGCTCGGCCGCGCCATCGGGACCCGGGGTCCCGGTCTCGTCTTCCTCAACCCGGCGACCGACCGGACCACGCTCGTGGACCTTCGCGAGCAGTACCTGGAGGTTCCCCACCAGACCGCCATCACGGGCGACAACGCTCCGATCTCGATCGACTTCATCATCTTCTACAAGGTGATCGACCCTTCGCTCTCGGTCCTGGCGGTCGGCAACTTTGCCGGCGCGGCGCTCAACGTGGCGGCCACCACCCTCCGCTCGGTCGTGGGTGACATGCCCCTTGACGACGTCCTCTCCAAGAGGGAGTCCATGAACGCCGTCCTGCGCACTCGTCTCGACGAGGTCACCGAGCGCTGGGGCGTGAAGGTCACCAACGTCGAGGTGCGCGAGGTCAACCCCCCGCCCGGCGTGCTCGAGGCGATGACCCGGCAGATGTCCGCCGAGCGGACGAGAAGGGCGCTGGTGACCGAGGCCGAGGGCCAGAAGGCAGCAGCGATCCTCGGGGCCGAGGGCCAGCAGGCCGCCAAGGTCCTGTCAGCCGAGGGCGAGAAGCAGGCGGCAGTGCTGTCCGCAGAAGGAGAGCGGCAGTCGGCCCAGCTGCGGGCCGAGGGTTACGCCGCAGCCCTTGGCACCATCTACGAGGTGGCCCGATCGCTCGACGAGAACACCCTCGCGCTGCAGTACCTCGACACCTTGAAGCAGATCGGTCTCTCGCCCGCCACGAAGTTCGTCGTGCCGATGGAGGTGGGCAACATGCTGGCCGGCGTGCGCAACCTGCTCGCCGGCGCTGCTGGCGCCGGACAGCAGGCGCCGCCTCCCGAGCCCCTCCGGACCCCTAACGGACGGGAGCCCTCCGCCTAGCTTGACAGGCGCCGGAAGCCGCCGCGGTACCAGGCGAGGGGGTCCTCGCCGCCAGAT
>JAJYQK010000010.1 GCA_021794645.1 Actinomycetes bacterium
GGTGGCCCGTTGTCTTGCGATCAGAGGCCTTCCTCCCGGGCAGGGCTGCCGCCCGCGGCGTCCCGGGCGGCCCGCCGAAAGAGGAGGCCTGCCCCCCTTTTCGGCCCGTGGCGTCAGTACCGTTGCGAGACGAGCCGGCCGGGGCCGGCGGTGGGAAGCGACCCCCATCGGGGAAGGAGGTGGGAGTGCAGGCCACAAGCGGCGAGAGCGGACCTTGGCTGCTGCGAGGACAGCGCTGGCCCAAGGCGCTCTCGATTCTTCTCGCTCTCGCCCTCGTCATCGCCGGCGTCTCCGGCGTTGTGCAGTACCTGCGCACCTACTGGCTCTACCGGGGCTTCCCCCCACCTTCGACCCCGTCTGCCGTGCGGGTGAAGGGGCCGGGCGGGTCGAGCCGCATCGTCCCGGTACGACGAGGAACCGTCCGGACGCTGTACGTGAGGAGCCCGGCCCTTGGCGGGAGGCGCGAGCTCGTCGACGTCTACCTACCGCCCGGCTACGTCGGCCACCCGAGCGAGCGCTATCCCGTCTACTACCTCCTCCAAGGCAGCCCCGGGGCGCCGACGAACTTCTTCCACGTGGCAGACATCGAGGTGGCAGAGGACCTCCTCGTCGCCAAGGGCCTCATGCGGCCGATGATCATCGTCGCCCCGACCGGTGGCCCGAGCTTCTTCTCAGACACAGAGTGGGTGAACGGTGTCCGGCCCCACACCGGTTGGGAGACCTACATGGCCCGCGATGTCGTGGCGGCCATCCAGCGCGACTTCCGCACGATCCCAAACGGCCGGTACCGCATCATCGGCGGCCTCTCCATGGGGGGATACGGCGCCTTGAACATCGCCGTCCACCATCCGGGAGAGTTCGACACGGTCGAGAGCTGGTCCGGCTACATGTGGGCGGACAAGGTCCCGGGGGTCTACGGGGCCCACCCCAAACGGGCGATGATGCTCTACAACAGCCCGGCCTATGAGATCCGCCGGGTCGCCCCGATCCTCAGGAGAGACAGCCTCTACGTCTGGTTCTACTCGGGCAGGAGCGACCCGCTCCTTGCTCAGAACGAGCGCTTTGCCGCCGAGCTCTCCTCCTTGCACATCCCCCATGCCTTCCTCATCCGGCCCGGGGGCCACGACTGGCGGCTCTGGCGCTCCATGACGGCGACAGCGCTGCTCGTCGCCTCGCGCCATCTGCCGGCCCCGGCCAACGGGACCGGCCGTGCCTGAGGCCACGGTGCCCACCCTGCAGCGGGTCCGCCGAGCGGCGCGGGCGGCCGCCTTCTTTGTCGCCACGCTCCTCGCCGTTCCGCTCGGGACCGGCTGCCTCTACTGGCTGCGGGCTCTCGTGACAGCGGTGCCGAGCCCCTCTGGTGAAGAGGCGCTCGTCCTCGACACCCTGGCCGCCCACAACCGGGTGCCGCTTCTCGTCTACCTCCTCGTCTTCTCCGCCGTGTTCGCCCTCGTCGGCCTCGTCGCCCGCTGGGCCCGCGTCGACCGCCTGACGGCGGCGCTCGTGATGGCCGTCACGACAGGCCTCGTCACCTTCGTCATCGACGGCATCTCCATCTACGTGGTGCGCCAGGTCAGCTACGGTCAGGCCTTCGCCCAGTCGAGCCACGTGCAGGCGGTCTACCTGAACGCCATCGCCGCTGGAGTGGCCGGGGCCCTCCTCGCCAGGCGCAGGTCGGCCCGCTCAGGCCCGGCCCGGCTCTTTGCCTTGGCGGTGGGACTGGCCGGCCTGATGGAGCTCGCCCAGGCGGTGGTGCCCCGCTTCGCCAACCAGCTGGCCGGCCTCGACGGCTTCGCCCCGACACCGGCTCCGCCTGTCGCCAACGCCCTCGTGGTCCCGCTCGGGGTCGTGCTGCTGCTGAGCGCCCGCGCCCTCGGGCGGGGCAGCCGCCGCGCCTTTCTCGTGGCTGTGGCGGTCCTCGCCGTCTCCTCTGGCTTGCACCTCGCAGACTCCTACGACTACGGCACGGCCGTCGTCTGCGGCATCCTCCTGCTCGGGCTCCTCGCCCGCCGCCGCGAGTTCACCTCTGAAGGTGCTCCGGGGAGCCGCCTGCTGGCGCTCGTCCGCCTCTCCACCGTTGTCTCGGTGGCCTATGTCTATGCCTTCCTCGCCCTCCTCGTCGACCGGGCAGCCCTCGGCCTCCCGGCCCGCCCGCGGCAAGCCGCTGATTTCGCGGCACGTGCCCTGGTCGGGTTGCCGGCCCACCTGTCGAGGTTCGCCGGCACCGGCGACGACTGGTACTACTGGTCGCTCGCCTCCATCGTGGCCATCGGGGTGGGCTGGGCAGTCGCCAGCTGGCTCGCACCCTGGAGCCACCTGCTCCTGCGGAGCGAGGCCCGGCGGGCCCGGGTCGCCCGGATTGTGCGCCGCTACGGCAGCGACACCCTCTCCCCCTTCGCCCTGCGGGCGGACAAGGCCTACTTCTTCTTCCCGGCACCTGAGCCCGACGACGAGAGTGCCGAGGCGGTCGTGGCCTACCGGGTGATCAGGGGAGTCGCCCTCGTCTCGGGCGACCCGATCGGGCCGGAGGAGGCGATCGAGCCAGCCTTCGTCAGCTTCCTCGAACACGCCCGGGAGCGGGGCTGGAAGATCGGCGTCCTCGGCGCCTCGGCCCGCTGGCTTCCGATGTACCGGCGGGCTGGCCTCCGCTTCGTCTACCACGGCGACGAGGCCCAGGTGCTCACCGACGGCTTCGAGCTCGATACCCCCGGGATGAAGACCGTCCGCCAAGGCGTCCACCGGGTGGAGCGGGCCGGCTACCGGGCCGAGATCCTCTACGCCGGAGATGTCAGCTCTTCTCTCATGGCCGAGCTCTACGAGGTCGAGAGGATCTGGCTGAACGGGGCGAAGCGGACCGGCTTTGTCATGGAGCTCGACGAGCTCTCCCGCCTTGGGGGCAAAGATGCCCTCTTCGTGGTGGCGAGAGCTCCCGGAGGCGAGGTGGGGGGCTTCCTGCACGCCGCTCTCTGCCCGGCAAGCCGGGCCCTCTCGCTCTCGTGCCTGCCCCGTCGGCGCGACACGCCGAACGGTCTCGCCGCCTTCGTCGTGGTCCGCACCATCGAGTGGGCCCGGGAGAACGGCTTCGAGCTGCTCTCGCTCAACTTCGCCCCCTTCGCCGGCCTGCTCTCTTCCGAGGAGGACCTCTCTGCCCTGCAGCGCATCGAGCGAGAGGCCCTGCTCGCCCTGAAGAGGCGCCTCTCGCTCCAGCTCGACAACCTCATGCGCTTCAACCAGCGCTTCGGCCCCCGGCTGCAGCCCCGCTACGTCGTCTTCGAGCGGCGCGCCGACCTGCCGAGGGTGGCGCTCGCCGCCATGGCGGCTGAGGGGTACCTCCCCTTCTCCGAGGTGGCACGGGGAAAGCTCTGGCGCATGAGCCTGCCGCATCCCTCCGAGCGGGCCGACAGTGAGAGAAAGGCCGAACAGCCCGCTGCGAGAGGAGCTGGCACCGGATCGGCAGAGAGCAGCGAGACGGGCGCGAAGGCGACCCTCCTGTGAGGCTGGCGGCCGGCCTCCTGCTGGCGCTGGCGGCCTCGCTCGCTCTGAACGCCAGCTTCTATGTCCAACACGAAGCCGCCAGCGGGCTCCCCCGGCTCTCGCTCAGGCGCCCGCTCCACTCCCTTTTGCTCCTTTTCACCAACCTACGCTGGTTCGCGGGCTGGCTCGGCGGCTTCGCCGGCTGGGGCCTTTACATCCTGGCTCTCCACTTCGCCGCCCTCTCGCTCGCCCAGGCAGTCGTGGCAGGTGGCGTCGGCCTCATCGCCTTCCTCGCCGCCAGGCGGGGGAAGACGAGCCTCGCCCGGCGAGAGCGGCTCGGCACGCTGGCCTGCCTCGCCGGCCTCGCCTTCGTGGCGCTCTCGCTCGCCGGCCAGTCGCCTTCCTCCCGCGTGCACGGCTGGGCGCCGGTCGCCTCTTGGGTCATCGCCTGCGTCGTGGCGGCCGGCGTGGCAGCGCTCCTCTCCCGGCGCCCACGGGTCCTCGGCGCCGGCCTCGGGGCGGCGGCCGGCCTCCTCTACGCCGCCGGGGACATAGCCACCAAGGGCGCCGTCTCCTCTGCCGGCCTCGTCTTCGTCCCCGTCCTCCTCGCCTGCCACCTGGTCGGCTTCGTCGCCCTCCAGCTCGCCTTCCAGAGAGGGAGCGCCCTTGCCACCGCCGGGCTGTCGACGCTGCTCAACAACACCGTGCCCATCGCGGCCGGCCTCGTCGTCTTCCACGAGGCTGTGCCGGCCAACGCCCTCGGGGCGCTCCGGGTGCTCGGCTTCCTCGCCGTCGTCGCCGGCGCCACTCTCATCGCCCGGAGCGAGGGGGCCGGGACCGGCGAGGGGGCCGGTCTCGCCGGGCTGGAGGCCGGCGGCGGCGCCCCGCTGCCTGGGCGCAAGAGGAGGGGCGTCGCCTGATCCATCCCCGCCGGCAAAGCCTGCGGCGGTCCTCGCCTCGGGGGGCGTGGGCAAATAACGTCGGGCCCCAATGATCAAGT
>JAJYQK010000066.1 GCA_021794645.1 Actinomycetes bacterium
GGCCGAGCACCTGGGCGAGCGACTCGCCGAAGAGGTTGAAGCCGATGCCGGTGAAGACGATGGCCACCCCCGGCCCGAGTGACTGCAGCGGGTTGGTCGAGATGTTGGCGAGACCGTCCGACAGGAGCTTGCCCCAGTCATAGGAGGGCGGCTGCACACCGAGGCCGAGGAAGGAGAGGCCCGAGAGGGCGAGGAGGGCGCCGCCGATGGCCATCGTGACGTTCAAGATGATGGGCTCGCCGATGTTGCCGAGGACGTGGCGCAGCAAAAGGCGCCTCCGGCTGACGCCGAGGAGGCGGGCGGCCGCCAGGTAGTCCATCTCTGTCACCGACGAGGCGAGCGTCTGGGAGAGGCGGGCAAAGCCGGGGGCGGAGCCGAAGCCGATGGCGAGCACGGCCCCGGTCGAGCCGACGCCGACGATCACAGCCAGGAAGATGGCGAGCAGCAGGCCCGGGAAGCTGACCGTGAAGTTGATGAGCGTGCCGATGATGCGGCGGGGGCGGGGGGAGAGGACGGCTACGACGGCTCCGAGCGGGACGCCCACGGCTGCTCCGATGAAGGTGGCGAGGACCGAGAGCTCGAGAGAGAGCCGGGAGGCCGTGAAGACCTCCGACATGATGTCACGCCCGAGCTCGTCGGTCCCGAGCGGGTGCCGGGCCGAGGGCCCCGCCAGGATGTTGAGCGGGTCGATCCTGTTCGCCTCGGCTCCCCAGAGGATGGGGCCGGCGATCACGAAGAAGAGCACCACGAGGAGGATCAGGGCGCCGGCGAAGCCGGTCGGTGTCTTCACCGCTGCGAAGAGGCGTCGTCGCATCCGACTCGGGTCCTCAGGTGGTCTTTATCGCCGAGCGGGGGTCGATCGCCCCGAGGAGGATGTCGACCACGAAGTTGACGAAGAGGACCATCGAGCCGAGCAGGAGCACGAGGGCCTGGATGAGCGGGTAGTCCTTCTGCTCGATCGCCTGCACGATGGTGCTCCCGATGCCGGGCCAGGCGAAGACCGTCTCGACGAGGACTGTGCCGGCGATGAGGCCGACGAGCAGCAGTCCGCCCAGGGTGAGGGTGGCGGTCAGCACGTTCGGAAGGACGTGGCGGAGGTAGATGAGGCGGGCCGGGAGCCGCTTGCTCCTGGCGGTGCGCATGTAGTCACGAGAGAGGGCGCTCAGGGTCTCGACCCGGACAAGCCGGGAGAGGGCGGCGGCCGGCGGGATGGAGAGGGCGGCCACGGGCATGATGAAGGAGGTCCAGCCGCTCTTCTCGGCTATCGGGAGCAGCCCGAGCTTCACGCCGAAGACGTACTGCAGCACCACGGCGAGGACGAACTCGGGGATCGTCACCAACAGCCCCGTCGCGGCGGTGTAGGAGAGCTCGCTGCGGGGGTGCTTCCCCTCGTGGGTGAAGGCCCCCAGCAAGAGGCCGGTGGTGATGGCGAGCACCATCGTCACCACGAAGGCGAGCGAGGCGAGCTCGAGGGTGTTGGGGAGGCGGGTGGCGATGATGTTGCTGACCGGCTCCTGCAGGGTGATCGAGGTGCCGAGGTGCCCGGTGAACAGGTGCTGCAGATAGGTCCAGAGCTGGGTCAGCAGCGACTTGTCGAGGCCGAGCTCGCGGGTGCGGATCCGGATCTCCTCTGGTGTGGCCGTGATGCCCAGCTGGGCCCGGACCGGGTTGCCCGGGATCACCCTGATCATCCCGAAGCTGATGATCACCATCACCAGCAGGGACACCACGAACCTCAGAGACCGCCTGGCGTAGAACTCCAGGCTCGGATGGCGATGCAGCAAGTCCTTCACCTATGTGCCCGAGGGCCGGTCGAAGCGACCTCGGCCCAGTCCTCCTCCCTTGCGACGGGGAGCCTTCTCATCTCGGGCCGGCCGGTGCTCAGCGCCGGTACATGCGCACGCTGGTCGGGTAGATCCCGCCGAAGCTGACCTCGGCCCGGGAGTGGTAGAGCCCGACGTAGATCGGGTTGTCGGCAAAGGGGATGAGGTCGAAGTAGTGGAAGAGGGCCTGCTCGGCTTCCTTCCAGTAGACACAGCTCCTCGTGCCGACCGACTTGAGGGCGTTCCTCGTGGCGTTGATGTAGGCGCCGCTGTGGATGCCCGCGAAGTTCTCACCCGAAGGCGGCGTCGGGCCGGAGAGGAAGCCGGTCAGCTGGCTCGGGACGTAGACGCCGAGGGAGACGAGGGAGGCGTCCCAGTTGCCGGGCCCGAAGAGGACTCCGATCATGCCCTGGGAGCTCATTGAGTCCAAGGTGACGCTGGCGCCGATGGCATCCCACTGGTGCTGCATGTAGTCGTTGGCCGCCTGCACCGAGGCACCCTGGTCAGTGGCGTTCAGCAGGGTGAGGTCGAGCGGCTTGCCGTTCTTTTGCAGCACGCCGTTGCTTCCGGCCCGCCAACCGGCGTTCCTGAGGATGCGCCTCGCCCGCGCCAGGCTGGAGGAGGGGAAGGCGCCGGTCACGCTGTTGTAGCGGCAGGGGTTCGAGAGCACCGGCACGAGGCTCGTGGCCGGGCTGCCGAGCTTGGCGGTCGCCACCTGCTCGAGGGTGTGGAGGTTGAGCGCCAAGGTGAGGGCCTCCCGCACGGCCGGCGAGGCGGTGGCGTGGCCGGGCCGCTGGTTGAACCAGAGCCAGTTGAAGGGCACCCGCACCTTGTAGGTGTTCACCCCGCGGGCGTGGTTGAGCCGGGAGCGGTTGGGGCCGACGAGCGAGACCTGGTTCAGCTGGCCCCGCAGGAGGAGGTCGGTCTGGGTCGTCTCGTCGGCGATGATCTCGATGATCACCTTTCTCGGCATGAGGTTCGTCGTCGAGGCACCGCCCGGACCCCAGTGGTAACCGGGCCGGCGGACGAGCACGTAACGGCTGCCGGGGCTGGCCGAGGTGAGCTTGTAGGGGCCGGTGCCGTCGGTGCGGTGGAGGTAGGCGCCCTCGTGCTTGAGGACGTTCGGGCAGGCGATCGGCATGAGCGGGCCGGTCGTCTGCAGCAGGAGGGAGTAGGGGGTCGAGTCGGTGAAGGTGACGCTGCGCCTGGCGTTGTTGGCCTTCACCTTGACCCCGCTCGCCGGCACCGACACGTTGAGCCAAGGCGAGGCGTTCTTCGGGTTGAGGACGTAGGCGAAGTCGGCTGCGACGTCCGAGGCGGTCAGCCGGCTGCCGTCCCCGCAGGTGACGCCGGGGCGGAGGTAGAAGGTGACCGTCTTGGCCTTGGCGGTCCACCTGTCGGCCAGCCCGGAGACGAGCTTGCCCTTGGCGTTGTAGTTGACGAGGGTGTCGTAGGTGTACGAGAAGAGCGATATGGCCGCCGTCGAGACCGTCTGGTAGGGAAAGAGGTTGCCCGGATCGGTCCCGAGGGCGACGCGGTAGGTGCCGTTCTTCACCGCCCGCGCCCGCGTTGCCGCCGACGAGCTCGCCGTCGGCACGACGGAGGCGAGCGAGACGACGAGGCAGAGCACGGCTGCCGGACCGAACCAGCGCTTGAGGCTGTTGAACATTGGAGTTTGTCCCCCTCCCGGACTGGAGCCGATCCACCCTCTGGCCAAAACAGCCCCCCTCGCTCTCGAGAAGAGACGGCTGCCGGCTGCCTGAGTGGGTCCACGCCAGCGCTTGGTGTTGCGTGAGGCGCTCACCGTAGCAAGGGGGCTGGGCGAACTCTTGTGGCCGCCGACCAAATTCTGCGGCCGGCGTTGTGAGCAAGGACAAGGCGCCTCGCCGGCCGCCGACCTGCGAGAAAAGGCGGTAGGAGGAAGCCGTCGCTCTGCTGTCGCCCAGGCCGAGCCAGCCGGGCCCGTCCCGCCGGCCGCCGGACTGACCGGCGGCCGCAAGACCTGGTAGCCGGTCGGTTGCCGGTAGAACTGTAGGCAGCACACGGCGTCCCCGACCGGGGCGGGCGTCCACAGGGCGGCCGCCGATGTGCGAGGATGTTGGTTCGCGCCAGGCACCCGGTGCCTACGGCGCGCGCCCGTTATTCGGAGAGGACCGAAGCGCCAAGTTGCCCAAGAAAATCCGCGTCTACGAGCTCGCACGTGAGCTGGGTCTCACCAACAAAGAGGCTCTCGATCTCTGCCTCGACCTCGGGATCGGGGTCAAGTCCCACTCGTCCTCGATAGAGGACGCCCAGGCCGACCGGGCCAGGCGGAAGGCGGAACGAGAGGGGCTGAAGCGAGACGCCCAGCCGGAGGAAGAGGCGCCGGCCCGCCCGAGAGCCAAGGCCGAGAAGGCGCCGGCCGCCAAGCAGCAGCCAGCCCCGCCCGCCGAGAAGGCGGCTCCCGTCGACGAGCCGGCGGCCGAGCCGCAGGCAGAGGCCCCCATCGGCACCCACGAGCCAGCCCCGGGCCACCGGCTCATCGTCAGCCGGCCCGCCAGCGAGCTGAGCGAGCCACCCCGCCCGCCCGCCCGGCCGGCCCCGGCTCCCCGCACCGCCCCACCACCGCCGCGGCCGGCCGAAACACCTCCCGCACGGGCGGCTGAGG